>JBGQFD010000038.1:0-30046 GCA_041496705.1 Gammaproteobacteria bacterium | reverse complement strand
AGGGCGTCGGATCGTCCACGGCCGTCAACCTTGCATAGAACACGCCGCACGTGGTCGGTGCGAATGCGGGGAACCACCGACACCACCGTCGCGGCCGGCGCAAGCTCCCCGGACTCCGACTCTTCCTTCAAGTCGAGCAGCGCGACCCGCACGTCCTGCATGTGCGCTAACCTTCTCTTGCCAACTCCAGCTTCGCGATCGCGTCCCGATGCACTTCGTCTGGACCGTCGGCCAGGCGCAGCGTGCGCGACTGGGCGTACATGTACGCGAGCGGGAAATCGTCCGCCACCCCGGCGCCGCCGTGCGCCTGGATCGCCCAGTCGAGCACCTTGCAGGCGACATTGGGCGCGAGCACCTTGATCATCGCGATCTCCGCGCGCGCGGCCTTGTTGCCCGCCGTGTCCATCCTGTAGGCGGCGTTGAGGACCAGCAACCGCGCCGAGTCGATCATGATGCGGCTCTCCGCGATCCGCTCCTGCGTCACCGTCTGTTCCGCGATGGGCTTGCCGAAGGCGACCCGGGCGAGCGTCCTCCGGCACATGGCCTCGAGCGCCCGCTCGGCGACGCCGATCAGGCGCATGCAGTGATGAATGCGCCCGGGTCCAAGGCGCCCCTGGGCGATCTCGAAGCCGCGGCCTTCCCCGAGAAGCAGGTTGGATTCGGGCACGCGCACGTTTTCCAAGGCGATTTCCATGTGGCCGTGGGGAGCGTCGTCGTAGCCGAATACCTTGAGAGGCCGCAGGATCCTGACACCGGCGGCGTCGCGCGGCACGAGGATCATCGATTGCTGCGCGTGCTTCGCCGCCCCCGGATCGGTCTTCCCCATCACGATGAAGACTGAGCAGCGGGGATCGCCGGCGCCGGAGGACCACCACTTGCGGCCGTTCACCACGTAGTCGCCGCCGAGCTTTTCGATGCGGCACTGGATGTTGGTCGCATCCGAAGACGCCACGTCGGGCTCGGTCATGAGGAACGCCGAGCGGATCTCGCCCCGCAGAAGTGGATCGAGCCAGTGCCGCTTCTGCTCCTCGCTGCCGTATCGTTCCAGCGTCTCCATGTTTCCGGTATCGGGCGCCGAGCAGTTGAACACCTCCGGGGCCCAGGGCACTCTCCCCATGATTTCGCAAAGCGGGGCGTACTCGAGGTTGGAAAGGCCTTCCGGGACCCGAGGCGAGCGCGGCAGAAACAGGTTCCACAGCCCTTCGGCACGCGCCTTCGGCTTCAACTCCTCGATAAGGCGCGTCGGCACCCAGGCATTGCCCGCGGCGCGGTTCGCAGCGACTTCCGTGTGGAAGCGGCGCTCATTGGGATAGACGTGCTCGTCCATGAAGCGCGCGAGCCTCGCCTGCAAGGTTTTCACCTTCTCCGAGTATGCGAAATCCATATGCCCTCGATTCAGCCCTCTCTCATCGCCTTGTCGGCGTACTCCCAGCCCAGTTCGGCGAGCGGCCGGGCGCGCCTGCCGGCATCGAGCGCCTGGTCGCTCGACGCGATGCCCTCGAGCGCACGCTTCATCACGCCCTGCAGAATGGCCGCGATCCGGAACAGATTGTAGGCAAGGTAGAAGTTCCAGTGTGCGATTCCTGCGCGCCCCGTGCTCGCGCAGTATGCGGCCACGTACGCCTCCTCGCCCGGGATGCCGAGCGAGGCCAGATCGAGGCCCGCGATGCCGCGAAACTTTCCCGGCGGAATGTGCCAGCTTAGGCAGTGATAGGAAAAGTCCGCCAGCGGATGTCCTAGCGTCGACAACTCCCAGTCGAGGACCGCGAGAATCTTCGGCTCGCGCGGATGGAAGATCAGGTTGTCGAGACGGTAGTCCCCGTGCACGACCGCGGTCTCGTCGCCCGGCGGAATGTTCTCCGGCAGCCACGCGATCAACCGGCGCATTGCCTCGATGGGCTCGGTCTCCGAGGCCTGGTACTGGCGGCTCCAGCGTCCGATCTGGCGCGCGAGGTAGTTGCCCGGCTTGCCGTAGTCGGCGAGGCCGGCGGCCGCGTAGTCGACGCGGTGCAGCGTCGAGATCACGCGGTTCATTTCGGCGTAGATCGCCGCGCGCTCGCCAACGGTCATTCCCGGCAGCGATTGGTCCCAGAGCACGCGGCCCTCGACGTATTCCATCAGGTAAAAGGCCCGGCCGATCACGCTCTCGTCCTCGCAAAGGCAGTAGGTCCGGGGAACCGGAACGCCGGTCGCGCCCAGAGCGCTGATCACCCGGAACTCGCGCTCGACGGCGTGCGCCGAGGGCAGGAGTTTGGCGGCCGGCCCAGGTTTGGCGCGCAGCACGTAGCGGCGGGTTCCCGCGCCCAGGAGAAAGGTCGGGTTGGACTGTCCTCCCCGGAACTGCTCGACCGTCAGTGGCCCGCTCAGGCCCTCGACTCGGTCCCGCAGGTAGTCTCCCAGCACGCCTGCATCGAAGCGATGGCGTTCCTGGGGGAGCGTTGCTGCGGACAGGTCACCGTTCACGACACGACAAGCGACGAACCGGCAACACCCTTTGGACCCGGCTCGGCCGGACACCAGCAGGCTGAGTAACAATAATACTCTATATATATCATATAGTTACTAATATAAGACCTCTTTGTCACAGGCTGGCCCGCTTCCTGCTTCATACAAGGTGTCGAAACATTGAACCAGAGAGCGGGAGTTCACCATGGATGCCCTGATCGTCGCGATTCAAGTCATGTGCGTAGCCGGCCTTGCCTTCGGGACCGTGCTGTCGATATTCCAGATGCAGACCAGCCGCGGTAAAGACCTTGAATTCGCGGCGGGGAACGATTTCGAAACCGGCTTCCGCCGGATGGCGCGCAACCGCCCGTAAAGTTTTTGCTCTCCTCTGCAAGGCCCTTCCGGCGTACCGCGAGCTTCGCGGCCTACGCCGGTTTTTTTTCGATTCAGTAGGCCGGTTTTTCCCTGAAGTACTGAAAGCGGTCGATCGAGCGAATGCCGAGTTCGCGCATCTCCGCCCCCTGCAGCAACTTGAGCGGCACCTCGATTCCGGCCGCGCCCATCCCCCAGACCTTGCGGTAGAACTCCTCGTGGTTCTTGACGGCGTCGGCGCCCACGGCCAGCACGATGTCGCCGGTCCTGATCCCGGCCTTGTCCGCCGGCCCGTCCGGTGAGACGCGCGTCACGAACAGATGGCCCTGGACTTCCTCCGTCGCCAGCCCGAGCCAGGGACGCGCCGGCTCGCGCCTGCGTCCTTTTGCGACCAGATCGCCGAGTATGGGTTTCAGCAGGTCGATCGGCACGAACATGTTTCCCGGCACCTGCGATCCGCCCTCGAGGGATTCGCGCACCAGGAGCGAACCGATGCCGACGAGCTTGCCCTCGCGGCTGACGAGCGCTGCCCCGGCCCACTGGTACGTCGGCGGCGAGGTGAAAATGGCCGACTCGAGCAGGTATTCCCAGCTCGCTGAAAACTTTCGCTTGGCGACGACGTAGGCGAGGCTCGCCACCTCCCGGCCCCCTGCGGGCAGAATCATCACCGGCTCGCGCACGCTCAAGTCGTCGGCCTGTCCCATGGGCATGGGCTTCAGGCCCAGCGGCAGGGTGGGCCTGAGCAAGCCGAATCCGCTCGCGTGGTCGTAACCCAGGAGGACCGCAGGAACGGTCTTGTTGTCCTGGGTGGTAATCTCGATCGAGTCGGCCTCGATGACGATGTACCCGATAGTCACGACGTGTCCGCGATCGTCGATGACGACGCCCGTCCCTTCGCGAGTCTGGCCAAGCGACGCGTTACTGCGTGCGTCGGCGATGGCCTTCATCCTGACGCGCACCACCGCGGCAAGCATGTCTTCGGCTTCTTTTTCGAGTTTCGCCTGAGCCTGTTGGGCGTTCAGAAACCGGGCCTCCGGCTTCGACTCCTCGGCTCTGGGGAGACCGCAGGCGAGCAGCACGGCGGCCAGCACCGCAAGAATCCGACTTGCCCTCATGATGATGCTCCCCTGTTCTCCGAACGGGCCGCCGCGGACCCGGGCTTGCGGCAACGTTGCATTGCATTGTTATCCTAAACCCGCCGATTTTCCAGTTTTCCCGGCGCTTTCGCGCGCCCGACGCCGAGCAGCCTGGGGCGCCGCACGCTATGATTCGCCCATGAATCTCGCGCGCAGCCCGACCCTGTTCCTCAACCTGGGGCACACGTTCGATCACCTGCTCATGTTGATCTTCCCGACGGTCGTGCTGGCCATGGGCACCGAGCTCGGGGGTGGCTACGCGGAGCTGCTGCCTCTTTCCCTGGGTGGCTTCATCGCTTTTGGCGCCTGTTCCATCCCCGCCGGGTGGATGGCCGACCGTTGGAGCCGCTTTGGCATGATGGTGGTGTTTTTCTTCGGCATCGGCGCGGCGAGCATTCTTACCGGCCTCGCGACCGGACGCGCGCAGGTCGCCCTGGGATTGACCGGCATCGGGGTTTTCGCCGCCATCTACCATCCCGTCGGCATCGCCATGCTGGTCGCGAATCGCGAGAACGTCGGGCGGGTGCTCGGGGTTAACGGCGTATTCGGAAACGCGGGCGTGGCCTTCTCGGCATTGATCGCCGGCGCGCTCGCCGACAGCGTGGGCTGGCGTGCGGCGTTCATCGTGCCTGGAGCCATGGCGGTGCTCGCCGGCGTGGCGTTCGTGTGCCTCGCGCCACGCGGATCGCCGACAGGCGCAGCGCGACGTGCGACTGCCGCGCCCGGATTTTCCCGCGCGGATCTCGCCCGCGTGTTCGCCGTCCTTACGGTCGCCACGGCCTGCGGCGGCGTGATTTTCAATGCCACCACGATTTCCATGCCCAAGGTGTTCGACCAGAGGCTTTCCGCGCTCACGCACTCGACCTTCGGCATCGGCGTGCTGGTGTGCGGGGTCTACCTGATTGCGGCGATGGCGCAGCTTTGCGTCGGCTGGTGGCTCGACCGCCGCCCGCTCAAGTCGGTGTTTGTGCCGGTGGTCGCCCTGCAGGTGCCGCTGCTCCTGTTGGCGGGAACCACCGAAAACGCCATGATGCTGCTGGTCGCGGTGGCAATGATGTTCTTCGTCTTCGGCCAGATTCCGATCAACGACGCGATGATTGCGCGCTACACCGCCGAGGAGTGGCGCGCCCGGGCGTACGCCGTGCGCTACGTCGTCTCCTTCAGCGCCAGCGCGCTCGCCGTGCCGCTCGTCGCAGGGCTCTACCAGTCGAGCGGCGATTTCCGGGCGCTCTACTTCGTGCTGGGAACACTGGCGCTCGCGACATTCGCAGCGGCGGTATTCTTCCCGCCTGAACGCAAGCTCGTGCCGAAGCAGTTTGCCGCTGATCACAACGAGGTCCCATCATGAAATCGCTGAGTATCCTCCCCTGCAGTCTTGCCTTCCTCGCCGGCGCGGCGGGCGCCCAGACGATCGGCTTCGTCACCACGCCGGCCGGGTCCTTCTCGAATTCCGCCGGCCAGGCGATCGCCAAGGTCGTGGTCGAGAAGTCCAAGCTCCGGGCGATCGTCCAGGCGCAGGCGAGCACGGGCTTCGAGGAGATCGACAGCGGCACCGGGGATTTCAACGTGTCGAACTCGTTCGACGCTACTTTTTTCGCCACCGGGACCGGCGAATACCAGGGGCAGGGCCCGCATCCGGCGATGCGCTACGTGGGCTCGCTTATCCCGTATCGCGTCGCGATGCACGTGCGCGCCGACTCCAGCATCAAGACCATCGGCGACCTGAAGGGCAAGCGCGTCTCCAGCGACTTCAACGCGCAGAAGACCATCGCGCGCATCATCGAGGCGCATCTGGCGAACGCCGGGCTCGGCTTCAGCGACGTCATCAAGGTTCCGGCGCCTAACGTGGTTCGCCAGGCCGAGGACTTCATGAGCGGGAAGGTGGACGTGATGTTCTTCGCCCTGGGCTCGCCGCAGGTCAAGCAGGCGCACGCCAGCGTCGGCGGCGTGCGCGTCCTCGAAGTGAACACCGCCCCGGACGCGATCAAGCGGGTGCAGGCGCTGCTGCCGGGCGCGTACGTCATCCAGGTCGGAACCACGCCGCCGATCGAAGGCATCAGCAAACCGACCAGCCTGGTCGCCTTCGACATGACGCTGGTCACCAATGCCAAGGTCTCCGAGGACGTCGTCTACAGGGTGACAAAGGCGCTGCACGAGAACAAGCAGGAACTCGCGGCGACCTTCCCGCCGTTCCTCCTGTTCCAGCCGCAGAACATGGCGAAGCCGCTCGAAGGCCTCGCGTTCCATCCGGGGGCGGCGAAGTATTACAGGGAAGTCGGACTGATGAAGTAGCTGGGTTAGTTCACTTCCAGCACCGGCAAAATCACCTGCGACGGGTGCGCGGCGTCGTGATGGATGGTGTCGGTGCCGATCTTGTCGGGGCGGTAGACGTGGAAGAAAAGGCCGTCGGTGATCGGTGAATCTCCGCAGGCGATCTCGATGCGGATGCGGCTGCCCTTCTGGAAGCGCCAGGCGATCGCCATCAGGGGAATCTCGAGCGCGTAGACCTTGCCGGGGGTGAGCGGCTTCGGGTTCGCGTGCGTGTAGTGCGGAATGTCCTCGGTGCTGCGCGAGGTATCGCGCTCCATGCCGTGCGAGGCCCGCAGCCAGCCTTTCGTCACGATCACATAGCGCGGCTGCACCCCTTTCGCGCGCTCGTCCGGGGATTGCGGGAATTGCTCCGAAACCTTGACGTGAAAATCCATGTCGTTGCGCGTCGAGGAAGCGTGCAGGATCGCCTTGCCGTGGCCGGCGATCTCCATGTCCGCCTCGAGCGGCGCGCTCGTGAAAGTGAGCACCGCCGCCGCGGGATCGGGTCCCTGCGGGCCGATAGCGACTACGCCGAGCACCCAGCGAGGATGCGGATAGGCGTAGCTCGCGCTCCCGCCGTCGGCGCCGGGGGCCGCGCTTTGCAGCGAACCGTCGTTCAGCGATGTGACGGACCCCGTGGGTCCTTTCCCGAGATAGAACTTTGCTTTTCGCGTGCCGGGCGGCGGCCAGGAATCGAAAGAGCGTGCGACACCCGTGTTCTTCACCACGTACTCGACGTTGGGCCGCTCGTCGTAGCCCGTCTTTTCGCCTTTCAGGTACTTGCCGTAGAACGGCAGCAGGTATTTCTTGTGGAATTCGATGTTGTTGAAATCGATCTGCGAAGTGACCGCGGTCGCCGTGCCGGTGATGAAGAGCTTCTTCTCTCCCCGGGCCTTCTGATAGCCGAGGATGTTGCCGGCGAGATGCAGTTCCATTTTCGCCCAGACGCCGATGGAGAAGATCGGCACCTTGATTTTGTCCAGGTGCTCGGCGGCGGTGCGCTCCTTCCAGTAGTCGTCGTAGTTGGGATGGCGCTGCACGTCGAGGTAGAAGTCCTTCTCGAGCATGCGGGGATGGTCGCCGTTCGCCGGGTACAGATTCGGCACGCGCACGCTCGAGTTGAACCAGAACAGCGGAAAGTTGCTCTCGATGCCACCGCGGAACGCGATGTAGCGGTACGGATCGTTCATGCCGTCGTAGACGGCGAGGCAGGCGAGGTGCGGCGGGTTCTGGATGCCCATGAACCACTGCGACATGCAGTAGTACGACTGGCCGATCCCCGCCACCTTGCCGTTCGACCATTTCTGCTTCGCGATCCATTCGATCACGTCGTAGAGATCGTGCTGCTCCGCGCGGCTCAGGAAATCGAACTCGCCCCCGGAGATGCCGGTGCCGCGCACGTCGGCGTGCACATAGGCGTAGCCCTCCCCGACGTACCAGTCGATCGGCCCGGTCTCGCGCCACAGGAACATCGGCCGCGGCGGCAGCTCGTTGTTGTCGTAGCGGTACGGTGAAGCCGCGAACAGGGCCGGGAACGGACCGCTGCCCTCCGGGCGGTAAATGCGCACGCCGATCTTCACGCCGTCGCGCATCGGCACCTGAACGTCTTTTTCCTGGATCATTCGCTACTCCTTTTCGCCGATCACGTATTCCTCCGCCACCAGGCGCACCGCCGGGGCGTCCATCTGCACGAAATTCTCCTCGTCCTTGCGCATCATCGCCGGCACCGGCCCGGCGAACATCGCGCGGATGTCCTCGACGCTGTTGAAGTAGAGCTCGACCATGCCGTCGAAGGCCGGATCCTGGCCCGGCTCGGGCAGAGCGAAGGTCGCGACGATGCGCTGGACTGGCGATTCCCGGATGACCCTGTCCTCGAGTTTCGAGTGGTTTTTCAGCCAGTAGTCCTTGAACTGCGCATGATCCAGATCGCGGCGCCGGGTGACCGTGCGGACGATCTTGAGCTGCCCGGATCTTTTCATCGCGGATCCCACGCCCGGCTTTTCCGACATCAGGTACTCGTCGGCGAAAATCCGCGGCGGAGCTTCGTCGAGCGCGACAAAATTCTTCGCGTCCTCGCGCATCGCCGTCGTCGCTGATCCCGAGAACGTCGCGTGTGCGTCCTCCAGGCTCCGGAAATGGAGCGTCACCATGCCGTCGAAAGGCGGTTCCGTCCCCAGCGCCACCTCGCCGGTCGCGATGCTCGCCACTACCTTTTGCAACGGGGTCGCTTCGATCGCGCGCCGCTCATGCTCGGCGTGCTCTTTCAGCCAGTAATCCTTGAACTGGGCGAGCGAGAGGTCGGCTCGCCGCTTCACCAGCCGCACGATCTTGATCATCGCCGCTTTCCGCATCGCTGAGGGTCATCCGCCTGCAGAGGCAGGGCTGCGCTTCAAGTGCCGCTCGCGCAGCAACAGGGCGGCCGCCATGCACGCACCGGCGATATTGATCCATCGCCCGATCTCCAACGCATCCAGGGGTACGAGCAGGCACAGCCCCGCCGCGCCAAACAGCAGGCGGACCGGAACGGCGAGCGGGCGAAGCGCATACCCCATCGCCGCCGCCGAGACCAGCCACACGCCCGCAACGGCGGTCGCGGCGTCCAGCAGAATCGCGAGCGGGCTGCCCTGCATCAGCAACGTGCCGGAAAAAACGAACAGGAACGGGATGACGAAGACCGTCCACCCGAAGCGCATCGCGGTAAATCCGGTGCGCATCGGGTCCGCACCCGCGAGATTGGCGGCGGCGAATGCGCCGATCGCCACCGGCGGCGTGATCATCGACAGGCAGCCGTAGTACATGATGAACATGTGCGCCGCCATCGGCGCGATTCCCAGCTTGATGAGCGCCGGCGCCACCAGCGTAGCCAGCAGTATATATACGCCCACGGTGGGCATGCCCATGCCGAGGATGATCGAGACGATCGCGGCGAGAACGAGCAGACCCCAGAGGCTCTCGCCGGCGAGGTGGAGCAGGACCAGGGTGAGGGTGAAACCCACACCGGAGTAGTTGAGCGTGCCGATGATCATCCCCGCCGCCGCGCCGATCATGAACAGATCGAGCACGCCCAGCCCCGTTTCGCGCAGCATTGCGTAAACATCGCGGGCGCCGATGCGCTTGCCGCGGAAGGGAACCGCGAAGCCGAAGGCGACCGCCGCCGCGGTCGCGAACAGGCCCGCGGTCTCCGCCTCGTAGCCGCCCCAGAACAAGGCGTAGATCAGCACGACGAAGGGAATCGGAAAATACCACCCGGAGCGCAGCACCGAGCCGACCCTGGGGATCTGGTCCGCCGCCATCGGCAGGATCCCGCTGCGCGCCGCCTCGAGGTCGACCTGGATGAACAGCGCGACATAGAAAAGCACCGCCGGAATCGTCGCGGCGAGCGCGACCTGGGAATACGGCACCTGCAGGAATTCGGCCATGATGAAGGCGGCGATGCCCATGACCGGGGGCATCAGCTGGCCGCCGGTGGACGCGCACGCTTCGATGGCGGCTGCCATGTGCGCCTTGAACCCGACGCGCTTCATCAGCGGAATCGTGACCACGCCCACCGAGAGCACGTTCGACACCACGTTGCCCGAGATGGTGCCGAAAAGAGACGACCCGACAATGGCGATCTTCGCCGGCCCGCCGCGGTATCGGCCCATCAGGGCCATGGAAATGTCGGTGAAGAAAGTCGAGCCGCCCGATTTGAACAGCGCCTGGCCGAACAGGTTGTAGACCACCACAATGGTCGCGACGATCTTCAGCGGCAAGCCCAGAGCCGCGGACGAATCCCAGACGAGGTAGTAGCTCAGGCGATCGAGCGGAATCGAGCGCGCCGCCAGTTCGCCCGGCAGGGCGCCTCCGATAAGCGCGAGAACGAAGAACCCCGCGGTCGTCACGACGAGCGGGAGCCCCGAGGTGCGCCGCAGGCCCTCCAGAACGAGCGCCAGCATCACGCCGGCAGCGAGGAGCCCGTCCCAGGGACGCCGGGACACCAGCTCCGACAAGGCGGCGTAGCGGACCGCGATGTAGGACGCAGCGAGAAACGCAACACCGGCGACGAGGAGGTCGTACCAGGGTACCGCGCCGCTCCGCCCGCCGCGTCCGCCGCGTGCCGGTACGTACAAAAACAGCAGCGGCATGGCGATGGCGAGCAGGCCGGCCAGGTACTGCTCGGTATACAGCGACAGGCCCGCGAGACGGAACAGATCGGCCGACAGTGCGATGACGCAGCACGTCAGCGCCACCGCAAGAATGTTCACCAGCTTGTTCACTGCCACCCCCTGACGGTTCCCGCAACTGTATCCACCGCAGCGCGAGGAGGCAATCTTGACGGCGCGCGAGCGCCGCAGTAGGAGAAGGCGGCCTTGCTGCACTCCGCGGCAAGTGGCAAGCTGCGCGTGCGGAGGAAATCTCATGAGACTCAAACGAATACTCGGATCGCTTGCGTGGCTCGCCGCAGTGCACTGGATCGCCGCACCCGTGCCGGCGCAGGAGAATTTCCCGAACAAGCCCATCCGCATCATCGTCGGCTACGCTGCCGGCGGCGGCAACGACATCATCGTGCGCGTGGTTGCGCCCAAGATGTCCGAAGGCCTGGGGCAGCCCATCGTGATCGAAAACCGGCCCGGCGCCCAGGGCATCGTGTCCTGCGAACTCGTCGCGAAAGCCGCGCCGGACGGCTACACGCTGCTCATGGGGCCGAGCGGCCCGATGACCATGAATCCGGCTCTCTATTCCAAGCTCCCCTACGAACCACTGCGGGACTTCGCCCCGATCTCGATGATCGGCGATTTCCCGCTGATCCTAGTGGTGGGTGCGTCGCTGCCGGTGAATTCGGTGAAGGAGCTGATCGCCTACGCAAAAGCGAGACCGGACAAGGTGAACTACGCGGCGAGTGCCGCACCCTTCCAGCTCGCGGCGGAGCTCTTCAACCAGAGGACCGGTACGAAGTTCGTCCACATCCCCTACAAGGGCAGCGGCGAATCGGTGGGCGCGGTGATGTCCGGGCAGGTGACCATGACCATCATGGACCCGCCCCCAGCGATCGGCCCGCTGAAGGGTGGCAAGGTGCGCGGCCTGGCCGTCACTTCGGCCGCGCGCGACCCGAACTTTCCGGAGCTGCCGACGCTCGCTGAAACCGGGGTGCCCGACGTCGAGATCCGCCTGTTTACCGGATTCCTCGCACCGGCCGCCACGCCGGCCGCGACCGTAAAACGGGTTCAGCTGGAGGTGGCGCGCGTGGTGAAGCTTCCCGAGATCAGGGAGCGGCTCGATCAGATGGCGATCGTTCCCTCGGGCAACACGCCGGAGGAATTCCGGCAGATCATTGCGCGGGACATCGCCAAGTGGACGGCGGTGACCAAGGCCGCGAACATCAAGGCGGACTAGCCAGACTAGCCCCGCCTGACTTTCTTCCTTCGCGCCGGGGCGCGTTTTTTCGAAGCCTTGGAGGCACGAGCCCACAGCCGCTTGCTCGCAAGGCGCGCGCCGGCGGCGAGCGCTTCGAGCTTCGCCCAGGCGATCTCCGGGCTGCCGACGCGGGGGCCGAGGCCGCAGTCGGTCCCGCCCATGACCCGTTCGCGGCCGACGAGCTTCGCGTACTTCGCGAGGCGCTCGGCGACCAGTTCCGGGTGCTCGATGAAGTCGCAGGCGTGGCCGACCACGCCCGGGATAAGCGTCGCGCCCTCGGGCGGCTTCACCTCCTCGAATACCCGCCACTCGTGTTCGTGGCAGGGGTTGGAGGCCTCGATCGAGTAGCTCGAGGCGCGCACGCGGAAGATGATGTCGATGATGTGCTCGAGCGGAATGTCATTGCGGTGCGGCCCGTGGAAGCTGCCCCAGCACACATGCAGCCGCACCTTCTCGCGCGGAATGCCGCGCAGCGCATGGTTGATCGCGTCCACCCTGAGGGTGGCGTACTTGCGATACTCGCGCACCGACATGTCCGGGTACATCTGCCAGCCATCGGGCAAGTCCGGGTCGTCGATCTGCAGGAGAAACCCCGCGTCGACAATCGCCTTGTATTCCTCGCGCATCGCCTCGGCGATCGCCTCGACAAAGGCCTCCTCGCTCGGGTAATGCTCGTTCCTCAGCCAGTGCTCGATCGTGCCTGGCGTATTCGCCGGGAGGAAAGCCTCGGTGACCTTCACCCCCGCGAGCGCCGTCTTGAAATTGTCCAGATCCTCCTTGAGCGACGCCTGCCCCACGTAGCGCAGCGGCGCCACGCAGACGGCGAGCTGACGGCGCTGCGCGGCGCCGGTGAGCACGCCCATGCCGCCGGCGAAGTAGCGGGGAAAATCCTTGGCGTCGCGCGCGGTGATGTTGAGCGGCGCCGGATCGACGCCGGGGCGGTAGTCGCGCATCTCGAAGCCGGCGAGCCGCTCGCGCACGTAGTTGGTGAAGTTGGTCTTGCCCAGTTCGCCGTCGTTGACGCTGTCGATGCCGCATTCGGTCTGCCTGCGCACCACCCCGGCGACTTCGTTCTTCAGGCCCGCCGCGAGCGCGTCGCGGTCGTAGGCTTTCCCCTCGGC
The DNA here is from genome assembly GCA_041496705.1 of Gammaproteobacteria bacterium. Taxonomy (GTDB): domain Bacteria; phylum Pseudomonadota; class Gammaproteobacteria; order Burkholderiales; family SG8-39; genus VBDM01. Next base: position 17,268 of record JBGQFD010000038.1, on the reverse strand, counting down.
GCGCGCAAACACCATCTGGCGCAGCTCGTCGGAGCGCGGCAATGCGCCGGCGTGGGTGGTGAGGACGCGGTTTGCGCCCATGTCATTCCGCCCGGATGTTGTTCTTCTTGATGATCTCCGCCCAACGCGCGTAGTCGCGCTTCATCAGGGCAGCGAGCTCCTCCGGCGTGGACGCGACGGCATCCATCCCTTGTTTGTCGAAGCTCGCCCTGATCTCCGGCGCCGACAAGATGGCGCGCAACTCGGAATCGAGTTTGGCAACGATCGCCGCAGGCGTGCCCTTGGCCGCCATGAAGGCGTACCACATGTCCACTTCGGCGCCCTTGACGCCGGACTCCTGCAGCGTGGGAACGTCCGGCGCGTTGGCATGGCGTTTGGCGCTCCCGACCCCGAGCGGCGTGAGCCTGCCCGCCTTGACGTAGGGCATCGCCACGTGGATCGGCACGAAACCGAGCGCGACCTGACCGGAGAGCAGGTCGGTCAGTGCGCCGGCGCTACCCTTGTAGGGCACGTGCAGCAGGTTCGTTCCCGTCAGGTCCTTGAAGAGTTCCATCGACATGTGGTGCGGCGTGCCGATGCCCGGCGACGAATAGCTGAGCTTGCCCGGTTCCGCCTTCGCCCTCGCGATGAGCTCCGCTACCGAGCGGATGCCTGTCTGCGGGTTGGCCGTGAGCAGCAGCGTGCCCCTGGCCGCGAGCGAGATCGGCGAGAAATCTGCGAGCGGATTGAAGGGCACCGAGGCGTACAGGTTCGATGCGATCAGCAGGGTGTTCGCGGTCACCATCACGGTGTAGCCGTCGGGCGCGGACTTGGCAACGGCGTCCGCGCCGATATTGCCGCTCGCGCCGGGCTTGTTCTCAACCACCACGGGCTGGCCGAGGCGCTCGGAGAGCTTCGGCCCAACCGTGCGCGCGATGATGTCCATGCCGGTTCCCGGCGTATACGGGACGACGAACTTGATCGGCTGCGAGGGATAGGTCTGCGCGAGCACACCGGAACCCCATGGCAGCGCGCACAAGGCGAGGCTGAATCGGAAAGCGACGCGAATCATGAAAATCTCCTCTGAGTTTCCCGCAGGCGGCGGTTCCGTCCGTTCGACCGAGCAAGCGCTCGAACCCCGCCGACAAGGGCGGTATTCTATTCCGGCTCGGACGAAAATGCGTCCCACTTCCCTGCCCGTCCCGGGTGGGACAAAAAAAATGGGTTGACACGGCAGCGCGCTTGCCGGAAATTTCGCATTGACCCCCGCCGTTTCCTGCCTCCGGAGTCCCCATGACACAGCGCACCCGCCCCCCGTTCCGCGCCGACCACGTCGGCAGCCTGCTCCGCCCCGCCGAGCTCGCCGAGGCCCGCGCCAGGGCGAAGCGCGGCGAGATCACCGCCGGACAACTCCGCGCGGTCCAGGAGAAGCACATTCGCGAGGTCGTGGCGAAGCAGGAATCCGTCGGCATGCAGGTCGTGACCGACGGGGAGTTCCGCCGCGACTGGTGGCACATCGACTTCATCCACGGGTTCGACGGCGTCGAGCTGGCGGCAGGCGACGCCTACGGCGAGGCCAAGTTCAAGAACACCGAGGAGCAGCCGCCGTTCATGATCATCGAGGGCAAGATCCGGCGCACCAAACCGAGCATGCTCGAGCATTTCACCTTCCTCAAGTCGCTCACCAAGCGCACGCCGAAATTCACCATGCCCTCGCCCGCCATGCTGCACGCGCGCGGCGACCGCGCATCGTTGAAGAAGATCTATCCGGACCTCGACGAGTTCTGGGTCGATCTCACCCAGGCGTACCGCGAGGAGATCGCCGATCTCTACAAGGCCGGCTGCCGCTACCTGCAGATCGACGACACCACCATCGCGATGATGGGCGATCCCAAAGTGCAGGAGAATTTCAGGAAGCTCGGCGACGACCCGAAAAAGGACAACGCCATGTACGCCGACGCGGTGAACGCTGCGATCCGCGACGTGCCCGATGACATGACGGTCGCCATTCACACCTGCCGCGGCAATTTCAAGAGCACCTGGCTCGCGAGCGGCAGCTACGACTACGTCGCCGAGACAGTGTTCTCGCGCCTGGAGGTCGACGCCTTCTTCCTCGAATACGACACCGACCGCGCCGGCGGCTTCGAGCCGCTGCGCCACGTGCCGAAGGGCAAGATGGTGGTCCTGGGGCTGGTGAGCTCCAAGGTGCCGCAACTGGAGAACCAGGACGACCTGAAGCGCCGCATCGAGGCCGCGTCGAAATACGTGCCGCTCGAGAACCTGTGCCTCTCCCCGCAATGCGGCTTCTCCAGCACCCACCACGGCAACAAGCTCACCGCGGACGATCAGTGGCGCAAGCTGGGACTGATTCTCGAGGTGTCGAAAAGCGTCTGGGGCTAATTTGTCATTCTGAGGGCCCTTCGCTCTCGCTCGAGGGTAAACTCCGCCCGAAGAATCCGCTTTTCTGGCACAGGCAAGAGCAGATCCTTCGCTTCGCTCAGGACGACAGGCCGACCGAGAAGACGATGACCCTCCCCACGACCATGCGCGCGGTCGAGATCACCCAACCGGGCAAGCCCGAGGTGCTCAAGATCGGCACGCGTCCCGTTCCGCAACCGAAGGCCGGCGAAGTGTTGATCGAGGTCGCCGCCGCCGGCGTCAACCGCCCCGACACCATGCAGCGCGCCGGCAACTATCCCGTGCCGCCGGGCGCATCCGACATCCCCGGCCTCGAGCTCGCGGGCAGCATCGTGGCCCTCGGCAAAGGCGTCACGAGCTGGCGCGTCGGCGACACAGTGACCGCGCTGGTGCAGGGCGGCGGCTACGCGGAATACTGTACTGCCCCCGCGCCGCAGTGCCTGCCGCTCCCCAAGGGAATGTCCGCGGTCGAGGCGGCGTCGCTTCCCGAGACCTTCTTCACGGTGTGGAGCAATGTTTTCGACCGCGCGGGGCTGAAAGCCGGGGAGTCGTTCCTGGTGCAGGGCGGCTCCTCCGGCATCGGCGTCGCCGCGATCCAGATGGTCAAGGCGCTGGGCCACACGGTGTTCGCCACCGCGGGCAGCGCGGAGAAGTGCGCGGCCTGCGTGAAGCTAGGGGCCGACCGCGCCATCAACTACAGGAGCGAGGATTTCGTCGAGGTCGTGAAGCAGGCCACCGGCGGAAAAGGCGTGGACGTCATCCTCGACATGGTCGGCGGCGACTACGTCGACCGCGAGCTGAAGTGCCTCGCCGACGACGGCCGCATCGTCATCATCGCCTTCCTTGGCGGCAGCAAGGCGACGCTCTACTTGAGCGACATCCTGCGCCGGCGCCTCACGCTCACCGGTTCCGCCCTGCGCCCGCGCTCGGTCGAGTTCAAGGGCGCGATCGCGAAGAAGCTGCGCGAATGGATCTGGCCGCTCATCGAAGCCGGCAAGATCAAGCCGGTGATCCACAAGACCTTCCCGCTCGCCGAAGCCGCGAAGGCGCACGAGCTGATGGAATCCAGCCAGCACATCGGCAAGATCGTCCTCACGGTCTGAAGAACGTCTCGGGCCGCGGATGCGGCCAAGGAGCCACGCATGTTCCGTCCCGATCTTCTCAAAGGCAAGCGCATCCTCGTCACCGGCGGCGGCACCGGCCTCGGCCGCGAGATGGCGGCGAAATATCTCGAGCTCGGCGCCGAAGTCTATATCTGCGGCCGGCGAGCGGCGGTACTCGAGCAGACCGCGAAGGAGCTGATGGCGGCGCACGGCGGCTCGGTGAAATGCCGCCCCGCCGACATCCGCGACGCCGCGGCGGTCGACGCGATGGTGCAATCGATCTGGGACGACGGCGGGCCGCTGACGGGCCTGGTGAACAACGCCGCGGGCAATTTCATCTCGCGCACCGAGGACCTTTCCCCGCGCGGCTTCGACGCCGTCGCCGGCACGGTGTTTCACGGCACCTTCTACACCACGCACGCCGTTGGCAAGCGCTGGATCGCCGGCAAACAGAAAGGTTCTGTCGTATCCATCGTCGTCACCTGGGTGTGGACCGGCTCGCCCTTCGTCGTGCCCTCGGCGATGTCCAAGGCCGGCATCCACGTCATGACCCAATCGCTCGCGGTCGAGTGGGGACGCTACGGCATCCGCCTCAACGCCATCGCCCCGGGGATCTTTCCCACCGAAGGCGCGGGCAAGCGCCTCGCGCCCGGCCGCGATCCCAGCAAGGAAGCCGCGGCGGTAAACCCGATGGAACGCGTCGGCCAGCGCCACGAGCTGCAGAACCTCGCCGCCTTCCTCATGGCCGAGGGCTGCGACTGGCTCACCGGCCAGACCATCGCGCTGGATGGCGGCGGCTGGCTCGCCAACGGCGCCTCGTTCACCGAGCTCTTCCCCTGGACCGACGCCGACTGGGAAAAGGCGCGCGCCGCGATCAAGGCGCAGAACGAGAAGGACAAGCAGCAGCGGTCGTCGTAGCCGGTTCAGTGTTGCCCTTGCCCTCGCGCACCAGCACTTGGCGGTAGGCGAAATCCACGTCCTTCACCCGCAGCCGCAGGCACTCGCGCAGGCGCAAACCGCAACCGTACAACAGCGAAAGCATGAGCCCCGTCGTCCCCCGCGCATGCGCGCCCGCTGCTGCGCTCTAACAGCACGCCCCACCGGACGCGCGTGGAGCAGCTCACTTCGGCCAGTAGTCCGCAGTCGCGCACCGGTGGGCGTGAACGTTGGGCGTCACGAGGTCAATCTACTAGTGCGTAAACCACTATGGCCCATCATACTGGAGGACACATGAACAAGTTACTGAGCATTCTTTCGTGCATCGCCCTGCTGTTCGCCTTGGCGGGTTGCGTCAGCCCTTTGATGACGGAGGTGAGATCTCTCGAGATCCTTCCGCCGCCGCTCGACAAGGTCAAAGTTGTATTTATGCGGCGAACCATATTTCGCGGCGACGGCCTCGGTGCAGATCTTTTTGAAGTCATTGATGGTGACCTGAAATTCGTCGGCGCATTGGCAGCGGGAACGAAAATCGTTTACGAAACGACACCGGGGCAGGAGAACGTTTTTATGGCTGTCTCTCACGTCGAGGTCTCTCGCGAAGGTAGTGAGATCAACGACGTGTCGGGCGCGGCGGACTTCATGCTAGGCAAGCTCGCGGGTGGAAAGATCTATTATTCGGTCGTCAGCCTAGGCTATCGGAACATGATTCCCAGGCCGGTGAAGGTAAATGCCAACGAGCGCGAGGTAAGCATGGCGACTCCCGAATTCGCGTCGTGGGTTAAGGACACTAAGCTCATCGCGCCGAAAGCGGAAGCAAAAGACTGGTTCAGCCAGAGGAAAGACCAATACCAGAAGATCTACAAAGACTACTGGGCGAGATTCCAGAGAAAAACTCCAGCTGAGAAAGCCGAGCGCACGCTGAACCCAGAGGACGGAGTCTTGAAGTAGGCTGATTCAACGCTGCCGAGGTTTTGCTGCCGGAAGCGGGGAATTCCTTGGGCATTCCGCCATTAATCCACTGACAACCTCGCGGAGTGAGCGCTCTGCCAAATCGTGTGCCGTTTGTTCGGAGCGTGACGCCCAACCACACAATCGAGAGGGACGGGCCGCAAGCGGCCCGCCCCTCATTGTGAACGTTAGCCGTCGCAAGAGGCGATGAACCTACCGTTTACTCCAGAGCAGTTCTTTGCGGTCTTCGCGCGCTACAACGACGCCATTTGGCCAATGCAAGTTGTCTTGAACGCCGCAGCTTTGGTGTGTATCGGTTTACTCCTCCGGCCGGGCGTGTTGGCCAGCCGAACCAGTTGCTTGTTGCTGTCTCTGCTCTGGGCGTGGATGGCCATCGCATACCACTTCACCTTCTTTAGCAGCATCAATCCTGCCGCGTGGGCTTTTGGCGCGGTTTTTCTGCTCGGGAGCGTAGCGTTCGCATGGTTTGGCGCAATGAAGACCTACGTCTCACTACGGCCCGCCCATGGCGCACGTGCCATTGTGGGCGCGACATTGATTGTCTATGCGCTGGTCCTCTATCCGATGATCGGCTATTCCATCGGTCATCGCTTCCCAAACACCCCAACCTTTGGGCTTCCGTGCCCTACCACGATCTTCACACTGGGCCTCTTGCTGTTTTCGGTGCAGCCCATTGCTCGACGGGTGTTCATCGTTCCACTCTTGTGGGCTGCGGTTGGCTCATTGGCTGCGTTTCAGCTTGGGGTAGTCGAGGATCTCGGTTTGCTAGGCGCCGGTATCGTGACAATTGCCGTTATGGTGTTCTCGCCGGCGCCAGCTAACCCGCTGCTCAACGCGGACGCGCGCGAGCAAGCCGCGCGCGCCGGTTAGCGCCACGTTAGGCGTCGAAGAAGTACCATTCCGCACCCGCGCACGGAGTCTTGAAGATGGCCTTGCTAGGAGAAGCAGCGATGCTCCTGTCGTTCGACATCGCGCCGGAAGCGATTGTCGAACACGACAATTGGCATACACACGAACATTTTCCGGAAAGGCTTTCGATCCCCGGTTTCCTGCGAGGTTCACGTTGGATCGCGCAGCAAGGGAAACCAAGATACCTTGTTATGTACGAGGTGGAGGGGCTCGACATCTTGGCCTCTGCCGCGTACCTCGAACGGTTAAATAGTCCAACGCCGTGGACGGCGAAGATGATGCTTCACTATCGGGGCATGACTAGAGGCTTTTGCACAATCACCGGCAGCTTTGGTGTGGGCATTGGTCAGACAGCTCTCTTCATCCGCTTCAAGCCTGGACCCGGGAAAGAGATCGTCCTGCGCAAATGGCTGCTCGAGGAGGCGCTGCCCGGACTGCCTTCGAAGGTAGGTCTTGCCAGCGCCCATCTCTTCGAAGCGGCCCTGACGCCACAGAGTACGAACGAGCAGCGCATTCGCGGAAAGGATGCAGCCGTAGACTGTGCATTGTTGGTAACCGGATACAGCGCCGAGGGCGTGGCAACGCTAATCCAAACGGCATTCTGCGAAGAGCACTTTGAACAGCGCGGCGCCACAGAAGTTTCCGGCGGAGTCTATGGAATGGCGTACTTGCTCACAGAGCGAGAACTGTCGACGCCTAACCCTTCGCTCAAGCGGCGCGCCGCCGGCCTACGGCCGTCGTCGCCCGCTTAGCTCAAACGTTAGGCGCAAGAGACGGGTAAATGTAGCGAATTGTGAATATTTCGTTGATAGCCATAGCTTGCGTGCATTGGCGCAGCGATCTACACGCCACGGCAACGAAGCGCCGAACTCGCCCTTCTCTGGCGGTCGCGTAACACTTTGGTTGCGCAATGTTACAGCATGGGTGATACCGCCTCGCTAGACTCAAGGCACCCACAATGGGTCAACCCAAATCTCACCAAGCGGAGTACCTATATGCGCTTGAGAAATCCTATAGTACGACGTCTCACGCTCGCAGCTATCGTAGTGCTGAGTTCTTCATGCACCCCGATGACGGTGAGGCTCGTGCCCGGTGCCGATCAAGTGAAGCTCACGGAAAACACTTCCGACGTCGCCGGGTGCAAAGTCGTGGGCAATGTGACCGGATTGATGCCAATGGGCGATAAACAGTTCTACTTCGAGGCTACGCTACGGAATAGAACCGTGGGTCTCAACGGGAACACCGTCCTTCTCACTGCGCGAGGGGAGGGTGTGGCCTACCGTTGTTCGTAAAATGCGCTCTAACCCCTCAATCCAGAGCGGGCCGGCGCAAGCGCCGGCCGCTGATTTCAAACGTTAGGCCGCATGAAGGGAGGCGAATGAGCATTCGACGATGGTCGCTGCCCCCGACGATGTCCGCGGCGTTCTGGCTACTGGCTGCCGGAGCGCTCGTTGTCTGTTCGCCTTCGCACGCGCGGGACGACAAACTCGATTCCTCGCTGCGCGAAGCGGTGCACAGCGTGCCCGTTGTCGCGGCGGGGGCGAGCATCGTTGTCACCAGCTTCCGGCCGCGCGGCGCGGGACCGTTTCCGTGGATTATCCTGAGCCATGGCACCGCGGCCACGGCGGAGGCGAACCGCGCCATCGGCCGCTACCGCAACCTCCCCTTGACGCGCGAGTGGGTGCGTCGCGGCTACGCGGTGTTCGTTCCCGTGCGGCGAGGCTATGGCGCGAGCGGCGGGAAAGGTTTCGGCGACTCTTACGGCAAGTGCAGCGGCGGTCCGGATTTCCGTCGCGCCGGTGAAGGCGCGGCGCTGGATCTTCTCGCCACCGTCGAATGGGCGAAGGCGCAGCCCGACCTGGATACGAAGCGCTGGCTGCTCGCCGGCCAGAGCGCCGGCGGATTCGCCTCGATCTACACCGCCTCGAAGGGCCCTGCTGGACTGGTCGCGGTGCTGGCATTCGCGCCTGGTCGCGGCGGGCGCCCGGACACGCACCCGGGAGAAACCTGCGCGTCGGATCGCATGGCGGAGCTGTTCGCCTCGATCGCACCGCAGATCGCCGTGCCGGTGCTGTGGTTCTATGCCGAGAACGACGAGTTCATCGGCCCGCGGGTGCAGAAGCTATGGTTCGAGAGCTTCGGCTCCACTGGCGGCCGCGGCGAACTGGTCGTGGTGCCGCCGTTTCCCGAGCGCCGCGGCCATAGCGTGTTCACCGCGCCCGCGGGCGTACCGCTGTGGACCGCCGCGGTAGCCGCGTTCTTCAAAACGCAGGGACTCACCCTACCATTCTAGGATCAATCGACGATGACGTATGAACTCGCTCGGATAACTAAGGCGGTGAGCCAAAAGTGGCCTAACCGCCGGTTCGTGGGCGCTCCGCGAGCGGAGCGCTCGCACGCGCGCCTCACCCGGACACGTTAGGCCACCTGAACCAGGATAGGTGAAAGGAGTCTGCGATGGATCGGAAACACCGCCTGACCACTCTGGTTTTCGCACTCAGCATTGGAGCCCTTGCCTGGGCCGCGCCTGATGAGGAGAAGCTTGGGAAGAGCTTGGGCTACCCGATCGCAAAAATCGGAAACAACAAAGACTGGTATTACGACGAATCGGTGCGGGTCGGATCGTTCACGCACCAAGCCGAAATTCCCGGCCTCTACCAGGGCAAGGCGAACGTGCTCCAGCGTTCGGACAAGCCCATGCCACTTGCTACGGCGGGGCGCGAGCCCGACTATCGGTGGACCATCGATAAAGAGCGAGACTTGAACGTGGAGGACTTTCTGGCGCGCCAGCGCATCATGGGTTTGATCGTTGTCAAGGACAGCGTGTTGCAGGTCGAGCGGTACCAGTACGACCGCAAGCCCACGGATCGCTTCACGTCACAGTCGATGGCCAAGTCGATTACGGCGCTGGCGATCGCCTATGCGCTCGACGAGGGCAAGATCGCGTCCCTGGACGATCGCGCGGACCGGTACGCCTCGAAACTGCGCGGGACGATCTTCGGCGAAACCACCATTCGCAACCTGCTGCGGATGGCATCCGGCGCCCGATACAAACAAAGCTACGATCGGACTGGCGACACGGTGCCCTTCAACACGGCAATCTGGCGCGATGGCATCGAAGCCGCGGCCCGCTTCGTCACTGCGCGTGAGACGGAGCAGGGGGCGCGCTTCTATTATGCGAGTCCCCATACCAGCATGCTCGCGGCGGTGGTGCGCGGCGCGACCGGTATGAGCCTCAGCGATTATCTGGCACCCCGCCTTTGGCAAGGCATTGGTGCCGAGGAAACCGCGTTGTGGCGCGCAGACAAGACCGGGCTCGAATTGGCTTTCGGCAACTTCAACGCCACGCTCCGGGACTATGCGCGGCTGGGTGTGGTGCTCGCCAACGATGGCGTACGCCCGGACGATCCAACCGCGAAGCAAGTCATTCCGCGCGAGTTCTTGCTTGACGCTACCGACTGGAAACGGGCGCCCGAGCAGTTTCGCCCAGGAAAGGCCTCCCCCTATCTGGGCTATGGCTATCAATTCTGGACATATCCAGGCCAAAAGAGACGATTTGTAATGCTCGGCGTGTATGGCCAGTCCATTTTCGTGGATCCCGAGCAACGGCTGGTCATCGTCCAGACGGGCGCCAATGCCACAGCCGAGGCGGGCGGCACGTCGCTCGGCCGCGAGAGGGAAGCATTCTGGCGCGGCGTGATGCGCTACTACGACAAGAAGTAGTCAATTCGTGTGCCACAAGTGGACGGCGCCCCGTTGAACGAACAGAATGTGATCGAGTTTTCGGCGGACGGGTTCATGCAACAGCCCGGACCGAACGTGCCTTTTGACGGACTCGCCAAGGGCGAGGGACAATCCGACCTAACCACGCGCTCAACACGGACGCGGTGCGTTCGCGGCGCGCCGGTTAGCGCGACACGTAGGCACGCTAAATACTTCTTGCGCACGCCGGAGCAATCACATGTACTCGAAGACGCTGTATGCGGGTTGGGCCGACATGGACTTCAACTCGCACATGAAGAACACGGCCTATCTCGACAAGACTGCCGACGTTCGCCAGATGTTCTTAATGGAGCATGGATTTCCCGTTGAGGAGTTCCTACGCCTCAGGATTGGCCCTGTGGTTATGAAGGACGAGGTCGAGTACTTCAAGGAGGTCGGGCTGCAGCAGCAGATCACGGTAACTTATGCACTCGCGGGACACTCACTAGACGGAAGCCGCTTCCTGCTTCGTCACGAGATCTTCAGGCCGGATGGAAAGCTCAGTGCGCGAGTCACGAGCGCTGGGGGATGGCTTGACCTGGCCGAACGAAAGCTCATCACACCGCCACCAGAACTCTTGTCTGCCATGAACTCGCTGGATAGAACGAGCGATTTCACAGTTCTACCCTCAAGCATCAAGGTGCGTGCCTAACCCTTCGCTCGAGCGGACCCACTCCGGCCTACGGCCTCCGCGGCCCGCTCAGCTCGAACGTTAGGCAGCACGTACGGAACCATCGGGCGAGACCACGGGCGAATTTGCGCGGCGGATCTTCCAGATACTGGCGGCGCGTTGTTCGCGTATCCAAACATTACGGAATGTCAGGGCGGCATCATTCCGGCTTGATGTTGGCCGCCCGGATCACCTTGCCCCATTTTTCGGTTTCGTCAGCGACGAGCTCTGCGAAATCGGCAGGCGAGCCGGCGAGCACCATACCGCCCAACTCGGCAAGCCGCGCCTTCATCTTGGGATCGGCGAGGCCGGCGTTGATCTCCTTGTTCAGCCTGTCAACGATCTCGGCGCGTGTGCCCTTCGGAGCAGCGATGCCGTACCACTGGCTCGCCTCAACCCCGGGCAGGAATTCGCCCACGGTCGGCAGGTCCGGGAGCGCCTCGGCACGCACGGCACTCGTCACCGCAAGCGCTTGGAGCTTGCCGGCTCGGATGTACTGGATCGCTGCGGGGATGCTGCTGAATATCACCTGCACCTGTCCGCCGAGCAGGTCAATCAACGCGAGCGACAAGCCGCGATACGGCACCAGAGTCATGTTGACACCGGTCTTCATCATGAACAGCGCGCCAGCCATGTGATCTACGCCGGCGGCGCCGCCAAGCCCCATGTTGACCTTGCCCGGATTTACCTTGGCATACGCGATGAATTCGGGAACGGTCTTGGCAGAGAATGATGGATTGACCACGACAACAAGGGGTACACGCATCAAGGCTCCGACCGGAGCAATGTCTCGAAGGAAATTGAAGCTCAGATTTTCATAAAGCGTCGCGTTGATGGCGTTCGCCGGCGTGGCCAGGAAGAGCGTGTGGCCATCCGGGAGCGCGCGCACAACAGCCTCCGCGGCGATGTTGCTGTTCGCGCCCGGCCGGTTCTCGATGACAAATTGTTGGCCAAGTCGCGTCGAGAGCCATTCACCGATAAGACGCGCTGTGATGTCGATCCCGCCCCCCGCGGGCCCCCCCACGATGATCCGCACCGGCCGCGACGGGTAGGCTTGCGCCCGCGCAAGCCGCGACAGGGCCGGCAGCGTCGCGGCGCCTGCCGCAAGGCGCAGAAATTGGCGACGAGGAAGTTTCATCATTGCAGTTTCCCGATGGTGGCACCTGGAACGCTTGGATGATATCGAACACCAATAGCGTGCAAGTAATGCTATTGTCTGATCATGTGATATCTAATTCGATATCAGGGGTGGCCGTCATGGACGATATCGAGCGCATCGCACGCCGCTTCAAACTGCACGACGTTCGCGTGCTCATCTCCGTGGTGGAAGCGGGCAGCATGCATAAGGCGGCGGAACGCCTCGCGACGTCCCAGCCCGCAGTTTCGAGAGCGATTGCCGACCTGGAACACGCGGTCGGGGTGCGCCTTCTCGAACGCAGTCCGCGCGGCGTCGAGCCGACGCAGTATGGCCGCGTTCTCATCAAACACGGTGTTGCGGCGTTCGATGAGTTCAGGCAAGGCGTGAAAGACATCAGGTTCCTAGCCGATCCGTCAACCGGGGAGCTGCGGATCGCGTGCTCGGATGCCATGGCGGCTGGGCCAGTTCTGGCCATCATCGAGCAATTGACCCGGAAACACCCGCGCCTCGTATTTCATGTAGCGACGGGAGCCGCGGCGACTCTTCTCCGCAGGTTGACGGAGCGAAATGTCGAGCTTGTGATTACGCGGGCGACTGAAGCCGACGACGACGAGCAAATATATGTAGGGGGGCTATTCGAAGACAATGTTGTTGTGGCAGCAGGAGCACAAAGCCGGTGGGCACGCCGGCGCAGGATCAAACTCGACGAACTGGTGAATGAGCCCTGGGCGTTGCCGCCAGAAGGGAGTGCCGTGGGTGCTATCCTCCTGGAGGCCTTTCGTGCGTGTGGGCTTGCACCTCCCGCGGCGACGGTCGTTGCGGAGTCCGCCATCCTGCGCAGCAGGCTCTTGGCAAGCGGGCGCTTTCTTACGGTGATCCCCGAATTTCTGCTAACGCTTCCCGGCAGGGAACCCTCGATCAAGGCCTTGCCTGTCGAATTGCCTGGTGCGCGAAGAACAATGAGAATCATCAGCCTCAGGAACCGATCGCTCAGCCCACTCGCGGAGCTTTTCATCGACAGCATGCGGGCCCTCGCGAAGCCGCTGGCGAAAGGGACGTAGTTATCGGCAAGACCCGCGGGTGTCTGGCGCACCTGGCCGTACTGTTACGTCGGGTCGGGATAGGCATACTGGTGCCAATTGTCGCTGGCTAAGTGGAAAAGCGAGCGCCTAACTGGGCGCTAAACCGGACGCTGCAAACAGCCGCAGCGCCGGTTAGCTCAACGTTAGGCGCTCGAAAAGGAGGAGATGAAAAGCATGAGAAACCTGGTTGTGGGCACTTTCACAACTCTGGATGGCGTCATGCAGGCGCCAGGCGGCCCCGATGAGGACCGTGACGGTGGCTTCCGGCACGGCGGCTGGCTGGTCCCCTATTTCGATGAGAAGTTCGTCGAAATCATGACCGACTGGACCAAGCGCGCTGGCGCCTTTCTGCTCGGCCGCAAGACATACGAAATCTTTGCTGGTTCCTGGCCAAAGTCCACCGATTCGGCCGACGAGATTGCCACGGCGCTCAATACTCGGCCGAAGTTCGTCGCGTCACGAACACTCGACACACTCGCCTGGAACAACTCGCATCTGCTCAAGGGCGACGTTGCAGAAGAGGTCGCAAAGCTCAAGGCACAGGAAGGGGGCGAGATTCAGGTCCACGGCAGCAGCAACCTTATCCAGACCCTACTCAAGCACGATCTCGTCGATACGTTACGTATCTGGCAGTTTCCCGTTGTTCTCGGCACCGGTAAGCGCCTGTTCGGGGAAGGCACGATCCCGCGCAGTTTCCGTATTGTCGACACACAGATGAATACGACTGATGCAGTTCTGCACGTTTACGAGCGCGCGGGCGGCCTTAAGTACGGAGAGGTAGAGGTTGGCCAGGAGACCGTGATCTTCGATTCAGGCGCAGCCCACGACTGATGCATCAGCGCCTAACCAGTTGCAGCGGACGGTCCGCTGCGCGGCCCGCCGCTGAACCGGAGCGTTAGAGCGCACTATCCGACTAAGAGTATTCTGGCTATAATCTAGCCAGAATGCGGTTTGCGATACTCCTGGCCCCTGAGGCCGTCGAAGACCTGCGCAGATTGAAGGCCAGCGAACGGACAGCGGTAAAGGAAGCCCTCGAAACCCATTTAAGGCACGAACCAACCAAGACTAGCCGTAGCCGAATCAAGCGATTGCGCGGCATTGCGCGACCGCAGTACAGGCTTCGCGTCGAAGAGGTCCGTGTGTTCTACGATGTTTCTGGCTCGACCGTCGAGATGTTGGCGATCGTGCCCAAACCGGAGACTGAGTCATGGCTAGCGCGGTTCGGAAGCCCAAAATGAAGGAAGTGCCCCTTTCCGAAGTCAAAGACGACTTGTCTCGCTTTCTTCGGGAAGCCGAGACACAGGACGTCGTCATCACACGCCACGGCAAACCAGCCGGGGTACTAATCGGGTTCAAATCGGAGGACGACTGGTTCGACTACCGACTTGAACACGACGCACGCTTTTTACAGCGCGTCGAGCAGGCTCGCGCTAGCTTCCGTGGGGGCCGAGGCGTCAAACTAGAAGACGTCAAGTAGCAGTGCGCTCTAACCGCCCAGTCAACGCGGCCGCGCGCGCGAGCGCGGTGCTTTGCAAAGGTCGGCGGACGCGGGCCTTCGCCTGATCGGGGGTTTCAACGACGAGGCTTTGTCCGGGAAGTGGAATGGCTATCGGTCCTCACGATTCGGGTTGCAGTACCGAGTTTTTTACCGCACGGTACCCCGCGAGCAGCTTTTCCAGGTGGTCTCAATCACCGCACACGACTATCGGAGGCCGTAAATGAAGCAGTTTCGCCCCGCGAAAAAACGCCTCACCGTCTCGGCCGGCGAGTCGGTACGCATCATTCGCGAGTTGCAGGGCTTTAGCCAGAACCAACTCGCGCAGCGCACGGGCATTCCTCAGGCCACTCTTTCGGCGATCGAGAACGACCGTGTTCGCCTGGGCGTGGAGCGCGCAAAGGTGCTCGCGCGAGCCCTCAAGTGCCATCCCGCCGTGCTGGTCTTCCCGGGATGGGAAGATCATCTGCAAACTGCGGCATAACCCGCTGCTGCAGCCGACGCGCTGAAGCGCGCGGCTGAGCGTCACGTTAGAACGCTCGCGAGCATGTTCGATCAACGATGAGGAGGAATTTCATGGGAAACGAGATCCAACCCCATAACCAGCGGCCGGCAGCCGTCTGGAGTTCAGGCGGCAGCGCCTACGACAGGATCAGTCGAGGTATTGCCGACTCGATCGAGCATTGCGTGCTGCGGCTCGACCCGCAGCCGGGCGAATACATCCTAGACCTGAGCACAGGCACCGGCTGGACCTCCAGGTCCGTGGCGCGGCGAGGGGTGCGCGTAATGGGCGTCGACATCGCCGCCGATCTGGTCGCCGCCGCGCAGAGTACTGCCAAAGCGGAAGGGCTCGCCATCGAGTATCGGATCGGCGATGCCGAAAGCCTGCCATTCGCCGATGGCGAGTTCGACGCGGTGGTCTCGACGTGCGGCGTGATGTTCGCGAGCCGCCCCGAGGCGGCCGCCGCCGAACTGGCGCGCGTATGCCGCAAGGGCGGGCGCATTGCCCTTACAACCTGGCTGTCCGACAGCAACCTGTTCAAGATGTTCCAGGTGATGAGGGCCTACATGCCGCCGCCGCCCGATCCGGCACCTCCCTCCCCCTTTGCGTGGGGGCAGACCGCGCGCATTTTTGAGTTGCTCGGCGGTAGCTTCGAGCTGAAGTTCGAAAAAGGCGTGTCTCACTATCGCGAGCCTAGCGGTGAGGCCGCGTGGAATACCTTCGTTACCGGCTACGGGCCGACGAAATCTCTTGCGGCCAGCCTCGATGAGACTAAACGGGCCGCACTGCGGCGCGACTTCATCGCCTTCCACGATGGCTTTCCCACTGATCTCGGTATCTGCGTCCCACGCGAGTATTGGCTAACGCTCGGCGTGAGGAAGTGATTTGAGGGTGCCACCTCGCGTTGTCGTCTTTGTCGGCGTGCTCACCGTCTGCTACTGCTGGCGACTTGCATAGCACATGGTGCGGATAGCGAAACCGGGGCGTTCTAACAACCTAATGCAGCCGACCGGCCAAGAGCGGCCGGCGGCTGATCAAGGACGTTAGGCGTCACAATGACCATCTTGCCCGATGTCCTAGCTCCCGGTCTGGCCGTAGTCTTTTGCGGCACGGCCGTCAGCACCGTTTCCGCTCTCCGGGGCGCGTACTATGCCGGTCCGGGAAACGCCTTCTGGCCCACCTTGTTCAAGGTCGGTCTTACACCCCGGTTGTTTGCGCCGGCGGAATATCGAGGTATCAAACGATATGGTCTTGGCCTTACTGATATCGTTAAGATCACCTCGGGTGCGGACGTTGCACTTTCTGACAAACACTTCGATTCCGACCGCCTGCGCAACGTGGTCTTGAAGTACCGCCCTCGTGTACTGGCGTTCACCAGCAAGCGCGCGGCTCTGGAATTCGTTGGTCATCCCGTGGATTACGGTGTGCTCGGTGAGAAAGTTGGTGAAACAATCCTTTTCGTTCTGCCGTCCCCGTCCGGTGCGGCACGACGGTATTGGAGTGACGAGCCGTGGCGTGAACTCGCACAACTTCGAGTTGCGGCAAAACGAGGTGGCGCCGCCGAACCACCCCTTGCAGCGGACGCGCCGCAAGCGGCGCGCCACTGAAGGCGAACGTTGGGTGGCAAGAATGGAACGGCGTAGAATGCGCCCAAACGTCGGAGTGACACATGAATTTCACGATTGAGCACGAACGCGAAGAAGATGGGCGCTGGCTCGCCGAAGTCCCTGAGCTTCCTGGGGTTCTCGCCTATGGTGCCACCGCCGACGAGGCGATGGCGAAGGCAGAAGTGCTCGCCTTGCGCGTGCTCGCCGAGCGTCTTGAGCACAACGAGGCCAAGCCGCAATCCATTTCCATCGGGATCGCGACTGCGTGACGTCTTGGCCTTCGTCCAAGGCCCGACAGGTACTTTCCGCACTCTACCGAATTGGCTGGACCCTCAAGCGCCAATCGGGCTCGCACAAGACTCTTGCACGGCCCGGCTGGCCCGATGTGGTCTTCGCATTCCACGACCGCGAAGAGATCGGTCCGCGGATGCTTGCCCGTATCGCGAAGCGCACCGGGTTGACGCCCGACAACCTATGACTACGGTGCCTTGCCACCCAACCACGCCGTCGAGCCCGACGTGCCGCAAGCGGCACGCGGCTCACGGCGGACGTTGGGCGGCGCGCCGGCGTGTGGCAGCTGTTCCACGGCGGGTGTAGCAGGGTGCCGGCCTCACGGCTGGCCGTGTCAATGACGCAACTGAGAGGACGGAAACGACAATGAAAGCCAAATCCTGGGTAGCCTATTTTGTTTCAGT
>JBGQFD010000037.1:0-32700 GCA_041496705.1 Gammaproteobacteria bacterium | reverse complement strand
TTCACGGTGTTCGAGATATGGCGCTCGCGCGAGGCCTTCGACGCGAACGGCATGTCCGCGCACCAGCGCGAGTTCCGCGACAAGCTCGCCGGGATGGCCGGCGCGCTCTACGACGAACGTCTGTACGAAATTCTCGACTAGGGGAAAACACATGAATCGCATCGGCATTGCAGTCGCCTTGCTCTCCGTCCCTATTGCCGCCGGCGCGCAGGTCTGGAACCTGCCCACCGAAAGCCAGCGCTGCCCGTCGAAGTGGGGCGCGGGCGACGAGCGCGGCTCGGGCAATCACATGAAGAATCCCGAGACCGTGCTGCGCGGCGCACGTCTCATCAAGACGGGCGAAGTGATCGAGCTCGGCCACGTCCTCGGACCCGGCATGCCGTTCTTCGGCACGCGCATCTTCAATATGCACACCAAGCGCACCTTCATGAATCCCGGGAGGAACACGCGCGGCAGCAACGAGGAGGTGGTCACTTCCGAGATCGGCCAGGTCGGCACGCAGTTCGACGGCTTCGCGCATCAGTCGCACGGTGATTCGCATTACAACTGCTTCAAGACGAGCGAGATCGCGACGCGCTCCGGCTTCACCAAGCTCGGGGTGCAGAACGCGCCGACGTTCTTCGCGCGCGGGCTGATGCTCGACATCGCGGCGCTCAAGGGCGTGGAGATGCTCGGCGACACCTACGAGATCACGGTGGCTGATCTGCAGCAGACGCTCGAGCGGCAGAAGCTCAAGATTCTGCCGGGCGACGCGGTCATCATCCACACCGGCTGGGGCAAGCTCTACGGCAAGGACAACGCGCGCTTCGTGAAAACGACGCCGGGCGTGGGCGTCGCCGCCGCCGAATGGCTCGCGAAGCAGGATCCGCTGCTCGTCGGCTCGGACAACTGGCCGGTGGAGGTTGCACCCAACCCCGACAAGGATCTGAGCCTGCCGGTGCACCAGATTTTCCTCGCGGTGAACGGCATCCACATCCTCGAGAACCTGAAGCTCGACGAGCTGGCGGCCAAGCGCGTCTACGAATTCGCGTTCACGATGCAGCCGCTCAAGATTTACGGCGCTTCGGGCTCGAGCGTTGCCCCGGCGGCCATACGCTGAAAGCGCGCTGAAAACGGCGGGAAAATCAGGCCCTGACGAGCTTGTCCTCCAGCCAGTCGCCGATGGTGGCGACGACCAGCGTCAGGTAATCGCGCTGGCAGTGCTGGGCGCCGCCTTCCTCGGCGGTGAAGACGCGCAGCGTCTTGTCGCGCGAGCCGGCTGCGTCGTGCAAGGCTTGCGCGTGGGCGAGCGGCACCTGCTCGTCCTCCGCCCCGTGAACGATGAGGAAGGGGCAGCGCATCTTCTGCACCACGCCATCGAGGCGAAAGGGCTCCAGCTTTGCGAGCGCCGCAGCCAGCGAATCGACCCCCAGAATCCACATGATGTGGTGCCCGGGCACGGAAAGCGAAGTCTTGAACCCGGCGTCGATGCGCTTTTTCCAGGTGGCGTGATAGTCCCAGATCGCGCCCCAGGCGACGCAGGCCGCGAAGCGCGCGTCCATCGCCGCGCAGCGCGGCGCGTAGTAGCCGCCGAGGCTGATCGCCATGATGCCGATGCGCCCGGAATCGACCTCTGGACGGCGCGCCAGGTAGTCGTAACAGGCGCTGCCCGCGGTTTCGTAATCGTGGCGCAGGAATTGGCCGCGCAGCCTGATCGCTTCGCCCGTGCCGGGACCGTCCACGACGAGCACCGACATGCCGCGCCGCACGAGTTCCGACACGCCGCGCGTGAACTGCAATTCCTTGGTGACGTCCAGCCCGTCGAAGAACACCACGCACGGCGCGCGCTTCGCCTCAGTGTTCTGCGCGTGCACCAGATACCCGGGCAGGCTCTTGCCCTCGAAGGGCACTTCGACCGCCTCGATGCGCTGGGCCGTGTTGAGCGCGGCGAAACGGCGAAAGCACTCGAGCGAGGCGCGGAAGGCCTCGAGCGCGCTCGCGTCCTTGGGCGTGCGGAAGCGCTCGGCCATCTGGTAGTACACGCAGGCGCGCAGGTAGGCCGCCGCCGCGGTCACGCCGTGCCGGGTGGAGTCCGCTTTCTGCGCGAGCGTGCGCACGCGCGCGCCGACTTCGCACCAGGCGTCGAACCAGGCCGCGTCGTCGCCTTCCTTGCCGCGCAGCATCCGGCCGATGCGGTCCACTTCGCCGATGTCGGCTGCCCCGTAGGAGCCCGCGCCGAGCACGTTGATCACCGCCGCCGACCAGCGGTAGTCCTCGGGGAAATACATGAAGTAGCTTGGCGGTTTCCTCGATCCCTCGGGCATGGTGCGTTCTCCTATTCGGCTTTCACCCCGGCCGTCTTGATGACGTTCGCCCACTTTGCGATCTCGGCGCGGATGAAGGCGGCGTATTCGTCCGGGCCGTAGCCCGCGATCTCGAACCCTTGGGCGAGCAGCTGCTCGCGCATCTCCGGGCTCAACACGCGCTTGACGATCTCGTTGTGGAGTTTCGAGACGATCTCGCGCGGTGTTCCGGCAGGAGCGAACAGCCCGTTCCAGTTGAACGCTTCGAAGCCGGAAAGCCCGGCCTCCTCGACGGTAGGCATGTCCGGCAGAAGCGGCGAGCGCTTTGCGCCTGTGACGCCGATCGCTTTGATCTTTCCTGCTTTCAGCAGCGGCAAGGAGGTCGGGACCGACAGCTGCAGGACGTCGAGCCGCCCCGCGAGGAAATCGGTGGTGGCCGGCGCGATGCCCTTGTAAGGCACGTGCGTCATGCGGATTCCCGCCAGGTTGTCGAAGAGTTCGATGGTGAGATGCCCGACCGTCCCGATTCCGGGCGAACCGTAATTCAGTTTTCCCGGGTGGACTTTTGCGTAGGCGATCAATTCGCGGACGGAGCCCATCGGCGCCGAGGGGTGCAGCGCGATCACACTCGGGGTGATCGTCACCAGGACAACCGGAGAAAAATCGCGGAGCGTGTCGTAAGGAAGGTTCGGCACGAGCGAAGGCGCGATGGTGAGAGGTCCGGGATTGGCGGCGAGCAGCGTGTAACCGTCGGGCGCGGCTTTCGCTACGAGCTCTGTGCCGGGAACGCCGCCCGCCGCGGGACGGTTCTCGACCACGACCGGCTGACCCCAAGCCTCGGTGAGCTTCTGCCCGATGAGGCGCGCGTTGTTGTCGGTGGGGCCCGCGGCGGTGAACGGCACGATGATGCGGATCGCGCGGTTCGGATAGTCCTGAGCAAAGCAAGCGGCGCACGCGGCCAAAGCAGCCGCCCCGGCAAGACTTTCGATGATAGCGTTGACCCCGATCTTTGATGTCACCCGAATAGCTTGCGGCCTTGCGCGGCTTGTTCTACCGCCGCGACCAGCGCGGGTGGGTTCGAGAGGCACGCGAGAAGCGGCTAACGTTTGCCGCCAGTTGGTGACGAAGTGGGTTTGTAGGAGATCGAAAGTACGAAGGTGCGCGTGATCGCTGCGTTGTTGGCGTCGCGCGCCTGGACGGTGAATCGGTACTCGCCGCGCCTCTCGGGCGTGCCATGCAGGAACCCGGCTCTGGAGTGGAGAACGACGCCATCGGGCAGGGATCCGGCGACGATGCTCCACGTGAAGGGGGGCGTCCCTCCGGTCACGCGCAGGGCCGCTTCGAAAGACTCCCTCTCCATCAGCCCGTCGGGCAGCGAACCGGTGATCGCGGCAGGCGGGGGCGTCTGCGCGTGCGCCGCGTTCGCGAGTAGCAGCAATGCGACCACTCCTACTAACGCTGACGACATTCGCAACATGTCCCCACTCTATCTGCGCTGGTCCCTTACTGCAACTCTGCCGCCTGCATGGGCGACGCTACTCCTTAAGAATCGGTGTCGGCACGAGAAATGGCTCCGGGTTTCGCGCCGGAGATCGATGTGTTTGTTCCGCTCTATATTTGCGTTCCGACGAAGTCTGAGGTAGCTTATTGTCGTTACGCATCACCGTTTCTGACCTGGGGAGGGGGAACGTGGTATTCGCCTGCAAGGTGACTGCGTCGCACGGAACCAGTCCGTACACTGTTCGCAGTCGCGTTTCTCTCCCGCCGATCACCAGTCAGTCGCTCCGCCCGCGCGCGATAGCGTGCGCCCTCGGGGAAACTGCTTTTTCCTGGTCTACCCCTTCACGCCACCATCGCCAGGCTGCGACCCCGAAGTTCAGGAGCCGCACTTTGGACCCATCTTTCAGGAGGGATACAACCGGATTTGCATAGTAACGGACGGAATAGGAGAGCTGCGAAGTTTGTTAGCTGTGTTGGGGGAGGAATCGCTCATGTTTAGTTGGATCATTGGCTCGAGCCTGAAATTCCGTTTCCTCGTTCTGGGCGTCGGCGCCGCGTTGCTCGTGTTCGGAACCCAGCAACTTCGCAAGATGCCGGTCGACGTGTTCCCCGAGTTCGCGCCGCCCAAGGTGGAAATCCAGACCGAAGGTCCGGGAATGACCGCCAACGAGGTGGAGGAGCTGATCACGATTCCGATGGAGGATCAGCTCCGCGGAGTCCCTGGCGTCGAATACGTCCGGTCCGCGTCGGTGACGGGCCTGTCGCAGGTCGTGCTGCTCTTCAAGATGGGCACCGATCTCATGGCGGCGCGGCAGCGCGTGCAAGAGCGTCTCAAGCTGGCGATCGCCGAGCTGCCGAGGTCCTCCGGCATGCCGGTGATGCTCCAGCCCCTGTCGTCGACCAGCCGGGTCATGAAGATCGGGATCTCGTCGAAGGTCCACGACATGATGGACCTGTCGATGATTGCCTACTGGACGGTCAAGTTCCGTCTCATGTCCGTCCCCGGCGTGGCCAACATTCCCATGTGGGGCGATCGGATCAAGTCGCTGCAGGTGCAGGTCGACCCCACCCTGATGCGCGCCCACAACGTCACGCTCGACGAGGTCATGGAGACCACCTCGGACGCCCTGGACGTCGGCATGTCGTTGTACAGCTCCGGGGGGAAGGCCCGCGTCGACGGGTTGATCGATACCCCCAACCAGAGGCTCGTCATCCATACCGAGTCGCCCGTCCTTTCCGTCGAACAGCTGGCCGAGGTTCCGATCGCCCTGAAAACCAAGCGCCCGGTTCCGCCGCGGCTCGGAGATGTCGGCAGCGTGGTCTGGGACACCTGGCCGATGGTCGGCGATGCCGTCATCAACGACGAGCGCGGCTTGATGATGATCGTCGAGAAGCTGCCGTGGGCCAACACGCTCGACGTGACGCGTGGAATCGAGGAGGCGATCGCGGCATTACGGCCCGGTCTGCCCGGCATCGAGATCGACTCGACGATCTTCAGGCCGGCGACCTTCATCGAGGCGTCGATGCACAATCTGACGCTGGCGCTCATCATCGGCTCTATCCTGGTGATTCTCATCCTCGGCGCCTTCCTCTTCGAGTGGCGGGTCGCCCTGATCAGCGTGATTGCGATCCCGCTGTCCCTGGTGGCCGCGGGGGTGGTTCTCTACTTGATGGGCGCCACGATCAACACCATGGTCCTGGCGGGATTCGTCGTCGCTCTCGGCTCGGTCGTGGACGACGCGATCATCGACGTGGAGAACGTCGTGCGGCGGCTGCGCCAGCACCGCCTGGCGGGCAGCGCCAAATCGACGGCACGCGTCATCCTGGAAGCCTCGCTCGAGGTGCGCCCCGCCATCTGGCAGGCGACCTTGATCATCGCGCTGGCCGTGACGCCGGTGTTCTTCATGAGTGGCCTGGCGGGGGCGTTCTTCGAGCCGCTGGCTCTCGCCTTCATCCTCGCGATGCTGGCCTCGATGGTGGTAGCCCTGACGGTGACGCCGGCCCTGTGTCTCATCTTGCTGAATCGCGCCGGCATCGAGAAGCGGGAATCCCCCCTGGTCCCATGGCTCAAGCGGATCTACCGGGCAATTCTCTCGCGAGTCATCCAGGATCCCCGCGCGACAATCGCCGCTGCCCTCGTCATCGTCGTTGCCGGCCTCGGGGTCTGGCCGTTCCTCGGCGCGTCGCTGCTTCCCGAGTTCAAGGAAAGGGACTTCCTGATGCACTGGGTCCCGGCCGAGGGGACCTCGCACCCGGAAACGTTCAGGATCACGCAAGCCGCAAGCCGCGAGATCCGCGCCATTGACGGGGTCCGCAACTTCGGCGCCCATATCGGGCGCGCCATTGGGGGAGACGAGCCCTACGGCATCAATTTCACCGAGAACTGGATCAGCGTCGATCCGAAGGTCGACTACGACAAGACGCGCGCCAGCGTCGAGTCCGCCGTCGCCGGTTATCCCGGGCTTTATCGCGACGTGCAGACCTATCTAAAAGAGAGAATCAAGGAGGTCCTGAGCGGGGCGGGCGAGTCTATCGTCGTGCGCGTATTCGGGCCCGATCTCCCGGGCCTGCGCCAAAAGGCGGAGGAGGTGGAACAGGCCCTCAAGGACATACCCGGCCTGATCGATTTGCATGCCGAGCAGCAGATCGGGGTTCCGCAAATCGTGGTCAGGGCGAAACTTGAAGCCGCTGCGCGCTACGGCATCAAGCCGGGCGACATCCGCCGGGTGGTGAACGTCCTGATGAGCGGCATAGAAGTCACGGACATTCACAAAGGCGGCAAGGTCTACGACGTCTTCGTGTGGACGGCGCCGTCGGCACGCAACAACGTGAACGACATTCGCGAGTTTCTGATCGACACGCCCTATGGCGGGCGCGTACGGCTGGCCGAGGTGGCCGACGTCACTATCGAGCCGACCCCGAACAAAATCAGGCGCGAAAACAACTCGCGGCGAATCGACGTTCACGGCAACGTCAAGGGGCGCGATCTCGGTTCGGTGGCCGAAGAAGTCGAGGCCCGGCTCGAGAAAATCAATTTCCCAATAGGCTACTACCCGCAGCTGCTCGGGGAGTACAAGGAGCGCCAGGCCGCGCGGAAGAATCTGCTCGCCTCGGCGATTGTCGTTGCGGTGGCGATCTTCCTCATTCTCCACGCGTCCCTGCGCAACTGGCGGCTGGCGAGCCTGATCTTTCTCGCCCTTCCGGCGGCGCTGATCGGCGGCCTGCTGGCGGCCTTCGCGGGAGATCGCGTCATTTCGCTCGGTTCACTGGTCGGAATGATCACGGTGCTCGGCATCGCAGCGCGGAACGGCATCCTGCTGCTTCAGCACTATCGGCATCTCGAGCAGGTCGAGGGCGAGCCCTTCGGTCTCGGGCTGGTCCTGCGCGGGGCGAGCGAACGCCTGTCGCCGATCCTGATGACCACCCTGTGCACCGCTTTGGCGCTGCTGCCTCTGGTTGTCCGCGGCAGCATTCCCGGTCACGAGATCGAGCATCCGATGGCGGTGGTCATTCTGGGTGGCCTGGTCACGTCGACCCTGCTGACTCTGTTTATCGTGCCGTTCTTGTACCTCAGGTTTGGCGCCGGTTCCGGGAAAACGGTCGATCGCATATCGCTTCAAGGTGCGTCGGGTTAACGGAGCAGGCAAGGGCTGCTCCGTTTGGGGGGAGGAAGGTATGTTTCGCGCGCTCTGCGATTACCTGGTGATCGCTTCAGTCATCGCTCTGATGATCGGCGCTCCGGCACGCGCACAGGACACGCCGCCAGGGCGTAAAGAAATCCCTGCACAAGGAGCGGCACCCGCGCCTGCCGCTGCGCCTGCGCCCGCACCAGACGCGACACCCGCGCCAGTTGTCGCACCGGCGCCCGCGCCCGAGGCGACACCCGCGCCAGTCGCCGCACCGGCACCCGCGCCCGAGGCGACACCTGCGCCAGTCGCTGCGCCAGCGCCTGCACCAGACGCGACACCCGCACCAGTCGCCGCACCGGCCCCCACGCCCGAGGCGACACCCGCGCCGGTCGCTGCACCGGCACCTCCACCAGACGCGGCGCCCGCGGCCAGTTCGAAGCAACCGATCGGCGGAGCAGCGCGCGCGAAAGCGCAAAGTGGGCCGGAACGCATCCGCGGCCTGATCACCAGCGTCGATTCGTCAGCGATCGTCGTTAAGACCGCCGACGGCAGGTCGCTGCGCCTCGGGCTGTCGATCAACACGACTGTTTTCAGCCTGACCAAGGGAAGCTTTGCCGACGTGACTTTTGGAACCTATGTCGGCTCCGTTTCGGAGCAGCTGGGCGACGACATTTACAGCCCGATCCGTCGCGATTCGCTGAGCTGGTTGCACAGGGGGTACGAGCTGCGGATTTTCGACGAGCAACTGCGCGGCCTTGCAGTGGGGTTCACGAAGTGGGACCTGACGCCCAATAGCGTGATGACGCACGGCTGGGTCGATGATATGGAAGACCGGGTTCTCTCGATCAAGTACGGTCCCACCGAGGAAGAGGAAACGGACGTGGAAGTGCGCCGCGATACGCCGATCCACAAGATGTCGCTCGGAGACAAGAGTCTCTTGAGACCTGGCGCGCGCGTTCTTGCCGGCGCGCAGAAGGGTCCGGACGGCAGTTATGCAGCGGTCTTCATTTTCGTCGGCAAGGACGGCATGGTCCCTGCGATGTGAGAAGCGATCGGTTAGAGAGAGAGGAGAGGCTCAAATGAAAGTCGAATCTAGGGTCACCGTGAGGGCGGATCGCATGCAAGCGTTTCTTGCCGGCTGGGTTGCTTTGGCGGCGGCAGCGATGCTCTCGCTTGCACCCGCGGCTTTGCTTGCAGCAGTCACCGGATCGGGGGCTGTCGGCAAGAGCCCCGAGGTCACGCTGGAGAATATCGCCGGGAGTCCCGTTCCTCGCGTGATTTTGAGCGCGAAAGCGGCCGAACGCCTGGGCATCGAGACTGGAAGGGTGGGCGAGCAGGTGGTCGCCCGCAGGCAGATGGTCAGCGGTGTGATCATTCCCCCGATCGAGAATCTGCCGTCGCAGAGGCCGGCTGGCGGCGGATTTGGAGGCTTCGGAGGTTTTGGGCAGGCAGCGGCTGCACCGGCGCCGAAGCCGGTCGCGGCCCGGGCGATACCGTTCGCCGCCGGGGGCGTCTGGGTGCACTTGACGCTGTCTCCAGGGGAGTGGGACAGGCTGGCAAAAGGCAAGTCGGCGCGCCTCCTGCCTCTGGCTACGCGCGACAAGCTGGCTAAAGAGGTGCTGGCACGGCCCACCGGAATCGAGCCGATCGAGGATATGAAGCGCTCCATGCTGGCCGTGTACTACGTGGTGCCCGGAAAGGATCACGGGCTGACGCTGAACGATCGCATGCGCGTCGAACTGCAGCTGACCGGCAGTACCGAAAAACAGAAAGTCGTGCCCTACGGGGCGGTGTACTACGACGCGAAGGGTGCCCCTTGGGTCTACGTCAGCGGAACGCCTTTGACATACCAACGCCAACGCATCGGCGTCGAACGTATCGTGGGCGATCTGGCGGTTCTGTCCGAGGGCCCGCCCGTCGGCACCCCGGTGGTCACCGTCGGCGCCGCGCTGCTTTACGGCGCCGAGATCTTCAAGAAATAACGGCACGGTAGGGACAATCATCGAGGCACGGAGGGAGGGTTAAAAGTATGTTTCGCTGGATCATTGGCTCTAGCCTGCAGTTCCGCTTCCTGGTGTTGGGTGTCGCCGCGGCCTTGGTCGTGTTCGGGACCACCCAGGTCAAGAAGATGCCCGTCGACGTCTTCCCCGAGTTCGCGCCTCCGGTCGTTCAGGTTCAGACCGAAGCCCTCGGGCTGTCCGCCGAGGAGGTGGAAAGCCTGATCACCCTCAATCTCGAGGAGTTGCTCTCCGGCGTGCCGTGGCTCAAATCGATCCGCTCGGAGTCCGTGAGCGGCCTTTCGTCGATCCTGCTCACTTTTGACCGCGGAACCGACATCATGAAGGCCCGGCAGATGATCCAGGAGCGCCTGACCCTGGCGTATACCCTGCCGAACGTCGCGCAACCGCCGGTCATCCTGCAACCCCTGTCGGCGACCAGCCGCTTCATGATGGTCGGGATTACTTCGAGCAAGGTCGAACCGACGGAACTCTCGCTGCTCGCCCGCTGGACGATAAAACCCAAGCTACTGGGCGTGCCCGGCGTGGCCAACGTCGCGATCTGGGGCCAGCGCTTGCGGCAACTTCACGTCCAGATCGATCCCAATCGCCTGTACGACGCCCGCGTCATGCAGGAAGATATTATCGCAGCCGCCGGAGACGCTTTGTGGGTGTCCCCCCTTTCGTTCCTGAAAGGCTCCTCGCCCGGGACGGGCGGCTGGATCGACAACCGCAATCAGAGGCTCGGCGTTCAGCACTCGATGCCGATCGAGACGCCGGAGGATATGGCGAAGGTGGCCGTGTCGCCCCTGCACCTGATGCTGACCGGCAAGTTGATGTCCCTGGGCGAGGTCACCGAGCAGACCTTTGACCACCCCCCCCTGATCGGCGACGCCGTCCTCAAGAACGGCAACGGCCTCATGCTCGTCATCGAGAAGTTTCCGGCTGCCAACACCCTGCAAGTCACGCGCGCGGTCGACCAGGCGCTGGCCGAGCTGGGTCGCGGTCTTCCCGGTGTCCAGATCGACGCCAAGGTCTTCCGCTTGGCGACGTATGTCGAGGACTCGATCTCCAACCTGACCCTGGCGATCGTCATCGGCGCGCTCCTCGTCATTCTGGTCATCGGCGCATTCTTGTTCGATTGGCGCAGCGCGCTGGCCAGCGCCGTGTCGATTCCGGTGTCGCTGTTGGCTGCAGTGATCGCCCTGCACTTGAGCGGCGCGACGATCAACACCATGATTCTGGCCGGTCTGGTCGTCGCGCTGGCCGTGGTCATCGACGACGCGGTGGTCGACGTGGAAACGCTGCTGAGACGGCTGCGCGAGCGAAAACAGGGTGGCGCATCGATCGCGACCGTCATCTATGAGACGACGCTGCAGACGCGAAGCGCGGCCATGTATTCGACTCTGATCGTCATACTCGCCGTCACGCCCATCTTCTTCATGGGCGGAGTGTCGGGTGCGTTCTTCGAGCCGCTGGCGCTGTCCTACGTGCTGGCGGTGGTGGCGTCGATGATCGTCGCCTTGACTGTAACGCCGGCGTTGAGCCTGTTGCTGCGGGGCGACGCGTCGCGCGCGGACCGTGAGTCACCCGTCGCCGTCTGGCTTCTCAAGAAATACGACGCCGTGCTCCGGCGCGTCATCGGTGCGCCGCGCAGCGTGCTCGTTGCCGTCGGCGTGGCGACGGTAGCCGGGGTCGGTATATTGCCTTTGCTCGGGCAATCCTTGCTTCCTTCCTTCAAGGAGTCGAACCTCCTGGTGAATTGGTCCACCGCGCCCGGGACTTCGCATACCGAGACCCACCGGATCACCTCCCGGGTGAGCGATGAGTTGCGGTCGTTGCCCGGAGTGCGCTCGGTCGGCGCCCATGTGGGGCGCGCGGTGACCGGGGACCAGGTCGTGGGCATCAATTCGAGCCAGATCTGGGTCGGCATCGATCCCAAAGCCGACTACGACAAGACGGTCGCCGCGATCCGGGAGACGGTCGCCGGATACCCGGGCGTCGATCACAACGTGCAATTCTACTTGCGCGACAAGATCGGCGAAGTGCTCACCGGTGCGGGCAGGGCGATCGTCGTGCGCATCTACGGTAAGAAGCGCGAGGTCCTTAATCAGAAGGCCGAGGAAGTCAGGCAGGCGCTTTCCGGCATTGCCGGGATCGTCGATCTGCAAGCCGAGGGCCAGGTGGAGGAGCCCACGGTGCAGGTCAGGGTGAACCTGGATGCCGCCGGTCGCGCCAACGTCAAACCCGGCGATGTGCGGCGCGCCACGGCGACGGTGTTCTCCGGCCTGGTGGTCGGCTTTCTCTTCAAGGAGCAGAAAATCTATGAGGTGGTGGTTGACGGTGCACCCGAAACCCGCCAGAGCCTGACCAGTCTTGCCGATCTGTGGATCGGAAAATCCGATCGTACTTACGCGCGGCTGGGCGATATCGCCGACGTGAACATGGTCTCGACCCCCAAGGTCATCAGGCACGAGCAGATCGCACCCTACGTCGATGTGGTGGCCAACGTGGCCGGGCGCGATCCGGGCTCGGTGGTTGACGAAGTCGAGGACAAGCTCGAGAAAATCGAGTTTCCGCTCGAGCATCACCCCGAGCTCCTGGGTGAATACACCGAGCGCGAAAGCGCGCAGCGACACATGCTGGGCGTGGCGGCCGCGGCGCTCATCGGGATATTTCTCCTGCTGCAGGCTTGCTTTCGAAGCTGGCGCCTGGCACTGATCGCTTTCCTCGCTGTCCCGGCGGCTGTCGCCGGCGGGGGGCTGGGGGCTTTGGCGGGCGGCGGCGTGATTTCGCTCGGGTCGATCATCGGGTTTCTCGCGGTGCTCGGTATCGCCGCCCGGAACGGCATCCTGCTGATCAACTGCTATCAGCGTCTCGAGGGGCAGGAAGGCGTGTCGTTTGGTTTTGATCTCGTCGTCCGGGGGGCACGGGAACGCCTGACACCCATCCTGGCGAGCTCCGCGGCGATCATCGCGGCCCTGCTGCCGATCGTCGTATTCGGGCGCATCCCCGGCCTCGAGATCGTGCAGCCGACAGCAATCGTCATCATGGGCGGCCAGGTCGCCTCGACCTTGTTCACCTTGTTCGTGATACCGGCGCTCTATTGGCTCGTCGGGGCGGGAGCGGAACGCCAGCACGACCTCGGGCTGGCTGCCCGGTAAGTCGGCGCAACGCTATGACGATTGCGAATGTGCAGTCGGCGCGGCCGGCGAACCGGAGGTTCCGAACGGCGGCAGCGGGCGTGGTAAGGTCCACCGCGCTCGCGGTTACCTTGGGCTCAGGGCTGCCGGCTATTGCCGCCGAGGCGGATATCGACAGGAGGGAGGGCGTCCCCGCCGATGCGTCGCCGGCTCGCGACGACATCGGCGGGGTGACGCCGGGTCGGCAAGCGGCGAAGGACGCTGACTTCAGTTCCGGCCGTGCGGCTGCGCGGTCCGGTCCGGAGGACGCGATCAGGGGGCGCATCCGGCCGGATATGGCCCCGCGTCTCTTCGCGCAATTCCAGTTGCCTGCGCCTGCGAAAGAGGGGGAAGCTCCGAAGCTGCAATTGCAAAGGCAGCTGACTTACCAGTATTTTGTCGGCACTGACCCGGAAATGGTCTACACCAAGAACCTCGATCTCGATAACCGCCTCGCGGATAAGTCCATTACCTGGCTGCCGAGCGTGAGCGGCATATTCACCTATCGACCGACCGACTGGCTAGAGACAACCGTGGAGCTGCAGGCCGAAAAAGAATTCGTCGTGCACCAGGAGCGCGTGCTCACGCTGCCGAACGGAACGGTGGAACTCGCGGCGCCGAGACACACGTCGTTTCTTGTCGACCAGTTCCACTTCACCCTCAAAGGTTTCACCGCTCCGTTCGAAATTTCATTCGGCCGCAAGGGTTTCGAGGACGAGCGGCGCTCGTTGCTCGACAGCTCGATGGATGCCGTCTCCGTCTTGCTCAGGCAGGGCAGGTTTGCAGGCCTGGCGCTTCTCGGAAGGATGGCCCGCTGGAGCTGGGATGCGGCGCCGCACAGTACCCAAGACAGGGATCGCATCGACACCTTCTATAGCTACGGGGATTACCGCGCAAGCGACGACGTGAAACTGGCCGCCTACGGGATCCTGCGCCATGATAGGGATCCGCTGACCACGGAAGGGACCCCTATCACGATGGGTATGCGCGTCTTTGGTACGCCATCGCCGGATGTGAATTATTGGGCCGACATCGCCTATCAGGGCGGCCATGATGAACTCGCGCGACAGATTAACGCTCGCCAATACGATTTCGGCGTGACGCGTCGGTTCTTCGATGTCCCGCTCAACCCCAGTCTCACCTTGGGCTGGGCGATGGGCAGCGGTGACGCCAACCCGGACGACCGCAAGAACAATAAATTCAGACCAACCACCCTGGGGTCCAATGAGAGAAGATTCGCAGGGATCCCCCAATTCAAAGTCTTCGGCGAGGTGCTCGACCCGGAACTGAGCAACGTCAAGATTTTCACCGTGGGCTTGGGCATCAAGCCGGATCCGCAGTTTTCGGTCGACGTCGTCTGGCACGGTTACCGGCTCCACAAGGTGCAGGATGCTTTTGAATCGGCACTCACGGCCGAGCCGAACCAGATAGACTCGCACCTGAGCAAGGATCTCGGGACCGAATGGGACATCGTGCTCGGGTTTCGCAACTTCATGGGTGTACGGCGACTCACGCTGGACTTCAGGATGGGATGGTTCCGTCCCGGAAAAGCCTATCTGAAGAACGACGGTACGGACACAGCCCCCATCCTCCGCAATCCCGACAGGGCCGTTTCCAGCATCTTCATCATCGAGTATCGCTTCTTGTAGAGTTCGCACGATGGCCATCGAGCGACGGGCGGACCGCATGAATCGAATTTGACACAAGGGAGGTATTCAATGATTGCTCGTACATCTCAATGCATCTTCGCTGCCGCCGCGACGCTTGCATTCTCCACGGCATGCACGCAGAGCGCGACAACGAGTTCGCAGTGGCAGGACAGGTTCGATATCGCGAGCTGTAACCTGCAGACGACGGGTCGAAGCGAATACTTCGTCCTGGAGCCCGGCTTTCAGCTCGTTCTGGAAGGGGGCGATACGAAGCTGCAAATCACGGTCCTCAACGAAACCAAGAGGGTCGATGGAGTCGACACCCGCGTCGTCGAGGAGAGGGAGTGGAAGGACGGAAAACTCTACGAAGTCGCGAGGAATTACTTCGCATTGTGCGACAAGACCAAGGACGTCTACTATTTCGGGGAAGAAGTCGACTTCTACGAGAACGGCAAAGTGGTCAAACACGATGGCTCGTGGCTCGCAGGCGTGAAGGGCAACCGGGCCGGCCTGATGATGCCCGGAACGCCGACGCTGAACATGAAGTACTACCAGGAGATCGCGCCCGGCGTGGCGATGGACCGCGCGGAGATCGTCAGCATGACCGACACATGCAAGACACCCGCGGGTACGTTCTCCAACTGCATGAAGATAAAGGAAGGCTCGGCGATCGAAATCGCTGCGACAGAGTACAAGTATTACGCCCCGGGGATCGGGCTCGTTGGGGACCAGGAAGTGCGGCTGGTCAAGCACGGCTTCATCAAGGACAAATAGAAGTGGTCACAGTAGATCGGACAAGGGGCAGGCACCCTCGATCGCCTCGGCGGTGGGAGCGCAAGGCGATGATCGGCCCGTAACGAGACCTACGCAGCAGCAGCTGGAGGGAGGCTCTCATGGTTTGCGGGAACCGATCCATCGTGGCTTCGTTGTTGTTCGCGGCGAACCTCGCGATCAGTCCCGGCCCATCACGTGCGGCGGAACCGGACGGTTTGCCTTCCTACCTTTATGATCGCGGCGACGGCATCCGCACGTCCATGCTCGGCACGTACGTGCGCGAAAAGGAACTCCTCGTCTACACGTTTTATGAATTCACGCGCAAGAGGAATTTGGAATACAAGCCCAGCGAGCTCGGATTCACGGGGGATACCGATTTTTTCGGGAAGGCGATCGAACGGGAGGTCATGGCTTTCTTCGCCTACGCCTTCAACGACTCGCTGGCGATCGAGTTCGAATCCGCTTTGCACAGTTCGATCGATTTCAGGAAGGACCCGGCCGATGCCAGCGCGGTGCCGGCGCGTATCCGAGAATCCGGCCTCGGAGACACCGAGACCAACATTCGCTGGCGGTTTCAGAAGGAAACCGAAGCGCGGCCCGAGGTCGTCTTTGGCTTCAAGACCGTGTTCCCGCTGCAGAAGGACAAGAAACTGCTCGGGACTCAGGACTGGGAGTTTTCGCCGGGCGTTGTTCTGACGAAAGGCTTCTCATTCGGAACCCTGGCCCTCCGGCTGTCTGCGAACTACAGTGGAGGGGAACGCAAGCTGGAACTCGGCGAGTATGCCGTCGACTTCGAAAGGCGACTTTCGGCGAACTGGCGCGTCGTGCTTTCCCTCGAAGGCGAGCAGGATGAACTGTCGATTATCGGCGAAGCCCAATACTCGCTGGGCAAGAACGCGGTGCTGAAGATCAACAGCGGTTTTGGGCTTACGAAGAAGGCGCCGGATTTCGCGCCCGAGATTGGCGTATTGTTCCGTTTTTGACAGCAGACAAGCGCGGGCGGCCGTTGCCGATCCCCGAAAATCAGGTCGGCCGCGGTGCGGGAACGCGAACGACCGGACGCTCCTCTATCGGCAGGTTGACCAGCGCGGCGAACACGCCGAGCCCGATCGAGATCAGCCACACGACCTGGTAGGAGCCGGTGTGGTCGAACAGGTACCCGCCCAGCCACACGCCGGCGAAGCTGCCGATCTGGTGGCTGAAGAAGACGAACCCCGAGAGCATCGACATGTAGGAAACGCCGAAGATGCCGCCGATCACGCCGTTGGTGAGCGGCACCGTCGACAGCCAAAGCACGCCCATCACCGCCGCGAAGAGGTATACCGTGGCTTCGGTGACGGGCGAAAAGATGAACAGGGCAATAGTGATGCTGCGCAGGAAATAGATCGAGGAGAGAAGGTACTTCTTCGTGTATTTCGCCCCAAGCGCGCCCGAGGCGAACGAGCCCACGATGTTGAACAGGCCCACCAGCGCGAGCGCGAGCATGCCGACGTTGGCCGACAGACCCCGGTCGAGCAGGTAGGCGGGAAAATGCACGGTGATGAAGGCGAGCTGGAACCCGCACACGAAGTAGCCGGCGGTGAGCAGCAGAAAGCTCTTGTGTCCGAACGCCTCGCGCACCGCCTCGCCGATGCTCTGCATCGGCGCGCCGCCGCCCTGGCCGCCGCGCTTCTCGACCAGCGCGGTCGCGAGCGGCGCGATCAGCGCGGCGGTGACCGCCAGGGCCAGCAGCGCGTTGAACCACCCTACCTGCGTGATCAGGGTCTGCGTGTAGGGCAGCATGGCGAACTGGCCGAACGAGCCCGCGGCGCTCGCCACGCCGAGCGCCATGCTGCGGCGCTCCGGCGGGACCACGCGGCTCACCACGCCGAAGACGATGCTGAAGGTGGTGCAACCTTGCGCGAGGCCGACGAACAGGCCGGTGGCGATCGCGAACTGCCATCCGGTGCCAGCCATGGCCATCAGCACCAGTCCGGTGGAGTAGCACACGGCGCCGGCGAAGAGCACGCGCCCCGCCCCCTTGCGGTCGGCGATCATGCCGAGAAACGGCTGGGAAGCGCCCCACAGCAGGTTCTGCAGCGCGAGCGCGAAGGCGAAAGTCTCGCGGCTCCAGCCGTGCGCCGACGTCATGGGCTGGAGAAACAGCCCGAAGCCCTGGCGCGTGCCCATCGCCAGCGTGAGGATGATGCCGCCGCACAGCAGCACCATGCTGGGGGACCGCCAGTCCGGTTTGCTCATGACCGTCTTTCTTCTGCCTCGCCGGGCAACGATGACCGCTATTCCAGCCGCTGCGGAGGTGCGACGGCCAGGCCTTGCACGAAATCCACCCCGATCATACGCAGCTGCTCCAGCACGCCTACGCTCTCCACGTACTCCGCGATCGTCTGGATACCCATCGCGTGGCACTTCTCGTTGATTGTCTCGACTTTTTCGGAGGCCGCGAGTGCGCGGTCGATGTCCTTGACGACGCCGTAGGTGAATTTCACGAAGTCCGGTCGGGCGGTCCTCAGAAACTCGAAGGACGAGTCGCTGCCGTCGAAACCGGCGAACGTGAACCGGCAGCCTTGCGGCTTTAGCTGCGCCTGCAGATCCATGAGTGGCTGAATGCTCACGAGCGCCGTGTCCCAGGCGATTTCGAACGCAAACGTCCCTTCAGGCAGCTGCGCGCTTTTTACGTGTTTCCCGGTGAAATCGGAGAACTTCATTTCCCTCAGTGTATCTCCGGAGAGATTGATGCCGTTGGCGGGAACCGGCCAACTTGGATTGTCGCCGCGCCTCGCCATGATCCATTGGGTTAGGTCGCTAACTACCCACCGATCGACGTAGGGCAAGAGATGGTACTCCTCCAACATCGGGAAAAACGTTCCCGGCGGCAGCAGCTTTTCCTCTTCCTCCTTGAAGCGGACCAGGATTTCCTGGTAGGGGCGTTCCTTGCTTCCGGCGATCGGCAGAATCTGCTGGGCGAAAAGCACGAAGCCACCGGTCTTCAGCGCGGTAATGAGCTTGTCCGCAAGCTCCTTCTGTACGGCGAGTTCGTCGTCTTCCACGTGCCCGGGCTTCAGGGATGCATGGATCGACTGTGCCGTATTGCCCCACCACCGTCAAACGCCGTTGTCTTTTCCGTCCCCGGGTGCGCTAGAATCGCACGGGCAAATGGGAGAAAAGGGGAGCGAGGCCATGGCGGAAGCCATCACCACAAAGAACCGGCCCGCAATCAAGTCGAAATTTCTGTCCCACGGCACGCTGAGCTCCAGGAACCTCGAGGCCTCGCGCAGGTTCTACGAGGAATTCCTCGGCCTGGAAGTCGTGCGCACGAGTCCTGTGTCTCTGATGATCCGACTTGGCGGCAACCATGTCTATGCGGTCGTCGAGAGCAAGAGAAACAAGGCGCCGATGGACCGCCTCTACCACAACGGCATCGACGTCGAGACCGACGCCGACGTCGACGCGGCGTGGCACGCGTGCACCGAGCAGGCGCAAGAATGGGGGCTGCACAAGATCACCCGGCCGGTGCCCGTGCACGGAACCTACAGCTTCCACTTCTGGGACGGGGACGACAACGCCTGGGAGATCCTCTCGAACCCCCAGGGCGGCTACACGTGGATTTTCGACCAGGGCGATCTTTCGGGGAAGGGGCATTTTGAAAAAGGCTTCAGGCACCGTCGACCGGACGCCAAGGCATGAAGCGCGGGATCCCGCCGGCGCGTCACCCATGATCAGGTCGCTGTTCCTTCCAGAGACCGATGCCAAGCAGGCGGTGCGCATGCGCCGCTTCCTGCTTGCCGCGGCGACCTACGCCATCAACGCCGCGCTGCTCGTCCTCGCCTGGCTGTTCAAGCTGATCGACTTGGCGCCGGTGCTCGCCGGCATCGCGGCGGTGGTCGCGATCAACGTGTCGTTGTACCTGGTATTTCGCAGCGGGTTCAACCTGCGCTTTCGCGACCCCAGCCTTACCTGGGTGCAGACCATCGTCGCGAATACGGTCCTGATGTGCGTCGTCTACAGCTTCAACCAGGGTCGCGCGTTTCCCCTGATGATGTGCCTGGTGGTGCTCACCTTCG
Organism: Gammaproteobacteria bacterium; assembly: GCA_041496705.1. GTDB lineage: Bacteria > Pseudomonadota > Gammaproteobacteria > Burkholderiales > SG8-39 > VBDM01. The sequence continues at coordinate 13,626 of JBGQFD010000037.1, read as the reverse complement.
GCGTTTTCCAGTTCAGCACCCGCGACTTCGTCACCGTCACGCTGCACATCCTTGCTGGCTATGGGCTGGTCATCAACCTGCTGATGGTGTTCAAGCCGGATACGGTCAATGTCTACCTCGAGTGGTTCCAGTGGGCCGGGCTCGCGTCCATCCTGCCGCTGTTTGCGGTCGTCGGCGGAAGGATCAGCGCGCTGCGACAGCGGCTGCGGCGCAGCAACGAGGAGCTGCGCTCGGCGCTGGGTGCGGTGCGCCAGGTCGCCACCCACGACAGCCTGACCGGGCTGCCGAACCGGGTGCTCTTCAACGAGGAGCTGCAGCACGCGCTCGCCAAGGTCGAGCGGCACCATCGGCCGATGGCGCTATTCGTACTCGACCTGGACCGGTTCAAGGTGATCAACGACACGCTCGGCCATGCCTTTGGCGACCGGGTGCTGCAGGAGGTGGGGAAGCGGCTGCTCGGCTGCGTGCGCGAAAGCGACATCGTCGCGCGCCTGGGCGGGGACGAATTCGTCGTCCTGCTGGAGGAGTTCGACGATCACTCCAGTCTCACCGAAGTGGCGCGCAAGCTGCTCGCCTCGGTGTCGGATCTGAATGCGATCGACGGCCGCGAGATCGGGCTGTCGGTGAGCATCGGCATCTGCACGGCACCGGACGACGGGCGCGACCAGAAGACGCTCTTCGCCAACGCCGATATCGCCATGTACCGCGCCAAGGACATGGGGCGCAACAACTACTGCTTCTTCTCGGCGGAGATGCACACCTATACGCTGGAGAAGCTCGAGCTCGAGGCCGGGCTGCGGCACGCCCTGGAGCGCGGCGAGTTCCGTGTCTATTATCAGCCGAAGATCGACATGACCACCGGCGCCCTCACCGGCGTGGAGGCGCTGCTGCGCTGGCTGCATACCGAGCGCGGCATAGTCGGCCCGGAAAAATTCATACCGATCGCCGAAGCCACCGGACTGATCGTGCCGATCGGACTGTGGGTGCTGCGCGAGGTCTGCACCCGCGCCAAGGCCTGGCAGAACGCCGGGCTGCCGCGGTTTACCGTCGCTGTGAACCTGTCGGCGGGCCAGTTTCGTCAGGAGGACCTGGTGCCGCAGCTCGCCGAGATTCTCAGGTCGACCGGGCTCGATCCGAAGTGCCTGGAGCTGGAGATCACCGAGAGCGTGGTGATTCAGGATCCCGACAAGGTCGTGGTAAAGCTGGAGACGCTGCGCCGCATGGGCGTGCGGATCGCCATAGACGATTTCGGCACCGGTTACTCCTCGCTCAATTATTTGAAGCGCTTTCCGATCAACAGTCTCAAGGTGGACCGGGCATTCGTGAAGGACCTGCCGCACTCGACCGACGACATCGCCATCACGCGCGCGGTGATCGCCATGGCGCACAGCCTGGACATGAACGTCATCGCCGAGGGCGTGGAGCTGAGGGAGCAGTTCGACACGCTGCGCAAGGAGGGCTGCGATGAATTCCAGGGCTTTCTGTGCCGCCCCGCGATGACCGAAGAGGACTTGCTCCACTTCGTCCGGGACAGCGGCGCTCGCGACGCATTCATCAAGTAGGACTCGGCGTTGCGAGTCGCCTTATCGCGAGCTGGGCTGATGGCGGCGGGGATGCTCCTGCTGGGGACCGCCATCGCCCAGGCGCAGCCGGCGTCCTATCCGGTGCGCGCGATCCGCCTGGTGGCCGGCACTGCCCCGGGCGGGATCACCGACTATCTCGCGCGAATGGCGGCTGAAGGTCTGGCAGGGCGGCTCGGCCAGCAGGTGCTGGTCGAGAACAAGGCGGGCGCCACCGGCAACCTCGCCATCGAGCACGTGGCCAGGGCGCCGGCCGACGGCTACACGCTGCTCCTGGTGGCCGGCGGCAACGTCGTAATCACGCCCTTCCTGTATCGCTCGCTGCCGTTCGATCCCCTCGAGGACATCGTGCCGGTGTTCAACATCGCGGGAGCCCCGCAGCTCCTGGTCGTGCCGGCCTCGGTTCCCGCATCGAATCTGCGCGAATTCGTCGCACTGGCGAGGGACAATCCCGGAAAGCTGAACTACGCCTCGGCCGGTCCCGGCAGCACTACGCACCTCGCCGCCGACCACTTCGCGCGGCTCGCGCAGGTGCGTATGGTGCACGTTCCCTACAAGGGCGTGGGTCCGGCGCTCGCCGACCTGGTCGCCGGCCGCGTGCAGATGTTGTCGGTCGGTCTGGGCCCGGTGCAGGCTCAGCTGAAGAGCGGAGCGCTCAAGGCGCTCGCCGCCGCGTCGAAGACGCGCCTCGCGGCGTTGCCGGAGGTGCCGACTGCCGCGGAGGCCGGTTTGCCGGGCTACGAGATGACCACTTGGTTCGGCCTGTTCGCGCCCAGGGGAACCAGCCCCGAGATCGTACGCCTGCTCAACGCAACGATGCAGGCCGTGATCGAAGATCCGAAGGCAAGAAGCCGCATGCTCGACGCGGGAATAGAACCGATCGGCGGTTCGGCACAGTCGTTCGCGGAGCGGGTACGCTCCGACTATCGCGACTGGGAGGGCGTGGTGAGAGCCTCCGGACTCAAACTCGATTGAAGGAACGACAATGAAAATCTGCCACTACAACGACGGCCAGGTCGGCGCGGTCACCGGCGAGCGCATCCACCCCCTGGGCGAACTGCTCATCCAGGCGGGCCATCTCAAGCCCGGCTTTACGATGCTGCAGGTGATCGAGCGGCTCGCCAACGAGCCGGCGGCAATGAAGTGCGCGCGTTTTTCCGTGCAGGGCGGATCGTCACTGCCGCTCGCCTCGGTGAAGCTGCTCGCGCCCATCCTCAACCCTCCGGCGATCTGGGCTGCGGCGGCGAACTACAAGGCACACCAGGAGGAGATGCGCGCAAAAATGGGCTCGTCGGATCGCTCCAGCCTTTCCAAGGACGACCTGATGGCGGAATTCTTTCTCAAGCCTTCTTCCTCGATCCTCGGGCCGGGCGGGACCGTGATATTGCCCAGGGTGTCGAAGGACGTGGATTTCGAGTGCGAGCTATGTGCCGTGATCGGCAAGACCGCGCGGCACGTCACCGAGGACGCGGCGCTGGAGCACGTCTTCGGCTACACGATCTGCTGGGATTTCAGCCAGCGTGATCCCTGGGGGCACGGCCGGCAGAACACGCGCAATATTCGCAAGGGATTCGACACGTTCACGGGGCTCGGGCCCTGGATCGTGACGCGCGATGAGATCGACGACCCGCAGAACCTCGCGATCCGCGTGGAGCAGAACGGCAGGGAAGTGATGCGCGCGCATACCGGGGACATGATCTGCGGCCTGCGCGATCACATCCGCTTTCTTTCGGACGTGATGACCCTGCAACCGGGGGTGCTGATCACCACCGGCACGCCGGCGGGAGTCGCCAGGCTCGCGGGCGGGGACCATCTCAGCGGCAGCATCGAGAGAATCGGCGCGATGGAAGTCGACGTCCGCGCCGAACAGGGCTGATCGCATTCTCTTCGGACGTCCCCGCTGCGCTCACGTCGATGGCGTAGACTTGATGAAAACTCCGATGAATGCGTCGGAACCAGGAAGAATCCAGGGAGAAACGCAGGTGCGCACATCCAAGACCATCCGCTTGGCCGCGGCCTTTCTCCTCGGCTTCTTCCCGGCGCTCGCGTTCGCCCAGGGGTCCTATCCGACCAGGCCGATCCGCCTGGTCGTCGATACTTCCCCGGGGGGAATCACCGACATTCTCGGGCGCCTTTCTGCAGAAGGCCTCGCGCAGAAACTCGGGCAGACGGTGGTCGTCGAGAACAAGCCCGGTGCTTCAGGCAATGTCGCGATCGAATTCGTCGCGCGCTCGCCTGCCGACGGATACACACTGATGATCTGCGCGGGGGGCAATCTCGTCGTCAAGCCCTTTCTCGAGCACTCGCTGCCTTTCGACCCGATGAAGGATCTCGTTCCGGTGTTCAACGTGGCGGAAGCGCCGCACATTCTCGTGGTGCCGGCAAGCCTGCCGGCAGTGGGTCTGGCCGAATTCATCGCCCATGCCAAGGCCAGCCCGTACAAGATCTACTACGGTTCGGCCGGGATCGGCAGTCCTCCGCATCTTTCGATGGAATTGTTCGCCCGGCTTGCCGGTTTGAAGCTCGTGCACGTTCCGTACAAGGGCATCGGCAATGCGCTTCCGGACATGATCGCCGGCCGCGTGCAGGTGATGTCGATGAGCCTGGGCTCGGCGAGGCCTTACCTGAAGAGCGGGCAGATCCGGGCGCTTGCGGCCGCGGCTAAACAGCGCCTGGCAGGGCTCCCGGAGGTGCCGACCTCCGCCCAGGCCGGCCTTCCCGGCTGGGAAATGAGCGCGTGGTTCGGCATCTTTGCGCCGCGGGACACCGCTCCGGAGATCGTTCGCCTGCTCAACGAACAAATGCAGGCCGTCATCGACGAACCGCGATCGAAGCAGCGACTCTTCGAGATCGGCGCCGAGGCGGTCGGCGGCCCGGCGGACGCGTTCGCCGAGCGCTTCCGCTCCGACAATCGCATGTGGGGGCAGGTCATCCGCGAGTCGGGAATCAAGCTCGAGTGAAATCCGCAAAGGCTACCTTCGACAGCCTGCGCGAGCGCGCGGCAGGCGCCGTTTCCGCGTGTCTTGCATGGCTGAAGCGGCGCAGCCGGCGCGATTTCGTTCTGTCGGGGCTCGCGCTCGCACTCGTGCTCGCGAGCATTGTCGCGGTGGTTTTCTCGGGAACGCTGGCGCGGTACTACCGCGTCATTGCCGCCCCCGCGGGAACCGTACCCTTGTCCGAAGAATCGCGCAGCGCGATGCGCGGGAAAGCGAAGCAGCTCGCGACGGCGCTCCAAGCCCGTCTCGACGCGAAGAAGGATCTTGCCGGGGAGGCCTGGCCTTCCGCTCAGATCATGGTGGCGCTCCGGGAGAACGATCCGGATTATGCGCGTCGCATCGATTCCAGGACGATCGAGCGGTATTTCCGCTCGGTTGCCGGTCCCGAGTGCGCGTGCTGGCGCAGGCAGCCGAAGGCGCAATTCCCCAACCATTTGGGGTTGAGCGCCTGGGTGTTGTGGGCGCTGGCAGTGCACGGAATCCCGGCGCAGAGAGGCGAGATCGAGTTTCTCCTGTCGACGCAGGACCGCGACGGCGGCTGGCCGATATTCGCCGACGCGCGGCAGAAGCAGTCGTCGAGCTACGCGACCGCCGCGGCGATCTTCGCGTTGCACCAACAATCGAAGTTCGAGCCCAACGCGCAGCGGCGGGCGCGCCTCGCCACGGCCCTCCAGCGTGGAGCGGATTGGCTGAAGAGCCGGGCGGCGCCCGGACGCGCGCGCTGGGCAGACTATCCGGGTGGGCGCGAATACCTGGGCGTTTCCGGCTTCGTGCTTTATGTGCTGCACCGCGTGGGCGCGCCGGGGCTCGCCGAACTCGACCGTGCCTGGTTGCGCGAGCTTCCCATGGGGGAGGCGCTGGCGCTCGGCGGCCAGATCTCCCCGAAAAGCATCCAGGTCGGCAAGAGATCCTACCGCGACGACACGCGACATTACGCGTTGCCCTGGGGCGTTCTCGCCACCGTCCTCGCCTATCCGACCGCCTCGCTCGGGGGCAAAGCGCGCGCGATCGAATGGCTGGAACTCAATCTGGGGCCCGGGGCCCCGGTGTATTCCCTGACCGGAAGAGGAAGGGACGTCTCAATCGGCGCCGAAACCCTGCTCGCGCTGCGCGTGAATTTGCAGGCGAAGCATGACTAGCCCGGCGGACGAACCCCGCAACGACGGCACCCTGCGCCGCGACGTCGCGCTCGCCAACCGCATCCTCGAGCGATTTGGCCTGTCCAATGCGTTCGGCCACGCGAGTGCGCGCATTCCGGGCACCGCGACCTTCTATTTCCCGACGCGCCGCAGCCCCGGATTCGCCGACGCGAATCGCCTGCTGGTGCTGGATACCGACGGCAGGATCGTGTCCGGCGAGGGAACGCCCAACAGCGAGCTGTGGATCCATGCGCGGATCTACGCCGCCCGGCCCGAGGTAGGCGGGGTCGTTCACGCCCATCCGCCGGCGTGCATCTGCCTGACGCAGATCGGTCAGCCGCACCGGGTGGTGCACAACCAGGGCGGGGCGTTCCACGAGGGCGTGCCCGAGTTCGAGCGCATCGGGCTGATCCGCACGCGCGAACTCGGCGACCTGCTGGCGCATCGTTTGGGCACGCGTATTGCCGTGATGATGCGCGGGCACGGAATCACGACGGCGCTGCCCGAAGTCCACGCCGCAACGGTCGCGGCGTGCATGCTCGAGGAAAGCGCCGACCTGCAGTTGCGCATGCTCGCGGCCGCGGGAGGCGATGCCGGCAGGATACGCGCCTACACTCCGGAAGAAGCCCTGAGCCTGAGCGACCAGATCAGTCCCAGGGTGGTCGATCGCGCCTGGGAGTACTATGCCGCCGCCGCCGAGCAGATGCCGCTCGGCGCAGCAACAGGAGGAGAACGGACATGATCAAGACAGGCTTGCTTCTCGCGGTGGCATTTGCGCCCTTTGTCGTCGGTTGCGTCGGTGCGCCGCCTTCGCCAGCGGCCAGGTCGGAACTCGCGCCGACGGGAACGCTGCGCATCGCGGTATTCACGGGAAATCCGGTCATCGGCACGCGGAGCGAGACCGGGGAAGTCGCCGGAACCACGGTCACGATGGGACGCGAGCTTGCCCGGCAGGCCGGGGTCGACGCCCGGATCATCGAATACACCGCCGTGGCGAAGCTCATGGAGGACGCCAAGTCCGGCGCCTGGGACATCGCCGTGGTCGCCTACGATCCGGCGCGGCGCAACCTGATCGACTATGCGCCCGCGCACATTGCCGTCGATCTCACCTACCTGATCGCGCCGGGATCGGCGATCCGCGACGTGCCGGATGCCGACAAGGCCGGCGTGCGCATTGCCGCGGCCCGCGGCGCCGCCACGGCGCTGTTTCTCGAGCGATCGCTCAAGTCGGCGTCGCTGATGCCCGCCGAGAACGAGCCGGCGGCCTTCAACCTGATCAAGGAAGGCAAGGCGCAGGCCTACGCGCAGAATCGCTACATGCTCCTCGGCCTGGCGGAGAAATTACCGGGAGCGCGCGTCCTCGATGACAGTTTCGCGGTCGCCGAACTCGCGATCGCGTTGCCAAAAGGGCGGCCCGCGGCGCTTGCCTACGTCAGCGATTTCGTCGAGCAGTCGAAGAAATCCGGAACGGTCGACCGCGCGATCGAAGCTGCGCGCCTGCGCGGGGTGAGGGTGGCGCCCGCGGCGCGGTGAATCCCGCGGCGAGGCGAAACCCTAGCGCGACATCAGGCTGGCCGTCCTTCGACCGCTGACGGGGCGGAAGGTGGTGAAATTCCCCGCGGTGATGGCCGTGGGTCCGTTGAAATTGCCGGGGACGATCGGCACGGCGTTACCGGCGGTGAATCCCGTGAACGGCATGGGCGGGCGAAAGCGGCGAGCCCGCGCGAAGACGAGCGGTGCGGCGTACTGCGGGTAGCCGGCGTAGGCGTCGCAGTCGACGCGGCGTTCCGCCAGGCAGCGCTGGTAGACGGCGAGCGCGGCCTGGGCTTCGGCTGCGGCGACGCTGTCGCGCGCGCGCCTTTCCGCCTGGAGCTGGCGCTCGAGCGCATCGACCCTGTCGTTCAGCACAGATTCCCCGCTCGGAGTTGCAGCCGGCGGCAGACGGGGACCTTGCTCATACACTGACAGGCGGTCGCTCACGACGGCGACTTTGCTTGCGGATTGGTGCTTCGGCGGTGCCTGGTCCGAGTAGTGCGTTGTGCCGGACGCGTCGATCCATTTGTAGACCTGGGCGATGGCGGGGCCGGCGCTCAGCGCCGCCCCGAGGAGGGCCGCGGACCCCATCAGCGATGCTGCCAGCTTGCGCATGCTCGGTTGCCTCCGGTCGATGCGCAAATCCTAGCAAAGTCTCGCGTGCCCGGCTTGCCTAAAGTGTTTCAAAATGTGCGGCGCTGGCGCGCGTCGACGACTGCAGCTACCCGAGGTGTTTCCGGAAAAAGTCCACCGACAGGGCCAGCGCGCGATCGGCCTCCGGCTTGCTGTAGGTGCGCCCGCCGTGGCGGGCAAAAGCGTGATCGGCACCAGGATACTTGTACAGCGTCACCAGCGGGTTGGGCGAGAGCCGGCGTTCGAGGAGGTCATTCACTTCCGCCTGCACCCAGCGATCCTTCATCGCCATGTGCAGCATGAAGGGACGGTGCAGGTTCTTCACCTCGCGGATGCGGTGCTCGATGTAGGTGCCGTAGTAGGCCACCGCACAGTCGATGTCGGTGCGGCAACACATGAGGTAGCAAAGCTTGCCCCCCAGGCAGTAGCCGACCGACCCCACCTTGCCGCTGCAACCGGGCAACGCCTTGAGAAAGGCCGCCGTGTCCTCCATGTCGCGCACGCCGAGGTCGTAGTCGAAATCGTAGTAGAGGTCGAAGGCCTTCTTCACGTCCTCGGGGTTGCGGTCGTAGAGCTCGACACCGGGTTCCTGGCGCCAGAACAGGTCGGGCACCAGGCACACGAACCCGGCTTCGGCGAATTCCTGCGCGTGGCGGCGCATGGTGTCGTTCACGCCCCAGATTTCCATGATGGCGACGATCGCGCCGGCGGGCGTGTGCTCGGGGTACGCCACGTGCGCACCCATTTCCCCGTCGCGCAGGCGCACGCGGATGTCTTCGGTGCGCAGCATGAGCTCAGTTCAGCTTGAGCAGCGCGCGCGCGTTGCCGGAGAAGATGCGGTCCTTCTCCGCCCTTGCGATCTCCAGGCCGTTCACCGCGTTCACCGTCTCGCGGATGAGCATGCGCCCGTGCTCGGCGTCGAAAGGCGCGTCGGTCGCGAACAGGCAGTGACCGGTGCCGAAGAAGGCGTGGCCGCAGCGGGTCGCCGCGACCGACCCATTGAGCGAGGTATCGGCGTAGAGCATCTTGTAGTACTCGACCGGGCGCTTGCGGATGCCGGCCTTCTTCGCCACGGGATTTTCGTTGGTCTTGCCGTGGAAGATCTGGTCGAAGCCCAGGTCGATCTTGCCGGAGTAGAACGGCACCATGCCGCCCATGTGGTGGGTGATGATCTTCAGATCCGGCAGCTCGTCGTAGATCCCGGAGAAAATGAGCCGCGTCACGCAGGCGGTGGTCTCGTAGGGCCAGCCGAACGTAAACCAGATTTCGTTCTCGGAGGTTTTTTCGGTGGCGTAGTCGGCGAACTGCGGCCCGCGTATCGGGTGGATCCACACCGGCAGGTCGTGCCGCGCCATGTTCTGGAAAATCGGGCGGAACTCGGGCGCGGACAGCGGCTTGCCCAGGACGTTGGTGAAGATCTGGATGCCCTTCGCGCCCAGGTCGGCGATCGCGCGGTCGGCCTCGCGCACACAGGCCTCCACGTTGTTCATCGGCATCGAGGCGATGAAGGTCGGAAAACGGTCGGGATGCTTGCGACAGAGTTCGGCGAGGCCGTCGTTGGCGATGCGCGCGAGCTCCGGGGTCTTGTCCGGCAGCCCGAGCATTTCGATCGGCGGGTTGGCGAGCGACAGCACCTGCTGCATTCCTTCGAACTCGTCGAGCATGCGCAGCCGCGCGTCCACATCCCAGAGCGTCGGCAGCTCGGGAAACGCCGACAGCGCGATGTGCCCGGGCACCAGGCTCGCCAGCCGGTCGAAGATGCCCTTCGGCATGAAGTGATTGAACACGTCGATGATCACGATGGGCCTTTCAGTCGATGCTGATGCGCATCTCGCGGATCGCCAGTGTCCACTTCGCGATGTCGGCTTTCAGAAATGCGGCGAACTCTTCGGGCGTGCTCGAAGCGAGCTCGATGCCTTGGCTGCGGGTGCGCTCCTTCAGATCGGCAATTCCCAGGATGCGCACGGTTTCGGCGTTCAGCTTCGCGACGATGTCTTTCGCCGTGCCGGCGGGCGCGAGCAGCCCGTACCAGGTATCGATGTCGATCGGGTAGCCCAGTTCCGCGAGCGTCGGAATGCCAGTCGCGAGCGGCGAGCGCTTCGAGCTCGCCACCGCGAGGCCCGTCAGCCGGCCGGCCTGGACTTGGGGCAGCGGCAGCAAGATCACGTTGAACGCGATCGACACCTCGCCCGCGAGCAGCGCGGCAGCCGTGGGCGCCGCGCCTTTGTAGGGCACGTGGACGATGTCGATCCCGGCCATGCCCTTCAGTTGCTCGGCCGCCAGATGCTGCGGGCTGCCGTTACCGTTCGAGGCGTAAGTGAGTTTCCCCGGGTTGGCCTTGGCATACTGGATCAGGTCCGCAACGCTCCTAACCGGGACTTTGGGATGCGCCGCGAGCAGATTGGGCTGGGTGGCGACGCGCGAGATCGCCTCGAAATCCTTCACCGGATCGTAGGGCAGCTTCGGGTAGAGACCCACGTTCAGCGCGAGCGGGCTGTTGCCGCCCATGAGCAGGGTATAGCCGTCGGGCGCGGCTTTCGCGGCGGCGTCCGTGCCGATGTTGCCGTTCGCGCCGGACTTGTTCTCGACCACCACCGGCTGGCCGAAGGTCCTCGACATCTCGGCGCCGAGCAGCCGCGAGAGGAAATCGTAGCCGCCGCCGGCGGGGAAGGGCGCGATGATATGAATCGGCTTGTTCGGGTAGCCTTGCGCGAAAGCGCCAGCGCAAAATGCGAAGAGCGCGGCCAGCAAGCAGAACCGCGCGCATTGATGCCGGGTATTCGAATTCAACAGGGTCTCCCGATCGTTGATTGTATTGATCCGTCGCGGCCGTCGGCCTGAATCGGCTAACATCGCAAACTATGACGCAATTCCGCGCCGCTGTCAGCGTGTGCTTCGGCGTGGCGCTCGCCGCGCTTCCCGCCGCCGCTGCCCGCGCGCAGGACTATCCTTCGAAGCCGGTGCGCGTCGTCGTGCCGTTCGCCGCGGGCGGCCCGAACGAAATCGTCGCGCGACTCGTGGCGACGGGCCTTGCGGCCGCCCTGGGTCAGCCGTTCATCGTCGAAAGCCGCCCCGGAGCCGGGGGCAACATCGGCACCGACTATGTCGCGAAGAGCGCACCCGACGGCCACACTTTGCTTTCCGCCGGGCCCGGCAGCCTGGTGATCAATCCCCTCATGGGACCCGTGCCCTATGACACCGGGCGGGATTTCGCGCCGGTGAGCCTGATGGCGACCGCGCCCAACGTGCTCGTGGTGCATCCTTCGGTATCCGCACGCTCGGTGAAGGAACTGATAGCCCTCGCCCACTCGCGTCCCGGCGAACTCAATTACGCCTCGGGCGGCGCAGGCAGCACGCCGCACCTGGCGGCGGCGCTGTTCACGGCGATGGCCGGCATCCGCATCGCGCACGTTCCCTACAAGGGCACGGGGCCGGCCGTCACCGATCTGCTCGGCGGCCAGGTACAGATGGCGGTCCTTGGCATCCCGACGGTGCTGCCTCATATCAAATCCGGAAAACTCCGTGCGCTCGCCGTGACCGCAAGGCGCCGCTCGTCGCAGCTGCCGGACGTGCCGACCGTCGACGAGGCCGGCGTGAGCGGATACGAAGTGAGCCCGTGGTACGGACTGCTCGCTCCGGCGGCGACGCCGCGCGAAATCGTCGCGCGCCTGAGCGCCGAAGTCATGAAAATCCTGCGCGGCGCGGAGTTGAGGGGAAAGCTCGCCGCGCAGGGCGCCGAGTCAGCGGGCGGCACGCCCGAGGAATTCGCCGCCTACTTGCGCGCCGAAGCAGCGCGATGGGCGCCGGTGGTCAGGGCCTCGGGGGCGAAGGCCGACTAGGATGTTCGACGGTACGCACACCTGCCACCTCGGCCGCCGGGCCGGCGTGCAAACTCCGAAAAGAGGGGCATGCGCGCTATCGCGCCGCGCGCGCCGACTCAGCGGTGCCATCGCAGGCCGATGGCCCTAGCTGCCCAAGCACTGCAAAAACACAATGAAGTCCAATGGAGATGCCGGTCTGGTGCTCGGCGCAGCGTGATCCGAGGAAGCCTTTTCGAACGGCGTGTTCATCCTGCCCAAAAATCGGACAATGCTATCCACCCCGACAACCATTGCCTGACCATCGGCGATTTCCTGCAACGCGTCATCCGGCTGACCCTCGGATACTCCACGTGCAGCCCCGACCACCCGTCCTGTTGCATCAAGCGTAGGGCTCCCGCTTTGACCACGGTAGATCGGCGCCGAGGTGTGGAACCAAGCGGCGTTGCCGAGTGCAACGCGTGCGTTTAGAACCCTGCCGGACGAGATCAAAGCGCGGAGAGATATGGTCCGTTTGACTGCATAACCGATCACGGTCACGGGAGTGCCAGCTTTCGGCCTTCGTTCACTGGCGAAGCGCGCGAAACTAGACGGCTTGAGATCAGTCTGCACGGTCGCGAGATCCGCGCCAAAGTCGACATCGAGCAGGACGCCATCAATCTCTCTATCGTCGTAGGAAACGATAAGCCGCTGGCACGCGTAAGCGACGTGCTCGTTGGTCAGCAACGTCCCCGAGGCATTCAGGAAGAAACCTGTTCCCCTCCCCAGGAGGCGCTGTGGGCCGGCGGACCTGCCATCTACCATTGCAATACGCGGACGCCATGCTGCTACGGCTGCTTTGGCCCGCTCAAGCTGCGTTTCGATGAGCAGAGCAGCAACGGCGTTGGACAGGGCGACAGCCATTTCTTGTACTGGTTCGCGCAATCGATCGGCCGCTAGGGAGGACCATAGATAGGCCGTTTCGCGATCAAGCGAGACATCGGTTCCTTGATGGAGCATGACGGCCAAACGAAGCTGGGCATCGGGATGGCCCTGCTCGGAGGCTTTCCGGTACCACTCTGCTGCGGCTATCTTGTCTCTCTTCACGTATTGGCCCATGTCATACATCACAGCAATCGTGAATTGAGCGCGTGCATGGCCGGCTTCTGCTGCGGGCAGGAGTTCGCCGTAGGCGTTCTTGTATTCCTTCTTTCCGTAGAACTGCGCGCCCTTTTTGTAGTCCGCCGAAACGTGCGCGCTCGCAAAGGCGACGATTGCACCCACGAGCAGAGCGCCCGCAGCCTTCAAAAGACGCCGCCGTGGGCGCGAAGCGCCGAGGGTAACCGCCAGCAACGCTGGCGGGTGGTCCGATCGAACGTGGGGCTTGGGCATCATCGCGGACCGCTACCCCCTCGAGTCCGGGACGATGATCTTTGAATCGTCTCTGTTCCCCCATTCTGCCCAGGATGCCACATAGTTTCGGACGCTTGGATAGCCTAGGGACTTGAGGGCGAGGAATGTGTTGGCCGAGCGGTAGCCGCCATGACAGACAGGGATGATGGTCTTGTCTGGCGTTACACCTTTTGAGACGTAGCGATCGCGGATTTCCTCCGCTGGCCGAAACGCGCCTTTATCGTCTAGGTGATCGCGCCAGAAGATGTGCACGGCGCCCTGAATGGTTCCGGCGCGCCGGGCTCGCTTTTCCGTGCCCCGATACTCGGACTCGCGCCTGACATCAACAATGACCGTCTGTTCATGATCGATAGCGCGATGGACATCGAACCGGGTTGCCAGCAGTTCGAGATTTGGCGTTCCTTTGTACGGTGGAGGCGTCGTCGGCGCCTTTGCCGGGTCGACTGGCGCCGGTGCTCCCGTCAGGTGGACGAGCCGCTTGCCCGACGCGGTCCACGCCTGCGTCCCGCCGTCGAGGATCCTGACGTCCGGGTGA
>JBGQFD010000036.1:0-32832 GCA_041496705.1 Gammaproteobacteria bacterium | reverse complement strand
TCGGATTGTCGGGGGTGCTCCCGACCAGGCTGTTGCTCGGTGTCACCGGGCCGGTGGTGCCGCCCGTGCCGCTTGCAAAGGTTACCGCGCCGACTCCGCCGTTCCAGAAGGGGCTGCTCACCACGTAGTTGCCGGTGAAGAAGAGCGGTGTGACACCGCCAATGCCGACAAAATCGTTCGCCGTCGTGCCCACCAGGCTGTTGGTTGCGGAGACCGCTCCGGCGATGCCGGTGGTGCCGTTGCCGAAGGTGACCGCCCCGGCCGAAGTCGCAGGGCCGTTGTTCCAGTTCTGGCTGGTTACCACGTAATTGCCGTTGAAGAGCGGCATGACGCCACCGTTGCCGACCTGATCGTCCGCCGTCGAGCCCACCAGGCTGTTCGTGGCGGAGACCGCTCCGGCGATGCCGGTCGCACCGTTGCCGAACGTGACCGCCCCGACCGCAGCCGCCGTCGTACCGTTGTTCCAGTTCGGGCTGTTGACCACGTAATTGCCGTTTACGAAGAGCGGCGTGATGCCGAAGTTGCCGACCTGATCGTTCGCCGTGCTGCCCACCAGGCTGTTCGCGGCGGAGACCGTGCCGGCCACACCGGTGGTGCCGTTGCCGAAGGTGACCGCCCCGGCCAAAGTCGCGGCGCCGTTGTTCCAGCTCGGACTGTTGACCACGTAATTGCCGTTGCTGAGCGGCGTGACGCCGTTGCTGCCGACGGCGTCATTTGCCGTTGCGCCTATCAGGCTGTTCGCAGAAGTGATCGCGCCGAAGACGCCAGCAGTGCTGCTGCCGAAGGTGACTGCACCGACGTTGACGGTTGCTGCGGAGGCTCCGGCAGGTATGTCCCAGTTCGGACTGATCACCACGTAGTTGCCGGTGCCGACCAGCATGACGCCATTGCTGCCGACCCGATCGCTCGCCGTAGTGCCCACCAAGCTGTTCGCGGCGGAGACTGCGCCGCCGGGCGTTCCGGTTCCGACAATGTTGCCGTTCGAACCGTTGACCAGAGTGACCGCCCCGGCCAAAGTTGCAGCCCCGTTGGCCCAATTGGCACTGATCACGAGATAGTTGTCGCTGGGAAGTCGGACGATACCTGGCAGTCCGAAGAGAGAAAAGCCCACCGTATCGCCAGCCTGACTGCCGACCAGGCTGTTCGACGTTGACACGAGGCCGCCGGGAGTCGTGCCGCCGCCGAAGTTGCCGTTCAAACCGTTGACCCAGGTAACAGCCCCAACTTGGGCACTTCCGCTGTGCCAAAGCCCGCTTTCCACCACGTAGTTGCCGTTTAGGAGCGCGGTTACACTGTGGCCGACCTGATCAGTCGGGTTGCCGACCAGGCTGTTAAGGGCGGAGACGAGCCCGCCGGGACTCGCGGTGCCGGCGATATTTCCGTTGGTGCCGTTGAGCCAAGTGACCGCGCCCCTGTTGCCGCCCCAAAACGGGCTGCTCATCACGTAGTTGCCGTTGAACAGCTCGGTGATGGTGGTTCCGACATCATCGAATGCGGCGCTGCCCACCAGGCTGTTCGCGGCGGAGACCGCGCCGCCGCGACTTGCGCTGCCGGCAATATTGCCATTCGTGCCATCGATCCAGGTGACCGCGCCGGACCGGGTTGCTCCACTGTTTTGCCAGAATATTTCGCTGACGACATAGTTTCCGTTGGAAAGCCCGGTGACTTTGATGCCGACCAAATCTCCGGCAGTCGTCCCGACCAGGCTGTTCGTCGCCGACACCGCGCCGGAAACCCCGGTCGTGCCGTTGCCGAAGGTGACCGCTCCGGCCGCAGCCGCGGCAGCGTTGGCCCAGGCGTAGCTCGAAACCACGTAATTGCCGTTGTTGAGCTCGGTGATACCGCCCAAGCCGACCTGATCGTCCGTGATGCTACCCACCAGACTGTTGGTAGAAGATACCGTGCCGCTGACTCCGGCAGTGCCGCTGCCCCAGGTCACCGCACCGACACTGGTGCCGGCGCCGCCGTTGGTCCAGCTGGGACTCGTTATCAGGTAATTTCCGGTGATGAAAAGCTGAACGATGCCGCCCGAGCCGACGCGGTCGTTGGCCGCGCCCCCCGTCAGCGTGCTGATCAGCGCGCCGCTGGTGCTGTCGAACAGGTACACGGCACCCGCGCCACTTTGGACGAAACTATCGTTCGGGTCGGTGACCACGACATTCTGGCTCGGCAGCACCACGACCTGCGTTCCGAAGTTCTCGTTCGCCCCGGGATGCGGATCGACCAGCTGGAACGAACCCAGCGTGCCCGTTCCGCCGCCGGCGTTGCTGTCGATGATGATGTTCTTGGGATCGAGCAGCAGGGTGCCCGGGGTGCCGTTGGCCGATCCGGCGTCGGCGAATCCGCCCATGGTGAGGTTTTCCCGGCCGGAAATCTCCATGAAGCCGCCGTTGCCGGATTGCGCGCCGCCGCGCGCGGAAGCGGTGCCGTAGAACTGCGTATACATATCCGACCACACGACGATCCTGCCGCCGTCGCCGGTTTGCGTGGCGTCGGCCTTCAGCGTCGTGCTGAAATTGATGCCGGTGGTGGCGGCATTGGGAACGGCGGGGTTGTCGCCCTGGAAATCGCCGCCCACGAGTATCGTGCCGCCGCCGTTCGTTCCGCTCGCATCCGCGCTCGCGCCGAGGAGCACGATATCGTGGCCGAACAGCTTGATGCTGCCGCCCTTGTCTCCGGTGGCGGAATACCTTGCCGAGCTGAACAGGAGCCCGTCGATCGCGCCGCTCGCATCGACGCCGATACTGCCGCCATCGCCGCCGTTGCCATCGGCCGCGATCACTGCGGCGGTAGTTTGAATGACATGCGCTGCGTGGATGCCGATCTCGCCGCCGGCGCCCGCGCTGCCGCTCGCCGAGACGGTTCCGGCCTGCAGGAAGTTGCCGGCGTCGACCTGGATCCTTCCGCCGGCATCGCCGTCGGCCCGGAGTTCGCCGACCTGCACGACGACCGGCGCCGAGACCTGGATATTGCCGCCCTGCGTTCCGCCGCTCGCCGAAGTGACGCTGCCGGCGTCGAGGGTCACACGGTTCGTCGCCACCAGTCGGATTTCGCCGCTGGCACCCAGGCTGGCGCTGTTGGCCGAGGCTACCCCAGACTGGCGCACCAGCGCCCCGGACATGTCGATGCGCCCGGACTCGGCAATCAGCTGACCGAGGTTGAGCGCTTGCTCGGAGTCGGCGGTGACGCGCACCGTGACGAAGGGAGAGTTCTCCGAAACGAGGTCTACGCTCTTGCCTGCGGCGAGCACGATCTGCCCCTGAGGAGCGCTGATCACGCCGCTGTTCTCCACGCTCGGAGCGACGAGGAACACTCGCCCACCCGAGGCTGCCTGAATTATCCCGGCGTTGCTGATGCCACCCGCCCCGGGGACCTCGGTAAAGTGCATCCGGCCGTTGAGAAAATCCTGGTCGGAGAGATTGAGGCTAGAGGCGACGAATCCCGCCACGTCGATGTGCGCGTTCGCGCCGAACACGATGCCGCTGGCGTTGAGCAGAAACACCCGCCCGTTGGAGGAGAGCACCCCGTCGATCACGCTCTGCGGGATGACGCCGCTTGCGCCCACGACCCGATTGAGCACGGCAGAAGAAGCCGAGGACTGCAGAAAGCGCGTGATCTCGTTCACGCCGATGGAAAAGCTCTGCCAGTTGATGATGGCGTTGGCGGTATTGGTGACCGTGAGGGTGTTGCCCGAACTGGCAAACGAGGCGCCCCCCGAGACCACAGCGCCGCCGGCGGGATTGGCCAGCGCCTGCTGCGCCGATACCCCAAAGCAAGCTGCCGCCGACAGCGCAATCAGACGCGGCCTGAAACCTTCCCGCCGGCGCCGACTGACATCCGACATACCTAAGCTCCCCACGCTCTCTCCCAAGCGGGAATTCGCTTCATTCTAGGCTCGGGCGTACCGCGGTCATGTGACATTTCGCACACCTGGAGGGACTCGTTCAAAAACTGTAGGCCAGCGCGAAATGTACCCGGCTGTCTCCGGAGGTTCGCGTGCCGGCGTCGCGCGTGACGCGCGCCGCGTCGAGCCGCAGGGCGAAGGACTTGGCGTAGTTCGCGCGCAGGCCCAGCCCGAAGCTGCCGAGCTTGTTGTCGGCGTTGCGCTCCGGAGCATTGTCGTGGCCGCGGGCGGCGTCGGTGAACACCAACGCGCGCACGCGCCAAGTGCCGCCGATGCGCGAGCCGAAATCCGGCCCGTAGGCCTCGATCGAGAAGCGCTGGCCGCTGTCGTTCGCCGTTTCGCGTTCGTAGTAGCCGCGCACGCTGTCTTGCCCGCCCATACCGAACTGCTCGCCGGGGACCAGCAGGTCGCTGGTCCACTGCGCATTGACCGCCACGCGCGCGAGAAAATCTGCCGGAAGCTGCTGCGAATACGCGAGGCCGGCGCGGAAAATCTTGTAGTCCGCCTGCGCGCCGGCGCGCTGGCCAGGCTCGTCGAATGCGGCTTGGTTGCCATGGTTTCCGCCGGGTATGTTCTTGGAGTAGGAAAGATTGAAAGCCACGTCCCGCCCGACCTGCGAAAGGCGACCCAGGTAAGTCAGTGAAAGCGGCCGCACCGTGATGTCCGGAATCTGCGATCCGGTCGTGCCGACAAAGGTGACGTCGTTCCGGTAAGCGCGGCGATCCCAGGCGAGTGCAATGCGTTGCTCATACGCGTCGATGCGCCCCAGCAGCTGGGTGTAGCGCAGGCCGAACACCGTTCCCTTGCCGGACACGTTGAACAGGTCCTGCACCACGCCGGAGTTGACGCTGGAGTAGCCGTAGGTGGCGTCCAGCGCGCCGCCCCAGCGGTACACGGGCGCGCGGTAGCCGACGCCGAATATCTTCACGTCGGAGGCGTGTCCGGGCGAGGTGATCGCCTGCGCGTTGATCACGTTGTCGCTGTCGAAGACGTTGGCGTGCTGGTAGCCCAGCCCGGTGCGCGTGTTTCCGGTGCTCGGCGTCCCGGTGTTGTCGGCGAACGCCGACACGCGCGAGGGCTTTTCGTCGGTGACGCGCACGGTCGCGTCCACCCTGGCGGGTTCCTCCGCGGCTTCGAGGGAGATGCTGACCTGCTTCGCCGGGTTCTCGTTGGCGAGCAGGGCGTCCTGGCTCAAGGCGCGAACGTTGGGCGCTGCGCCTTCCTTGAGGGAGGGCAGCGCGGCGCGGACGTTCTTCTCGTCGAAGAAGCGGTTGTCCTGCACGCGCACGCGCCGGATCTTCGCCTCCAGCACCTGCAAGCGCACCTGGCCGGCGCGGATGTCCTGCTCGGGAATGGACACGCGCACCGCGTTGTAGCCGCGCTGCGTATACGCGTCCTGCAGCGCCTCGAGCGCGCGCTGCACGTCGCCGAAATCGCGGTTCTTTCCTGTGAAGGGCGCCATCAGCCCGTCGAGGCTGGCCTGGGGAATGAGCGTATTGCCCTCGACGACGTAGCGCTGGATTTCGAAGCGCGGCGCCGGGGGCGGCTGGACCTGCGCCTGGACCCACGCCGCGGGCAGCGCGAGCGCGAGGCCGGCAAGCGTGCGCGCGGCACGAGCCCGCATCGACAGCGATTCAAAGCCGAGTGGGACCACGGCTTGCCTCCCCTTGTGGATGCCCGATTCTGCCACGCGCCGTCGCGGCGCGGCAACCCGGCCGCGAGGACAGCCTAAGTGCCGCGGCTGGCGAGGTAGTGCAGCGGGCCGCCGCGGAAGGGAGCGAAGCCCGTGCCGAAGATGAGGCCGGCGTCGGCGAGATCCGCATCGGCGACGATGCCCTCGGCGACGACGGCTTTCGCTTCCTCGAGATAGGGCGCGAGCAATTTGTCGCTCAGCCCGGGTTCGGCCGGGCTCGCCGAGCTCTTGCGCGCCTTGCTGTTCTGCCAGAGATAGAAGCCCTGGCCGCTTTTCTTGCCGAGGTGTCCCGCGGCGACGAGCTCGGCGAGCTTCTTCGGCGGCTCGGCATGCTCCCCGCCGAGTTCCTTGCCCACCGCCATGCAGATATCGAGGCCGACCGTGTCGGCGAGCTCGATCGGCCCCATGGGCATGCCGAAGGCCGTCGCCGCCGCATCCAGCGTTTCTGGCGCGACGCCTTCGTCCACCAGGCGTAGCGCCTGGTCGATGTACGGTCCGAGCACCCGATTCACGAGAAACCCCGGCGAGTCCTTCACCGGCAGCGGCAGCTTGTCGATCTGCCGCACGAACGCCGCCGCGCGCTTCGCAGTCGACTCGTCGGTGTTCGCGCCCCTGACGATCTCGACCAGCTGCATCTGCGGCACCGGATTGAAGAAGTGGATGCCCACCAGGCGCGAGGGGTTCCGGAAGTTCGCGCCGATGTCGGCGAGCTTGAGGCTGGAGGTGTTCGAGGCGAGGATCGCGTCGGGTTTGGCCGCGGCTTCCACCTGCGCGAACAGCTCGCGCTTCGCCTGCAGGTTCTCGAAGATCGCTTCGATGACGACGTCGGCGCGGCGCACGCCGTCGCCCGCCACGTCGGGGATCAGGCGGTCCGCGGCGTCGCGGATGCGCGTCTTGTCGCGCAGCCGGCGCTTGAAGAGGTCCGCCGCGCGCTTCATCGCCGGCGCGAGCCGCTCGGCCGACTGGTCCTGCAGCGTGACGGAGAGGCCGCGCATCGCGCACCACGCGGCGATGTCGCCGCCCATCACGCCGGCGCCGATCACGTGCACGTGCCGCGCCTGGAAGTCGCTGTCCTTGCCGAGGGACTTCATCCGCTCCTGCAGGAAGAAGATGCGTATGAGGTTGCGCGCGGTGTCGCTTTCGACCAGGCCCGCCACCGATGCCGGATCCTCCGGCCGCGGCGCGAACGGATCGCCGTCGTGGTTCTTCCACAGCTCGAGGATCGCATAAGGCGCCGGGTACTGGTCGGGCGCCGCGCGCGCCGCCACCTGCTTGCGCGCCATCGCCACGACCAGCGGCCGCAGCGGACGCGAATTCATCAACGCCTGCAGGAACGGGAGCTTGCGCGGCCGCGGCGCCTCGAGCAGCATCATGCGCGCGGCGTTGTCCTGGATGCGCGGCGGCACGGCAGCGTCCACGAGGCCGATGCGCCGGGCGCGACGAGCGTCCACGGCGCGGCCGGTAAGCAGCATGTCGAGGGCCACGGTCGGTCCGACCAGGCGCGGAAGCCGCATCACACCGCCCCAGGCGGGGAGGATACCGAGCATGACTTCGGGCAGCGCAAAGCGCGTCCCGGGCTGGTCGACGGCGATGCGGTAGCGGCACGCGATCGCCAGTTCCACGCCCCCGCCCATGCAAAAACCGTTCACCAGGGCGAGCGTAGGGAAGGGCAAGGCGGCGAGCTCGTTGTAGAGGTCCCAGCCGCGTTTCACCAGGCGCATCGCGTCATCGGCGTCCTTGAGGCGGGTGAACTCTTCGACGTCGGCGCCGGCGATGAATCCCGACGCCTTTGCCGAGCGGATCGCCAGTCCGCGCGGATTGCGCGCGCGCAGCTCGTCGACGATCGCGTCGAGCTCGGCCATCACCTCGGCCGTGAGGACGTTGGTCGAGCTGTCCGCTTTGTCGAAGGACAGCCACACCAGTCCGTCCTGGTCGGTGTCGAGCTTCCAGTTCTTGTACGCGGCGGCCATGGTCGTCAGAAGGCCTCGACCAGCATCGCCCCGCCCAGGCCGCCGCCGATGCAGATAGAGGCGATGCCGCGTTTGCCCTGCCTGCGCTTGAGCGTGTGCAGCAGGTGCAGCACGATGCGCGCGCCCGAGGCGCCGACCGGGTGGCCGAGCGCGATCGCGCCGCCGTCCGGGTTGAGCTTGTCCATGTCGAGCTCGCCGAGCGCCGCATCCAATCCGAGTTCCTCGCGGCAGTACCGGTCTTCCTTCCACGCTGCGAGGCAGCCGAGTACCTGCGCGGCAAAGGCCTCGTTGATTTCCCAGCCGTCGACGTCGTCGAGCTTCAATCCGTGGCGCTTCAGGATCGGCGTGACGGCGTGCACCGGCCCCAGGCCCATCTGCGCCGGATCGAGCCCCGCCCACTGCGAATCGACGATGCGGCCGACCGGTTTCAGGCCGTGACGCTTCACCGCGTCTTCGGTCGCGAGTACCAGCCACGCCGCGCCGTCGGTGATCTGCGAGGAATTTCCGGCGGTGACGTTGCCGTACTTGCGGTCGAAGAAAGGCTTCAGCTTGGCGAGGTTCTCCGCGGTCGAGTCCTTGCGCACGCCGTCATCGTCCTTTGACAGCGTGCCTTTGTCGTCATAGACCGGCACGATTTCCGCGGCCAGGCCGTCATGGGCGTTGCCGAGGAGACCGCCTTCCTGTGCTGTGATGACGCGCGCGTGGCTGCGCGCGGCGAACTCGTCCATCTGCAGCCGGTCGATGCCGAAACGGTACGCGAGGTTCTCGGCGGTCTCGCCCATGAGCAGGCCGACGTAGGGATCGGTGAGGCCTTTCATCAGGCCGATGACGGGATTGAGCAGTTGCGCGGGTTTGAGCCTGAAGAACATCGCCGCCTTCTGCAGCGGCGACCGGGCGGCCATGAAGTTGGCGAACCAGATCACCATCACGTCGGAATAGAGCAGGGGAACGCGCGACAGCGCATCCACTCCGCCCGCGAGCACCAGGTTCGAGCGCCCGGACAGCATGTTGGCAATCGCCGAATCCAGCGCCTGCATGCCCGAGGCGCAGTTGCGCATCACCGTCCATCCCGGCACCTTGTGCCCGCAGCCCATGCGCAGCGCCGCGACGCGGCCGATGTTGACTTCGTCGACCGAAGGCGCCGCGCAACCCAGGATCACCTCGTCGAGTTCGCTGGGGGCGAAGGGCTGGCGGATGAGCAGCGCCTTTCCCGCGGCCGTGGCGAGGTCGCTTGCCGAGAACGGACCGGGGCGGTTGCGCGATTTCAGGAACGGCGTGCGCGCGCCGTCGATGATGTAGACGTCCTTGGCCACGGGGACTGACCCCTACTTTTTGTTAAAGGGACAACCGGCGGAAAAATAGGAGAGAAAAATAGGGGTCTGTCCCCGGTTTACGCGGCGGCGCGCTGCGGCTGCGCCGGCCGGATCGCCTCCGAGAGCCCGAGGTCCTGCGGGAAGTCGTCGACGCGGATCACTTCGTCGCGCAGCTGCGCGGCGCGCTTGAGCAGCGCCTGGTCTTCGGCGCCGATGACGCGCGCAGCAAGCGCCGCCTGCGTGAGTTCTTCGGGCGTCTTACCGTGGATCGCCCCCGCCTTCTGCGCTGCCCGGATCTTGGCCTCGACCGACTCGGCCTTGATGGTGGCCTCGAGCGCGGCTTCTAGACAGCCGATCGGATCGCTCTCAGGCTTAGGCAAGTACATGCCCGCCGAAAGGCGGTCGCGCGTGGCGGAAGGCGCGATAAGCAACCGCGCCACCTCGTGCCCGAGCGCGTCGTTGGGGTGGGCGAAATTCTGACCGAGCGGGAAGACCACCAGGCGCAGCGCGCGGCCGATGAGCCGGCTCGGATAGTTCGCGAGCACGCCGTGCAGCGCTTCTGCGGCGCGGGCGATCGCGTCCTGAACTGACCAGTGTACAAGGGGGAGATCGGCCTGTTGCCGGCCTTCATCTTCATGGCGCTTGAGCACTGCCGAGGCGAGATAGAGCATCGAGAGTACGTCGCCGAGACGAGCTGAGATCTTCTCCTTGCGCTTCAGCGCGCCCCCGAGCGCCAGCATCGAGACATCCGACACGAAAGCAAGCGCCGCTGAAATTCGCGACAAGTGCTGGTAGTAGCGGGACGTCTCGGAAGAAGCCTTACGCGGCACGGAGACGAAGCGCGAGCCGGTGAGGGCCATGACAAAAGCGCGTGCCTTGCTCGCCATGACGTGGCGCACGTGGCCGAACAGCGCGCGATCGAAATCGGCGAGCCTTGCGTCACGCGCGGCGTTCATTTCCTTCAGCACGAACGGATGGCAGCGGATCGCGCCCTGGCCGAAGATGATGAGGCTGCGCGTGAGGATATTCGCGCCCTCTACCGTGATCGCGATCGGCAGCTGCTGATAGGACCGGCCCATGAAATTATTGGGCCCCAGGCAGATGCCTTTGCCGCCCAGGATGTCCATCGCATCGGTGACGACAGCCCGGCCGCGCTCGGTGAGGTGGTACTTCACGATGGCCGAGATCACCGAGGGTTTCTCGCCCAGATCCACTGCGCCGGCGGTCATGACGCGCGCGGCGTCCATTGTGTACAGGTTGCCGCCGATGCGAGCGAGCGCTTCCTCGATACCTTCGAACTTGCCGATCGCCGTCTTGAATTGGTTGCGCACGCGTGCGTAGGCGCCGGTCGCGCGCGCCGCCAGCTTGGCATAACCGGTTCCCGAGGATGGCAGCGAGATCGAGCGGCCCGCCGCGAGGCACTCCATCAGCATTCTCCAGCCCTGGCCGGCCATCTTCGACCCGCCGATGATCCAATCGAGGGGCATGAACACGTCCTTGCCCGAGTTCGGTCCGTTCTGGAACACCGCGTTGAGAGGATTGTGGCGTTGGCCGATATTGACGCCCGGCGTGTTTGTCAGCACGAGAGCGCAGGTAATGCCGAGATCATCCTTGTCCCCCAGCAGATGATCCGGATCGTGCAGGCGGAACGCGAGCCCGAGCAGGGTCGAAATGGGTCCCAGAGTGATGTAGCGCTTCTCCCAGGTGACGCGCATGCCGAGAATTTCCCTGCCTTCCCAGATCCCCTTGCAGACCACGCCGAAATCCGGGATCGACGCTGCGTCAGAGCCCGCGTGCGGGTTGGTGAGGCCGAAACAGGGAATCTCGAGGCCTTTCGCAAGGCGCGGCAGGTAGTGGTTTTTTTGCTCCTCGGTGCCGTAGTGAAGGAGCAGCTCCGCCGGCCCGAGGGAATTCGGCACCATCACGTGCACGGCCGCCACGCTGCAGCGCGTCGCGAGTTTCTGGATCACTTGAGAATGCATGTAGGCGGAGAATTCCTTGCCGCCGTACCTTTTCGGGATGATCATCCCGAGGAAGCCCTTGTCCTTGATGAACTGCCAGGCCTGCGGCGGCAGGTCCTGGTAGATCTGCGTGGTCTCCCAGTCGTTCACCATCGCGCACAACTGCTCGGTCTCGTTGTCGAGAAACGCCTGCTCCTCCACGGTGAGCACTGGGCGGGGCACGGCAAGGAGCTTTGCCCAGTCCGGGCGGCCGGAGAAGAGCTCGCCGTCCCACCACACCGTGCCCGCGTCGATCGCTTCCTGCTCGGTCTGGGACATGGGCGGGAGCTGCCCGCGGTACCAGGCGAGCATCGGCCGCGATACGAGCATCCGGCGCAAAGGCGCGACACCGAGCAGGATACCGCCGGCGACGAAGATCGCGCTGAGCACGGATAGTGCGTAGATAGAAAACGCACCGCCGCCGAGACCCGCGAGCAATGCCACGATTCCTGCGGCGAACCAGGTCCAGCCCGGAGAATTCAGATAGGCGAGTGAAGTTGAAACGGCAACGACGACAACGATCCAGAGGATGAGAGACATGGGCACTCCCGAACTTTCCGCGCGCGGCGCCTCGGCGCCATACCGCATGATACGCTGGCCCGGCTGTCCACGGCACGGCGGCAGGGGGCGTTTGCGCAAATGGGAATCGAGGAGCGATTGTTTGGCGGTGCAACGCCCCGATGTAACATGACACTCCCCAATGGCCCACGATCACCGCAGCTTCGCCTTGCCCGCTCCGCTCAAGGATCTCTCCGCACCCGGGCGCCGCAGCGAATGGCGCGCGGTCGGGATGCTGTTCCCCTATCTGTGGGAATTCCGCATTCGCGTGGCGTTGGCGCTCGCCTTCCTCATCAGCGCAAAACTGGCCAACGTCGGCGTGCCGCTTATCCTGAAGGAGGTGGTCGATTCGCTCGACGCGCAGACCGCCGTGCTGGTTCTGCCCCTCGCGCTGCTCGCCGCTTACGGGATCCTCAGGTTTTCGACGACGTTGTTCGCGGAGCTCCGGGACGTCGTGTTCGTTCGCGTGACCCAGCGCGCCATCCGGCGTGTTGCGCTCACCGTGTTCCGCCATATGCACAGCCTGTCGCTGCGCTTTCACCTGGAGCGCCATACCGGCGGCGTGTCGCGAGACATCGAGCGCGGCACGCGCGGGATCTCGACTCTGCTGACTTACATGCTGTTCTCGATCGTCCCGGTGATCCTCGAGTTCAGCCTGGTGGCGGCCATCCTGCTTACCAAATTCGACTGGCGCTTCGCGGCGGTCACCTTTGTCGCGGTGGTGATCTACATCGCTTTCAGCGTGTCGATCACCGAGTGGCGCATGGATATCCGGCGCCAGGCGAACGAGTTGGACTCGAAGGCCAACACGCGCGCCATCGACAGCCTGCTCAACTACGAGACGGTGAAGTACTTCAACAACGAGGAATACGAGGCGCGCCGCTACGACGAGAACCTGCAGAAGTACGAATCGGCCGCAGTGAAGAACGAGGCCTCGCTCGGGCTGCTCAACATCGGGCAGAGCCTGATCATCGCGGTCGCGGTGACCTTGCTCATGGTCCTGGCCGCTCGGGGGGTCGTCGCGAAAACGCTCACCCTCGGCGACCTGGTGCTGGTCAACGGCCTCCTGATCCAGCTCTACATCCCGCTCAATTTCCTCGGCATGGTCTACCGGGAAATCAAGCAGGCGCTCGCCGACATGGACCGGATGTTCCGTTTGCTGACGCAGGACCGGGAAATCGCCGATCGCCCGGGTGCGAAGCCGCTGGCCGCGGGGAACGCCGCGGTGCGATTCGAGCATGTGGATTTTTCCTACGAGCCGAAGCGGCAGATTCTGTTCGACGTTTCGTTCGCGATCCCCGCGGGCACGAAGGTCGCGGTGGTCGGGCACAGCGGCTCGGGCAAGTCAACCCTGGCGCGGCTGTTGTTCCGCTTCTACGAAGTCGGGGCGGGGCGCGCGACCGTCAACGGATTGGATATTCGCGACCTGACGCAGTCATCCCTGCGCGCCGCCATCGGCATCGTCCCGCAGGATACGGTGCTTTTCAACGACACCATTCTCTACAACATCCACTACGGCAGGCCGCAGGCCCCGCTCGAGGAGGTCTTCGATGCGGCAAAGGCGGCGCACATCCACGAGTTCATCGAAAGCCTTCCCGACAAGTACGAATCGCGCGTCGGGGAGCGCGGCCTGAAGCTCTCCGGTGGCGAGAAGCAGCGCGTCGCGATCGCCCGTGCCCTCCTCAAGAACCCAAGCATCCTCATCTTCGACGAGGCCACCTCCGCGCTCGACTCGGAAACCTAGCAGAGTATCCAGGCCGAGCTCGACCGGATCGCGCGCGGGCGCACGACGCTGGTGATCGCGCACCGCCTTTCCACCGTGATGGACGCCGACCAGATCCTGGTCCTGGACGCTGGGCGCGTCGCCGAGCGCGGCACGCACCGCGAGCTTCTGGAGAAGAACGGCGCCTACGCGCAGATGTGGGCGCTGCAGTTGCAGGAGGAAGCCGCCGGCTAGGGGGTAGGAGCGACGACCTCCGGGGTATCCCAGACGCGGCATAAAGGATTTGGCGTAGGCCTTTATTTTTCCTTGCAAATGGCGCCCGGCGCCGCTAGACTCCCCGGTCCCGACATGCTCGAGGGAGGGGAAGTGCGGCTCATGCCGATGGCGCTGCTTGCGCTCTTCGCCATTGCGGCGGGGGCTTCGGCTCGCACGGCCGCCGCTCCCCACGAGCCGCGCGTGCGTTCGCAGGCGGCGCTGGTCATCGACCAGGAGTCCGGCGAAATCCTCTTCGGCAAGAACACCCAGTCGACCCTGCCGATCGCATCGCTCACCAAGCTGATGACGGCGATCGTCACCCTCGACGCCCAACTGGAACCCGACGAGCTGCTGCAGGTCACCCAGGCCGACGTCGATCGGCTGCGCCGCTCGCATTCGCGCCTGCAGGTGGGAACGGTGCTCACCCGCGACGAGCTGCTGCACCTCGCGTTGATGGCCTCCGAAAACCGCGCCGCTTCGGCGCTGGGGAATTCGTATCCGGGCGGCAGGGAGGCCTTCGTACTCGCGATGAACCTCAAGGCGCAGTTGCTCGGCATGTCCGGGACGCGCTTCGATGACGCGACCGGCCTGTCCGGGCGCAACGTCTCGACCGCGCATGATCTGGCCAAGCTGGTGCGCGCGGCGCACGCCTACATCAAGATCCGCGAATACTCGACCTCGCCTTCCTACCAGATCACGGTCGGGCGCCGCACCATGCGCTTCGGCAACACCAACCGCCTGACGCTCAATTCCCGCTGGGACATCGGCCTGTCGAAGACCGGCTACATCGCCGAAGCGGGGCGCTGCCTCGCCATGCAGATGACGCTGGCGGGACGTTCCGTTATCATCGTCCTGCTCGACTCCTGGGGAAAGTACACGCGTGTCAGCGACGCAATTCGCATACGTCAGTGGCTGGAAATTCCGTCGGGCCAATCAACGGTTCATCGCTCGGTCCGTTCCGGGCCCAACGGCATCGTATCGATCGAGGGCTAGGAAAGCTCTCGCTTTCCCTGGGTCGTCCGGACGGGCCGGGTGCCTGACGGCGTAAAACCCCAGCCGACGCCCCGGCCGCTCGTGCCCGGGGTCGTGCGCTTCTACAATTTTCTTCCGCGCGGCGCGACCTTCCTCGACGACGTGCTTGCCGGACTCGCGCGCGTGCCGAAGAGCATCCCGCCAAAATACTTCTACGACGCGCAGGGCTGCCGTCTGTTCGAGGCGATCTGCGAACTGCCCGAGTACTACCTGACGCGCACAGAGATGGCGATCCTGCGCGCGCAGGCTGCCGACATCGCGCAGTTCGCCGGCCCCGATACCGAGTTGATCGAGTTCGGTAGCGGCTCGGAAGCGAAAACACGCGTTCTCATCGAAGCCCTGCAGCCTTCGCTGTACGTGCCGGTGGACATCGCCGTCGATACCATGCGCGCGGCATCGGGCGAACTGGCAAAGCAGTATCCCTGGCTGAACATCGCCGGCCTGTGCGCCGACTACTCGCGGCCGCTCGCCCTGCCCGAGTTTGCCGGCGTGCCGATCCGCAAGAAGTTGGTGTTCTTCCCGGGCTCGACCATAGGCAATTTCACCCCGGCCGAAGCGCTCGCCTTCCTCAGGCAGGCGCGCAGGGCGGCGGGCACGGGCGGCATCCTGGTGATCGGCGTGGACCTGAAGAAGGACAAGAAGATACTCGATGCCGCCTACGACGACGCAAGCGGCGTGACCGCGGCATTCAACGTCAACCTGCTAAAGCGCATCAACCGCGAGCTCGGCGCGGATTTCCAGCCGCAGCGCTTCCGCCACAAGGCCTTTTACGACCCGGCCATGGGGCGGATCGAGATGCACCTGGAAAGTTTGTACTCGCAGTTCGTCCACGTGGCGGGGCAGCGATTCGACTTCGCAGCGGGCGAAACCATACACACCGAGATCTCCTGCAAGTACTCGATGGAGGAATTCCGCGACCTCGGCAGGAAAGCCGGGTTTTCGCCGGAGAAGCTGTGGCTGGACCCAGGGCAACTGTTCAGCGTGCACGGGATGATGGCGGTGTAGAGCGCCGGGTTTCTGCCCTATCTCGACTGGTTGAGCTCGGCATCCCGCAGCACGCGTCCCTGTGGGTTTCTGTCGCGCGCGTGCAGAAAACCGTACCGCACCTGCTCGCCGAGGTCGAAGTGGAACTGCTTCGCGCTCGACACTTTTCGTGCGGCGAGGCCCAGTTCGTCCTGGCCGAGCGGCTGCTTTCGAGGCAGCGCGAGCAGTATCTTGTTGACGTGGCCGAAAACGTCGAGGATGAAGAGCTCGTCGAAGGTTTCCTGATGGGTACGGACCATCGACTCGTAAAGCGGGTTGGAGTGCGTAGGCCAGATGTTGCTCACCACGACGCCGCTCGGCGCTAGCGCCCGGCGCACCGCCTGCAGGAATTCCTGGGTCGCCAGATGCGCCGGGACGCTGTTCGCCCCGAAGGCGTCGAGAAAGATGATGTCGTAAGGCTGCCGAACCTCCTCGATGAACCGCCTCCCGTCGCCGACGTGGGCCCGCGTGCGCTCGTCCTCGCGGAATCCGAAGAACTCCTTTGCGACGTCCACGACATCGGGATCGAGCTCGGCGACGTCGATGATTGCGCTCGGATAGTACTTGCGCAGGAACATAGGCAGCGTGCCTCCGCCCAAGCCGACGACCAGGACGCGGCGCGGCTCTCCGCAGAGAGCCAGACCGACCAGCGCGACCCGGGCGTACGGCAGCTCGAGGTGATCCGGATCGCCCGGCTTCACGACGCTCTGCCGCGATCCGCCCCTCTCGAAGAGCAGGGTGCGCAGGCCCTTGCCGTCTTCGGTGACGACGATGTTGTTGTAGCGCGAGGTTTTTTCGTGGATTACGGATTCGGCCGCGCACGCAAGCACCGACAACGCCACGAGCACGAGCAGGCCCGCGCTGAGCGTGAAGCGGAAACGGCAATTCATGGTTTCCCTCCGTCCGTGCCGGACGCGGCCTTATTCGCGGTGCCCGATTGCCCGGGAGATTCTTTCGGCGGTTTCCCTGACCAGGCTCGACCAGGCGCTTTTCATGCGCTCCGCCGGCGCCGAAACCGACAGGCCGGCGACCAGCGTTCCGGCGTCATCGCGCACGCCGGCGCCGATGCAGCGCACGCCGAGCTCCGCCTCCTCGTTGTCCACGGCGTAGCCGTTGCGCCGGATGCGCTCCAACTCGCGCTCGAGGGCGGCGGCACTGGTGAGGGTATTGCGCGTAAACGGCGGCAGGTGCGTTCTCTGTGCGTAGCTCTTCAGTCCCTCCGGGCCGTCTTCGAGCAGGAACAGCTTGCCGACCGCGGTGATGTGCAGCGGCGCGCGCGCGCCGACGATATTGACCACGCGCATGAGCGACTTGCCGCTCGAGGTGCGCTCGACGTAGACGATCTCGTCGTCGCGCCGCACCGAAAGATTGACCGCTTCGCCCGTGGCGGTGTGAAGCTCGCGCATGAAAGGCAGCGCGTGCTCGCGCACGCTGATGCGCGCCTTGACCAGGTTGCCCAGCTCCAGCAGCCGGATGCCGAGGCGATAACTTCCCGCATCCGCGCGCTCGGCCATCCCGCCGGCGACGAGCGCGCTCAGGATGCGATGCGTGGTCGAGGGATGCAGGCCGCTCGATCGCGCGAGACTCTTCAGCGCCACGGGCTCCCCGTGCTGGCCGAGCACTTCCAGCAGCTTCATCATGCGAGCGATGACCTGGATGGAATTCTTGGAAGGAGGGCTGGCCATGATCCGAATGGCGCGATTCTATACCACGATATGGAATGTGCCTGGGAGGAGGCGCGAGTTCGCGTGCTATGATGCAGCGCCTCCCGCCATCTCAAGATTCCCATGCGCGTCGGCTTGTTCGCCACCTGCCTCGTCGATCTGATGCGCCCGTCGATCGGTTTCGCCGCGCTCAAGCTCCTCGAGGCGGCGAATTGCGATGTCGTGGTGCCGGCGACGCAGACCTGCTGCGGGCAGCCGGGCTGGAACTCGGGCGACCGCGCTTCGGCGCGTGCGCTCGCCGAAAAGCTCATCGAAGAGTTCGGCGGCTGCGACTACGTGGTGGTGCCCTCGGGTTCCTGTACCGGGATGATCCGCGCGCATTTTCCCGAGGTATTCAAGGACGACGCGTTCCTGCTCGAAAAGGCCGAGCGCCTCGGCGCGCGCACCTACGAACTCACCGAATTTCTCACCCAGGTGGCGAAGCGCGCGCCCGTTTCGGCGGGCTTCAACGGCACGGTGACCTATCATGATTCCTGCTCGGGACTCCGGGAACTCGGCGTGAAGGCACAGCCGCGCCAACTTCTTGCGAAGGTGACGGGTCTCAGGCTGGTCGAGATGGAAGAATGCGAGACCTGCTGCGGTTTCGGCGGCGCGTTCTCCGTCAAGTTCGGAGAGATCTCCGCGGACATCGCCGAGAAGAAGTGCGCCCACATCGAGGCGAGCGGGGCGCAGGCGGTGGTGCTGGGGGACCTCGGCTGCATGCTGAACATCGAAGGGCGGCTGCGCCGCCGCGGCGATTCGAAGACCCGCGTACTCCACGTCGCCGAGGTGCTCGCGGGGACGGAAGGATAGCGTCTTGCAAATTGAGTCGCTGCATTTCAAGGCGCGCTCGGGGAAAGCGCTGAAGGACGCCACGCTGCAGGAAAACCTGCGCAAGTTCCAGTCGGTGGGCTTCACGGCGCTGCGCGCCAAGGCGGTCGCCGAGTTCGGCCCGGCGCTGTTCGAGACGCTCCGCGGCGAGGGTGCCGTGGTGCGCGACCGGGGGCTCGCGAACCTGGATGCCTGGATCGAGCGCTTCGAAGCGCAGGCCTCGCGCCGCGGCGCGACGGTGCTGTTTGCCGAAACCGGCGAGGAGGCCTGCGCGCTGCTTGTCGACATCTGCCGGCGCCACGGCGTGAAGAAGGCGATCAAGTCGAAATCGATGCTCTCCGAAGAGGCCGGCGTAAACGACGCGCTCGCCGCGGCTGGGGTCACGCCGGTGGAGACCGATCTCGGCGAGTACATCCTCCAGCTCGCCGAGGAGCCGCCCTCGCACATCATCGCGCCGGCGCTGCACAAGAGCAAGGAAGAGGTCGCCGAGCTTTTCGAGCGCCACCACCAGCGGCCGCGCAAGGACGACATCCCGCGCATGACGCGCGAGGCGCGCGAAGTGCTGCGCGGGCATTTCCTGTCGGCCGATCTCGGCATCTCCGGGGGAAATTTCCTGATCGCGGAAACCGGGTCCGGCGTCATCGTCACCAACGAGGGCAACGGGCGCATGGTGACGACGCTGCCGCGCGTGCACGTATGCATCACCGGGATCGAGAAGGTGATCCCGACGCTGGAGGATTTCTCCACGCTGCTGCGGCTGCTGACGCGCTCGGCCACCGGGCAGCCGATCTCCAACTACGTCAGCATGTTCACGGGTGCGCGCGGCCGCGACGACCGGGACGGGCCGCAGCACATGTTTTTCATCCTGGTGGACGCCGGCCGCACCAACCTGGTGGGCGGCGACATGCAGGAGATGCTGCGCTGCATCCGCTGCGGGGCGTGCATGAATCACTGCCCGGTGTACCGGGCCGTCGGCGGTCACAGCTACGGCTGGGTGTACCCGGGCCCGATGGGCTCGGTGCTCACGCCATCCTACGTGGGACTGGAAAACGCGCTCGACCTGCCGCACGCCGCGACGCTGTGCGGCGCCTGCTCGGTCGCCTGTCCGGTGAAGATTCCGCTGCCCGACCTGCTGAGGAGGCTGCGCGAAAAACAGGTCGACCGCGGCCTGCGCCCCTGGCGCGAGCGGGCGGGCATCGGCCTGTGGTCGTGGACTGCGCGGCATCCGCGCCTGTATGCGTTCGCGACCACGATTGCGGCGCGTTTCCTGCATATCCTCGGTGGCCGCGACGGCATGATAGCCATGCTGCCGTTCGGCGGGGAATGGACCCGCGGCCGGTTTTTCCCCGCGCCGAAGTCCGGCAGGACGTTTCGCACTCTCTACGCGGCTCGTCCGAAGCGCTCGCCGGCGGTCCGCTGAATCAGAGCCATCCCGCCTTACGAAAGCGGATCCAGAGGTAGAGGTCGATCGCGGTCATCGCACCGAGCGCCATGGGGTAGCCGAAGGCCCAAGCCAGTTCCGGCATCTGCTTGAAGTTCATGCCGTAGACGCTGGCGATGAAAGTCGGTACCGCGATGAGCGCGCCCCAGGCCGCCAGGCGCTTGGTGACCTCGGTCTCGCCGAAGGTGATCATCGCCACGTTCACCTGGATCGCGGTGGTCACGGTGTCGCGCTGGCTGTTGATCGTCTGGTTGATCCGGACCAGGTGGTCGTAGACGTCCCGGTAGTAATCCTGCAGCCCCGAGCACACCTGCGGGACGCGGCCGCCGTACAGCTTGCCGACCGCCTCGATCAGCGGCAGAACCGCGTGCTGCAGCGTGGTGAGATTCTGCCGCACGTAGTAGAGCCCCTCGATGTTGGCGCGCAGCGACTTGCCGGAGAAGATCTGCTCCTCGAACTTCTCGAACTTGGCCTCGATTGCGTCGAGCACGGGAAAGTAGCGATCGACCACCGCGTCGAGAAGCGCGTAAAACACGAAGCCCGCCCCGTGCTTGAGCAGCTCCGGCTCGCGCTCGCAGCGGGTGCGCACTGTCGCGAAACCCGGTTCGGCCTGGTTGCGCACCGAGAGCACGTAGTTCCTTCCGACAAAGAGGTCGACCTCGCCGACCTTGATCTCCTCGCCGGCGACCTCGATGTTGTGTAGTACCGCGAACAGCGAGTCTCCGTATTCGTCGATCTTGGGCCGCTGGTGGCCGTGACGCGCGTCCTCGACAGCGAGCTCGTGCAGATCGAACTCGTGCTGCATCGAGGCGAGCTCGCCCGGCCCCGGGTCCTTCATCGCGACCCAAACGAAGCACTCGGGGCGGCCGACATACTCGCTGATGTCCTCTGGCGCGATGTCCCCCAGTTTCTTGCCGTCCTGATAGGCCGCGCAATTGATCAGCATCCACGTCTCCCGCTGCTCCCGTGTATACCGTCCGAATGATAGGGCACGGCCGCGCCGCCGCATAGGCTAGAATGGCCGCCCCTGCCTCCGCACGACCGCCCGCCCATGCCCCGCATCAGCCGCCGCACCGAGAATCTCGGCACCGAAAATGCCTTTGTGGTGCTCGCCGAAGTCAACGAGCTCGTCCGCCAGGGCAAGGACATCATCTCGTTCTGCATCGGCCAGCCGGATTTCCACACGCCGGCCAACGTGCAGGAGGCGGCGATCCGCGCCGTGCGCGAGGGCCGGCACGGCTACACGCCCTCGGCCGGGATCGCCGAGCTACGCGAGGCGGCCGCCCGCTACATGGGCAAGATGCGCGGACTCTCGATCCGGCCGGAGGACGTGGTCGTCGGCGGCGGAGCCAAGCCCTTCATCGCCTATACGATCCTCTCGACGACCGACTACGGTGTCGGCGACGAGGTGATCTACCCGAACCCGGGTTTCCCGATCTACGAGTCGCAGATCGTCGCCAACGGCGCAGTGCCGATTCCGCTGCATCTGCGCGAAGCGCGCAACTTCGCCTTCGATCCGGCCGAGCTCGAGGCCAAGCTGACGCCGAAGACGCGACTCGTGATTCTCAACTCGCCGCAGAATCCCACGGGCGGCATCCTCACGCGCAAGGACCTGGAGGCGATCGCCGCGATCCTGCGCCGGCACCCGGATGTGTGGATCTACGCCGACGAGATCTACTCGCGGCTTTGCTACGAGGAGTCGTTCGCTTCGATCGCCTCGCTGCCGGGAATGTACGAGCGCACCATCATCTCCGACGGCGCTTCCAAGACCTGGGCAATGACCGGCTGGCGCATCGGCTTCGCCTCCAACCCGGTGCTTGCGCCGCAGTTCGTGCGCTGGGTGACCAACACCGACTCCTGCGCCTCGCACATCAGCCAGTGGGCGGCGGTCGAGGCGGTGAGCGGACCGCAGGAGGACGCCGAAAAGATGCGGCGTTCGTTCCTCGATCGGCGCGACCTCATCGTTGGGCTCCTCAACCGGGTACCCGGGGTTTCGTGCAAGGTGCCCGGCGGGGCGTTCTACGCTTGGCCCAACGTGACCGAGGCCTGCCGAATGACAGGCGCGGGCGACTCCGAGGAATTCCGCAAGCGCCTGCTCAACGAGGCCGGCGTGGCGGTTCTGGCCGACATCCACTTCGGCGCGCGCGTTCCCGGGGAAGGCCAGCACATACGCTTCTCCTACGCGGCATCCCGGCAGGCGATCGAGCAGGGCGTCGCCCGCATCGCGGAATTCATCGGGAAGAACACGCGCCGCGCTGCGTGAGCGTGCCGATGGCGGGAGAACGCATTGTCGTGGGCATGTCCGGCGGGGTGGACTCGTCGGTCGCCGCCCTGCTCCTGAAGCGCGAGGGTTACGACGTCGTCGGCCTCTTCATGAAGAACTGGGAGGACGACGACGATGATGAGTACTGCTCGACCCGCGAGGACCTGCTCGACTGCGCCTCGGTCGCCGAGGTCATCGGCATCGACCTCGAGGTGGTGAATTTCTCCGCCGAGTACAAGGAACGCGTGTTCAGCGCCTTTCTCGCCGAGTATTCCGCGGGCCGCACGCCCAACCCCGACGTCCTGTGCAACGCCGAGATCAAGTTCAAGGCGTTCCTCGACCACGCCGTGGCGCTCGGTGCGCAGCGCATCGCGACCGGGCACTATGCGCGGGTGAGGAAATTTCGTGTCGACGAAAATGCGGGGCGCTTCGAGCTTCTCAAGGCGCTCGACCTTTCCAAGGACCAGAGCTACTTCCTGCACCGCCTGAACCAGGAGCAGCTTGCGCGCGTCGCGTTTCCGGTTGGAGAGATGAAGAAGACCGAGGTCCGCCGGGTCGCTCGCGAGGCCGGGCTGCACAACTTCGCCAAGCGCGATTCGACCGGCATCTGCTTCATCGGCGAGCGGCCGTTCCGCGAGTTCCTCTCGCGCTACCTGCCGAAGCAACCGGGTCCGATGCGCACGGTCGAAGGCAGGGTTGTCGGAGAACACATCGGACTATCGTTCTACACGATCGGCCAGCGCAGGGGCGTGGGCATCGGCGGGCGCAAGGACTCTGCAGGGCAAGCTTGGTACGTGGCGGGGAAAAATCTCGAAAAGAACGAGCTTATCGTCGTTCAAGGGCACGACCACCCGCTGCTGCTGCGCGAACGACTGTCCGCGCAGGACCTCGCGTGGACCAGCGGCGCGCCGCCCGATCCGCGTCTCGTCTACGGCGGAAAGACGCGCTACCGCCAGGCCGACGCTCCCTGCCGGGTCGCGCAGGCAAGCGCGGCAGAGCTCAAGGTCGAATTCGATGCGCCCCAATGGGCGGTGACGCCGGGGCAGTCGGTCGTGCTTTACCGGGACGAGGTGTGCCTCGGTGGCGGCGTGATCCAGTAGCCTACGACAATTCGCCAGGTCGTCTGAGCACCGCGCGGGTGAGTGGCATGACGATCGCCGTGCTGATCACCGCCATCAGGATCAGCGCGGAAAACACGTTCTTGCTGATGATGCCAGTGTCGAGCAGGATCGTCAGGACGATCACTTCCATCAGTCCCTTGGTCTGCATCAGCACGCCCAGGGCGAGCGCTTCCGGCCAGGGCCAGCCGATCAGTCTCGCCGGGAGCGCCGTGCCGGCGACCTTGCCGGCGACCGCGACCGAGGTTGCGACGAGGAAAATGGTCATGAACGCCGGCGACCCGGCGTCTATCGTGGTTTTCAGCCCGGTGAGCATGAAGAAGAAAGGCAGCAGCAGCATCACGGTCACCGGTTCGAGCTTGTTCAGGATCGGTCGGCGCAAGGGGTCAGGCATGACGGCCCCGGTCACGAATGCGCCGAAGATGTAGTGCAGACCAATCGCCTCGGTGACGGCCGACGAGGCGATCGCCACGGCAAGGACTCCGACCAGGGCCGCGTCGCTCAGGCCGCCGTTCGACACTGAAATGGCGCGCCCAAGGAGCGGGCGCACGACGAAGACCATCGCGAGCAGGTAGATCGGCAGGAGCACCGTCATCTGCAGCACCCCGAGGCTCGCGGCGGCCGTTCCGGCCAGCAGGGCCGCGAGGAGAATCCACAGAGCTGCATCGTTCATGGCGGCGAGGCCCAGGGCCCAGTGTCCGACGCGATCGAGCAGGCGCATCTCGCGGAGGATGGCCCCGAGCACCGGCAGGGCCGTGACGCCCGCGCAGATCCCGATCGCAATCACGAAATCGGTGGTCGTCGCATTGGGGCCGATCTCGCCGGGAAACCGTTCG
The DNA here is from genome assembly GCA_041496705.1 of Gammaproteobacteria bacterium. Classification (GTDB taxonomy): domain Bacteria; phylum Pseudomonadota; class Gammaproteobacteria; order Burkholderiales; family SG8-39; genus VBDM01. Next base: position 9,169 of record JBGQFD010000036.1, on the reverse strand, counting down.
ACGATCCAGATGCCGGCGAGTGCGCCCAGAGCCGAGGGCACGAGCACGCTGCCGGCTCCGGTCAGGGCGAAGCCAACGCCGCGATTCCTGAAGTGCTCCGGATCGAGGTGAAGACCCGTGATAAAGCCGAAGAACAGCACGGCAATCGCGGCGATACCGGAAACGGCTCCCAGGTTTGCCGGGTCGAACAGCAGCAGATAGGCATCGGGCGAGACGCGACCCAGCAACGAGGGTCCGAGGGCGATCCCGGCGAGGATCTGCACGACTACGCAGGGCACGATTCCGTGCAGCCGGCTGAAATGCCATATCCCGTAAGGGAACGCCACGATCAGCAGAGCTTGAACCACGAACAATTGGGCGCTGGTCATTGCCGACGCATGCCTTCGATCGCGAACGCGACTGGTTACAAGGCGACGCCGGCTATTCCCGCGGAACGGTATCGGCGAACGACGCGCGCTCGGAGAGTTTGGCGAACGCCCGGGCCAGATTGACACAGTCCGCCTTCCAGCCGAGGTTCGGATGCCGGAATTCGAGCCAGCCGAGGCACGCGCCCAGCGCGATATCGGCCAGCGTGTAGCCGTTGCCCACGCACCAGGGCTTGTCCCCGAGTTCAGCATCCATCGCGGCCAGCCCGGACTTCACCTTGCCCATCTGGCGATTGGTCCATGCCTTGCTCTGGAGCTTTGCCTCGCGCTGATTCTCGAGGCGCGCCAGGATACCGGCATCGAGCACGCCATCGGCGAGCGCCTCCCAGCGCCTTGCTTCGACTCGCTCGCGGTTTTCTGCGGGAACGAGGCGACCGAGCGGCGAGGCACTGTCCAGAAACCCGACGATCACGCGCGAATCGAACAGTGTCCGGCCGTCGTCGAGCACCAGCACCGGGACCTTTCCGAGCGGGTTGAGCTTCGCCGCCTGCGCGTCGGCCTTCCAGGGGTTGTCGATTTCGAATTCGTATTCGATTTTCTTTTCCGCCAGTACGATGCGCACCTTGCGCGTGAACGGGCTGGCGAGCGAGCCGATCAGTTTCATTTCGGGATGGGATCCGGGAAGAGTGAGTTCAGCGGCGCATGGCCCTTGGCGGGCGCCATATGCAACGGCGCTGCGGATTATACACGCGGGCGTTTGAAGGCAGCGACCATCCGCCGCATGCTAAAATTTGCAGTGTCCGCCAACCAGGCTTCGTCGATGCCGACGTCACCGCTCAGCGCGCTGTCCCCTCTCGACGGGCGCTATCACCGGCAGGTCGAACCGCTGCGGGGGTTTTTCAGCGAAACGGCCCTCTTCCGGCACCGGATCACGATCGAAATCCGCTGGTTGCTCGCGCTTGCGACGGAACCCGCGATCGGCGAGATCCGGCCGTTCTCGAACGGCACGATCGCCGAGCTCGAGCGCATCATCGAGTCGTTTTCCGAGGGCGACGCCGCGCAAGTCAAGACGATAGAAGCCGAGACCAACCACGATGTCAAGGCCGTCGAATACTGGCTGAAGCAGCGCCTCGGCGCCAATCCGGAAGCGACGCGCGTCGCGGAGTTCGTTCACTTCGCCTGCACCTCCGAAGACATAAACAATCTCGCTTACGGCCTGATGCTGAGAGGGGCGCGCGAGCGCGTGCTGCTGCCTGTGCTGGACCGCGTGATCGAGGCGCTTGCGGGGCTCGGGCGGTTACTTGCCGATTCGCCGATGCTCGCGCGCACCCACGGCCAGCCCGCCACGCCGACGACCCTGGGCAAGGAACTTGCCAACGTTGCGCAGCGCCTGCGCCGCGCGCGACGCTCGGTCGCGTCGGTCGCGCTGCTCGGCAAGATCAATGGTGCGGTCGGCAACTACAACGCGCACCTGGCCGCGTATCCGGATTTCGACTGGGAGCGGTTCGCCAAGGCGTTCGTCGAGTCGCTCGGACTGGAATTCAATTCCCACACCACGCAGATCGAGCCGCACGACTGCCTCGCCGAGCAGTTCGACGCCATCGCGCGCGCGAATACGGTGCTGCTCGACCTGGATCGCGATCTATGGGGCTACGTGTCGCTCGGCTACTTCAAGCAAAAGGCCGGGGCCGGGGAGGTGGGATCCTCGACGATGCCGCACAAGGTGAATCCCATCGACTTTGAGAACTCGGAAGGCAACCTCGGCATCGCCAACGCGCTGCTGCGCCATTTCTCGGAGAAGTTGCCGGTGTCGCGCTGGCAGCGCGACCTGTCGGACTCGACGGTGCTGCGGAACGTCGGCGTCGCGCTGGGCCACAGCCTGCTCGCCTGGGAGGCCTGCCTGAAGGGCCTCTCCAGGCTGGAGGCAGACGCTCCGCGCATGCTCGAGGATCTGGAGGCGAACTGGGAGGTGCTCGCCGAGGCAGTGCAGACGGTGATGCGCCGCTATGGGCTTCCCGATCCATACGAACAATTGAAACAGCTGACGCGCGGCAGGCGCATCGACGCCGAGGCCATGCGTGACTTCATTCGCGGTCTGAAATTGCCTGAGCCCGAGAAGAAGCGCCTGCTGGAGCTGACTCCGGCGCGCTACACCGGAAAAGCTGCCGAGCTCGCACGCAAGCCTTGACCCCGTCAGGACCTCGCCGCGCGCTCGCCGATTTCGGCGGCGTCTACTTCGTGAACGGGCTGATCGCTTTCATCTTCGCCGCTTCAGGCCCGGTGGCTATCATCCTCGCGGTGGGCGCGCGCGGCGGCCTCTCGCCCTCTGACCTGTCCTCCTGGATCTTCGGCGCGTTTTTCCTCAACGGGCTGATCAGCATCGCGTTCTGCTGGTGGTACCGGCAGCCGCTGGTGTTCTTCTGGACGATCCCCGGCGCGGTGCTCGTGGGACCGGCGCTCGGCCATCTGAGCTACGCGGAAGTCATCGGCGCGTTCATCGCGACCGGGATCCTGATGCTCGCGCTGGGGCTCTCGGGTTGGGTGCGTCGGGCGATGGAGACGGTGCCCATGCCCATCGTCATGGGCATGGTCGCGGGCGTATTCCTGCGCTTCGGCCTGGATCTCGCCTTCGCCGTGCGCGACGATTTCTGGATCGCCGCGCCTATGGTCGCGGCGTTCGTGCTGCTCTCCGCGTCCGTCCGGCTCTCGCGCCTGGTACCGCCGCTGATCGGCGCGCTTGCGCTCGGTGCGGTGCTGGTGGCGGTGCTGGGAAAATTTCACGCGGCGCCCCAGGCCATGGTCTTCGCGCATCCGAACTTCTACGTCCCGGTGTTTTCCTGGCGCGCGATGGTGGAGCTGGTGGTACCGCTGGCGATCACGGTGCTCGTCGTACAGAACGGGCAGGGCATCACGGTGTTGAAGGCGGCGGGCCATGCGCCGCCCGTGAACGCGGTGACGGTCGCCTGCGGCGTGGGCTCGATGCTCACGGCTTTCGTCGGCGCGGTCTCGACCTGCCTGACCGGGCCGGTAAACGCGATCATCTCCTCCACGGGAGAAAAGCACCGGCACTACACCGCGGGGATCTTCGTCGGCCTGCTCGCGCTCGGCTTCGGCTTGTTCTCCCCGTTTTTCACGAACCTGATGCTAGCGACGCCGAAGGCCTTCATCGCCGCGCTTGCGGGACTCGCCATGCTGCGCGTGCTGCAGTCGGCCTTCACGGTGAGTTTCAGGGACCGCTTCGCGCTCGGGGCGCTGGTCACTTTCCTCGTCACGGTGGCGGATGTGCCGATCTTCAACATCGGTGCACCGTTCTGGGGACTGGTGTTCGGCTACGGCGCGTCGCGCCTGCTCGAGCGCGGCGACTTTAGATGAAAACCGGGGACAGACCACGGTTTTCCGGCCTGCCGGCAATCGAACGGTGAAGAGGGAAAAACCACTGTCTGTCCCCTCCGCCGCGCTGCGCGGCGCGCTGTGGATGGGAGGGGCGATGCTGTCGTTCGCCCTCATGGCTGTGGCGGCGCGCGAACTGCTGCGCAGCCTGGGCAACTTCGAGATCCTGTTCCTGCGCAGCCTGGTCGCGCTGCTGGTGCTGCTCGTCCTGCTGCCGCGCTTCGGCTGGGGCGCGCTGCGCACGCGCTTGTTCGGCCTGCACCTGCTGCGCAACCTGCTGCATTTCGGCGGCCAATACGCCTGGGTCTACGCCATCGCGCTGCTGCCGCTCGCCACCGTGTTCGCGGTCGAGTTCACCATGCCGGTGTGGACCGCGCTGCTGGCGATGCTGTTGCTGCGCGAGCGCCTCAACTTCGGCCGCGCGGTGATGCTGGCGCTCGGCCTCGCCGGCATCCTCATCATCCTCAAGCCCGGCCTGGGCCCGCTGCAGCCGGCGGCGCTGGTGATGCTGGCCGGCTCGTTCGCCTACGCCTCGATGAATATCGCCACCAAGCGCCTGTCCGCCGACGATTCGACGTTCGCGGTGCTGTTCTATATGGCGGCGATCCAGGCACCGCTCGGCCTGCTTCTCGCGCTGCCCGGCTGGGTCGCGCCCGGCGCCGCCGAGCTGCCGTGGATACTGGTCCTCGGCGGCTGCGGTCTGAGCGCGCATTTCTTCCTGACGCGCGCATTCCGCATTGCAGATGCCATGGTGGTGGCGCCGATCGATTTCCTGCGGCTGCCGCTGATCGCGGTGGTCGGGCTGCTGTTCTACGGCGAGCCGCTCGATCTCACCATCCTGCTCGGAGCGGCGGTGATTTTTGCCGGGACCTGGTTTTGCATTGCGCGCGAGAGCCGGACGCTGCCAAAACCGCGGGCAGACCGCGGTTTGTAAACCGGAGACAAAACCTCGGTTTACTTCTTCTCGCTGGCAACCGGCGGCAGCGTGCGCAGGTAAGCGATGATCGAATCGAGGTCCGCCGGCGTCAACTGGCTGGTGGTGTTGCGGATGACTTCGCCCATAGCTTCGGCCGGGACGTCACCCTCGGCGGTGAGGCCGGTGACGAGGAAGTCCTTGATGTCCTTGTCGCTCTGTTTCTTCAAGCCGGCGGGGGTGAGGTTGGAGGAGGCGTCTTTGCCGTCGGGACCCTTGCCGCCGGCGAGGAAGCGGCTCATCTTCGGGCCGCCGAGGAAATTGCGCGGCGTGTGGCACTCGCCGCAGTGGCCGAGCGCCTGCACGAGGTAAGCGCCACGGTTGACGATTTCGCCGAGGGCGGCGACGGCCTGGTACGGCCCAGGCGCGAAGAAGAACCACTTCCAGAAGGTGACGAGGAAACGCCAGCGGTAGAAAAACCCGAGGTCGTGCTCGCGGTTCGGCTGCACGCTCTGCGGCAGCGTGCGCAGGTAGGCCCACAGGTCGCGCAGATCGGCGTCGGAAATTTTCGTGAACGACGGGTAGGGGAACGCCGGGAAGTAGTTCTTGCCGTCGGGCCGCTCGCCCTGGCGCATGGCGCGGATGAAATCCTCTTCCTTCCAGCTTCCCAGTCCCGCCTTGGCGTCCGGCGTGATGTTCGGTCCGTAGAAGGTGCCGAACGGCGTTTTGAGTGCCCGGCCGCCGGCGAAAGGCAGCGCGTCTTTCTTCTCCTCGGTGTGGCAACCGACGCAGCCGCCGGCCTTGGCGAGGTATTCGCCGCGCTTGGCGTCGCCCTGAGCGCCGACGCGAGACGCGGCGCATACCAACAGGACGGCGAGAGCAAAGGCGGCGCGGGGATGGGAGGGCGTCATCGGCTGGAGGATTCTAGCAAGGACGGCACAAAACAAAAGCCCCGCCGCGGCGGGGCCTTTGCGGACTGCAAAATGCTAGTTCTGCTTTTCGCGGAAATTCTGGTGGCAGGCGCCGCAGGTCTTGCCGACGGCGCCGATCGCCGCCTTTTGCGCGGCCTCGTCGCCGCCTCTGCTCACCTTCACGAGCGCCTGGACCGCGTTCTGGAGGTTGTCCTGCGCGTCCTTGAACTTTGCCGGCTCGCTCCAGATCGCCGGGAGGGCGGCGGTTTTTACGCCCGCGCCCTTGGTACTCTCGGCGAAGCCGTCCCAGGGCATGCGGCTTAGCGCGTCTAGAAACGCCGCGTTGAGCGCGACAGCGTCCGCGTTGTACGGCACCTTGCCCTGCGCCATGCCGGCGATCGGGCCGAAGTACTTGCCCTGCAGGGTCATCGCCGCCTGGCGCTGTTTCACCAGGATTTCCGGCTTGACTTGCGCGAGGGCGGCCGCGCTGTAACCCACGGCCAGCGCCAGGGCGAGCCCGGTCGATAGAAGTCTCTTTTTCATCCGTTTCTCCTCATTCAGGTTGGAATTGCGAGAGTCATTGTAGCGGCATCCGCCGCATGCGAGCCATAACAGTCCGCGGCGGCATTTTATTCCCCGGACCAGAAGGTTCTTAGACCACCGCCTCCTGCTTCTTGTCCTTGAGGGGCTTCACCAGGTCCTCGCGCTGGATGCCGAGCCAGCGCACGATCGGCGCCATGACCAGCACCGAGGAATAGATGCCGAAGAGAATGCCGATGGTCAGGGCGAGCGCGAAGTAGTGCAAGGCCGGGCCGCCGAACACCAGCATCGAGGTCACCATGGTCTGGGTGCAGCCGTGGGTGATGATGGTGCGCGAGATGGTCCGCGTGATGGCATTGTCGATGATCTCGGTGACCGAGGCCTTTCTCATCTTGCGGAAGTTTTCCCGGATCCGGTCGGCGATGACCACCGACTCGTTGACCGAGTAGCCGAGCACCGCGAGCACGGCCGCCAGCACCGGCAGCGAGAACTCCCACTGGAACAGGGCAAAGAACCCGAGGATGATGACCACGTCGTGCAGGTTCGCGATGATCGCCGCCACCCCGAATTTCCACTCGAAGCGCAGGGCCAGGTAGGCGACGATGCCGAGCGAGGTGATGAGCAGGGCGAGCGCGCCATTCTCGGCGAGCTCCCGCCCGACCTGCGGGCCGACGAATTCGACCCGGTTCAGCTCGGTGCACTTACCCTTTAGTTCGTCCCGCTGTTTCGCCAATTGGTCAAGCTTGTCCTTGGGTCTTTCGCGTTCCTCCACCTTGACCAGATCACGAAACAATTCGTGCATCGGAGCACACGCCTGGGCTTCGCCAAGTGACGATGTTTTTGTCAGTTCGGTGAATACCTGCTCGCTCTGACGCGCGGTACTCTTGTTGATATCCGTTTCAACACGTTTAAGGGGCAAGCGAATCAGGACGTCCCGTGAGGTGCCGAAGTTCTGCACCTGGGCGTCCTGATAGCCAATCGCGGCAAGGGTTTTTCGAACACTTTCTACATCTGCCGTCTGCTGATAGCGTACTTCCATCACCGTGCCGCCGGTGAATTCAATCGAGAAATTCAGTCCTTTGGTGGCGAGGAAGAAGACCGCGGCGAGGAAGGTTAGGAGCGACACCACGTTGAACGCCAGCGCGTGGCGCATGAACGGGATGTCATTGCGGATCTTAAAAAATTCCATGGCTCACTTCCAGGACGTGTTGCCGATCGCCACGCGCTCGAGCTTGCGGCGCGAGCCGTAGGCGAAGTTGACCATGCTGCGGCTAACCACCACCGAGGAAAAGATCGAGGTGAGGATGCCCAGGCAGTGCACCACGGCGAAACCGCGCACAGGCCCGGATCCGAAGATGAGGAGCGCGAGCCCGGCGATGAGCGTGGTGACGTTGGAGTCGAGTATGGTGCCGAAGGCGCGCTCGTACCCGGCGTGGATCGCTGCCTGCGGCGTGACGCCGCTCCTCAGCTCCTCGCGCACGCGCTCGTTGATGAGCACGTTGGCGTCGATCGCCATGCCCAGCGTCAGTGCGATCGCGGCGATGCCGGGCAGCGTCAGCGTGGCCTGCAGCATCGACAGCAGCGCGATGAGGAACAGCAGGTTCGCGCACAGCGCGAGCGTGGAGAACACGCCGAACAGCGAGTAGTAGACGATGATGAAGAGCGACAGCGCGGCGAAGCCGTATTTGGTCGAGTCGAAGCCCTTCTTGATGTTCTCCGCCCCGAGCGAGGGGCCGACCGTGCGCTCCTCGATGATCTCCATAGGCGCGGCGAGCGAGCCCGCGCGCAAAAGCAGCGCCACGTCGTTCGCCTCGACGGTGGTCATGCGTCCGCTGATCTGGACGCGCCCGCCGCCGATTTCGGTCCGGATCACCGGTGCGGTGACGACTTCTCCCTTGCCTTTCTCGATCAGCAGGATCGCCATGCGCTTGCCGACATTTTCGCGCGTGACTTCCTTGAATATGCGCGCCCCGGTCGCATCCAGCGTCAGGTGGACCGCCGGCTCCTGGGTCTGGTTGTCGAAGCCCGGCTGCGCATCGGTGAGGCGGTCCCCCGTCAGCACCACCTGTTTCCTCACCAGGAGCGGTGCGCCATTGCGCTCGATGTAGAACTCATCGCCGAACGGCACCTGGCCCGCCTGCGCCGCGGCGAGCGCGGTGGCGTTCATGTTGTCCTCGTCCAGCATGCGGATCTCGAGCGTGGCGGTGCGGCCGAGTATCTCTTTCGCCTTTGCCGTGTCCTGCACCCCGGGCAATTGCACCACGACGCGGTCCGAGCCCTGCTGCTGGATCACCGGTTCGGCCACTCCCAGCTCGTTGATGCGGTTGTGCAGCGTCTGGATGTTCTGCTTGAGGGCAAATTCCTGGTTGCGCTTCTGAGCTTCGGGACGGATGGATGCGGCGAGGACCAGCTCCTCGCCCGCGCCGCCGTCGGCGAGCTGCAGATCGGGGAGCTGTTCTTCGATGATTTTGCGCGCCCTGGCGCGGGTTTCGGCGTCGCGGAACTTGACCACGATATTGTTGCCTTCGCGCGTGATCCCCGAGTGGCGCACGTTCTTGTCGCGCAATTGCGAGCGGACGTCGCCGGCGAGGCTTTCGGCGCGTTTGGCGAGCGCCGCGCGCATGTCCACCTGGAGCAGGAAGTGGACGCCGCCGCGCAGGTCGAGGCCGAGGTACATCGGCAGCGCATGCACCGCGGTGAGCCAGGCGGGCGAGGAGGACAGCAGGTTGAGGGCGACGGTATAGGTCGGGTTTCCCGCATCGGGATTGAGCGCCTGATTAACGGCGTCCTTGGCCTTGAGCTGGGTGTCGGTGTCGGCGAGCCGCACCTTGACGGAGTTCAGATCGAGGAACACGCCGGTCGGCTGGATGCCGGCTTTCTTGAGCGAGTCCTCGACTCGGCCGAGCAATGCGTTGTCGATCTTGAGCGTCGCGCGCGCGGAGGACACCTGCACAGCCGGCGCCTCGCCGAACAAGTTGGGCAAGGCATACAGCAGCCCCAACACAAGTGCTGTCGCGATGGTGACGTAGATCCAGAGGGGGTAGCGATTC
>JBGQFD010000035.1:0-33186 GCA_041496705.1 Gammaproteobacteria bacterium | reverse complement strand
TCGGCGCCGCCGTGCAGGGCGAGCGTGAGGCCTTCGCCACCCTTTTGCGGCATCTCAGTGGTCTCTGTGCCGAAGACGTGCGCCGGCTGGTGCGGCAGGCGATCGCCGACGACGGCGCGCTCACGATGGCCGACGTGGATCGTCTGGTGAGCCGCAAACATGACCTGCTCGGACGGGACAGCGTGCTCAGCTTCGAAATCGATACCGTACGCTTCGCCGATGTCGCAGGATTGCGAAACCTGAAACAATGGCTTGAGCAAAGACGCGACGCGTTTGTGGGGAACGCCGCGGCGCTGGGGTTGGATGTACCCAAAGGCATCATGCTGCTGGGCGTCCAGGGATGCGGCAAGAGCCTGGCTGCGAAGGCCACGGCAGGCGCGTGGGCGGTGCCGCTGATGCGTCTTGACTTCGGCGCTTTGTACAACAAGTTTCTGGGGGAAACCGAACGCAACTTGCGCGAAGCGCTGAAAGTGGCCGATGCCATGGCGCCCTGCGTGCTCTGGATGGACGAAATCGAAAAGGGTGTCGCCACCAACGACAACAATGCCGACGGCGGAGAATCGCGCCGCATACTCGGCGCTTTGCTCACCTGGATGTCCGAGCGAACAACCCGGGTCTTCATCGTCGCCACTTCCAACGACATCGAGGCGCTGCCGCCCGAGCTGGTGCGCAAGGGGCGTCTCGACGAGATCTTCTTCGTCGATCTGCCCGGCGAAGCGGAGCGCGAAGAGATCTTCAGGATTCATTTGAATCGCCGTCGCCAGGAACCTGCGGTGTTTGATCTGCCGGCGCTGGTGCAGGCGTCCAAGGGATTCTCCGGCGCGGAGGTCGAGCAGGCCGTGGTCGCGGCGCTTTACGCGGCGCATGCGCAGGGCGACACTCTCGCTACCAATCACGTGCTGGCGGAATTGCGGCGGACGCGGCCGTTGTCGGTGGTAATGGCCGAACGTATCGCCTACCTTCGGGGCTGGGCGGCAAACCGTACCGTCATCGCCGGCTGACCCACGGGAAAGCATCCGTGTTGGTTTGGAAGCAGGTTGCAAAGGTAGCGCGCGCCCGCCCTGATACGAATCAAATCATCGTGCGCATGGCGCACGATCCAGCCGTTCCTGCTGTTACCTAGGCGGTACGACCAACATCGATGCGAGCCCCCGCCAGACGTTTTCCAGGATGATCGGCTGCGCTTCGGCGGTCGGGTGCAGGGCGTCCGGCTGAAAGAACTCGCGCCTGTCTACGCCTCTTAGCACGAAGGGCACCAGGGGCAAGCGCTCTTCGCGCGCAATCTCGGTAAAGGCGCGCCGGAACTCGTTGGTGTACGCTTGCCCGTAGTTCGGCGGCATCTGCATCCCGAGCACCAGTACCCGCGCCCCCTGGCGCTTCGCCGCGCGCACGATCGCCGCCAGGTTGGCTTTCATTTCCTTCACCGGCAGGCCGCGCAGGCCGTCGTTCGCGCCGAGCTCGAGAATCAGGATGGCGGGCTTCGCCTGCGCGAGCGCCGCGGCGATGCGCGCGGCGCCGCCGGCGGAGGTTTCGCCGCTGATGCTCGCGTTGACGACGGTATAATCCAGTTTTCTTTGCTTCAGTCGCGCATCGAGCAGCGCCACCCAGCCCGAACTCTGCGCAATGCCGTAGGCGGCCGACAGGCTGTCCCCGTAGACGAGGATCGCCGGCGCGGCAAGCACGGTAGTCGCCGTTCCGCAGCAGGCGAGCAGCGCCGCAAACAACATCGATCTCATGCCTGATTCTCTCCCAGCCATCGTCCGCGCCCGCGGGCTGTCCAAGCATGTGCCGCTCGCGGACGGCGCACCGGGGACGCGCGACCTCGCCATTTTGCAGGACATCTGGATCGAGGTCATTCCCGGCGAGGCCGTCGCCATCGTCGGCGCATCCGGGTCGGGCAAGTCCACGCTGCTGGGGCTGCTAGCCGGCCTGGACACACCGAGCGAAGGGTCGGTGGAACTCGACGGTGTCGACCTCTTCGCCCTCGACGAGGACGGCCGCGCTGCACTGCGCGCCCGGTTGCTCGGCTTCGTGTTCCAGTCCTTCCAGCTGCTGCCGGCGCTGAACGCGATCGAGAACGTCATGCTGCCCCTGGAACTCTCGGGGGAAACGCAGGCCGCCGGCCTCGCCAGAAGCATGCTCGCGCGCGTGGGCCTCGCCGAGCGCCTGCGCCACTATCCGAAGACCCTTTCCGGCGGCGAGCAGCAGCGCGTGGCCCTGGCGCGCGCCTTTGTCACGCGGCCGAAGCTCCTCCTGGCAGACGAGCCGACCGGCAACCTCGACGCGGCCACCGGCGCGGGCGTGATCGACCTCATGTTCGAGCTGAACGCGCAGGCGCGCACCACGCTGCTCCTGGTGACGCACGACGAGGCCATCGCACGGCGCTGCACGCGTGTCGTGCGCCTCGCCGCGGGGCGCATCGCGCCGTGAGCTCTTTTCGCCTCGCCGCGCGCATGCTCCTGCGCGACTGGCGCGCGGGCGAGTTGCGCGTACTCGCACTCGCCCTGGTGCTCGCCGCGGGCGGCGTATCGAGCGTCGCCTTCTTCGCCGACCGCGTGCGGCAGGCGCTGACGAGCGAGGCTCACCAAGTGCTGGGCGCCGACATGCTGCTCGTCGCGGATCATGCCTGGAGCGCGGAAGTGCGCGACGAGATCGCGAGGCGAGGCTTGAGTCGTGCCGAAAGCATGAACTTCGTGAGTATGACCCGGGCGAGCGGGGAAGCGGTGCTGTCCGCTGTGAAGGCGGTGACACCCGGCTACCCTCTGCGCGGCCGGCTGCGCATCGCGCCGGCACTCAGCGCGCCGGATGCCGACACACGCGAGGTGCCGCAGGCGGGTACGGTGTGGCTGGACGAGCGGCTCACCGCGGCGCTCAAGGTCGGCACGGGCGACGCGATCGAGCTCGGCAACGCGCGTTTTCGCGTCGCTGCGGTGCTCACGCTCGAGCCCGACCGCGGCGTATCATTCATGAATTTCGCGCCGCGGCTGATGATGCGCGCCGAGGACCTGCCTGCCACCGGGCTGGTGCAGCCGGGCAGCCGCATCACGTATCAGCTGCTCGCCGCCGGCGAGCGCGAGCCGGTGCGGCGCTTCGAATTCTGGGCGGCGCCGCGCCTTCAGCGCGGCGAGCGCATCGAGAGCCTGGAGAACGCGCGTCCTGAGGTGCGCGCGGGGCTGGACCGCGCACAGTCCTTTCTCGGTCTCACCGCGATGCTCGCGGTAGTACTCGCGGCGGTGGCGATCGCTCTGGGCACGCGGCGCTACACGGTCCGCCATCTCGACGGTTACGCGGTGATGCGCTGCCTCGGCGCGGCGCAGTCGCGGCTCTTCGCGCTGTTCGCCTGGGAGTTCCTCCTGCTCGCGCTCGCGGCCTCTGTCGCGGGATGCGCGATCGGCTTTGTCGTGCAGAACCTCGTCGCCTGGTGGCTGGCTGCGCTCATTCCCGGGATCCTGCCGCAGCCCGGGCTGGCGCCGCTCGCGCAGGGCGCTGCCGCCGGTTTCGCGCTGCTCTTCGGTTTCGCGCTGCCGCCGCTACTGCAACTGAAGGACGTCCCGGCGCTGCGCGTCATCCGGCGCGATGTCGGCCCGCCGCGGCAGAGCGCGCTCGCCGTATACCTGGTCGGCCTTGCGGCGGTGTATGGCCTCTTGTGGTGGCAGGCCGGTGAAGTTCGGCTGGGCAGTTACGTGTTCGGCGGATTCGCGGGAGCTTTCCTCGCGTTCGCCGCGGTGGCTTACGCGGCCTTGCGCCTGATCGGCAAGCTCGGCCGCGGCGGCAGCGTCACCTGGCGCTACGGCATCGCCAACCTGCTGCGGCGGCCGCGCGCGAATACCGTGCAGATCGTCGCCCTTGCCGTCGGCCTCACCGCGATCCTGCTCCTTACGCTGATCCGCTCCGACCTGCTCGACACCTGGAAGAAACGCCTGCCGCCGGACGCGCCCGACCGCTTCCTCGTCAACATCCAGCCGGAGCAGCGGCAAGCGTTGACGGAATTCCTCGGAGGAATCGGCGTGCAGCGGCCGGAGAGCTTTCCCATGGTGCGCGCGCGCCTCGTGGCGATCAACGGCAGACAGGTGGGCGCGGCCGACTACGCCGACGAGCGCGCCAGGCGCCAGATCGAGCGCGAGTTCAACCTGACCTATCTGTCGACCCTGCCGCCGGAGAACAAGATCGCCGAAGGTGCGTGGTTTACGCCATCGGAGCTCGCGAGCGGCGCGGTCTCGGTGGAATTCTGGATCGCAGAGCGCCTCGGCATCCACCAGGGCGACAGCCTCGAATTCGTCGCCGCGGGCCGGGGCTTCTCCGCGCCGGTTACGAGCCTGCGCAAGCTCGACTGGGATTCGATGCGCCCAAACTTCTTCTTCGTCGCGACGCCGAAGCTGCTCGAGGATTTTCCGGCGAGCTACGTCGCGAGCTTCCGCGCGCCGGCGGGCGACCCTGGGCTGACGCTGCGCCTGTCACAGGCGTTTCCCAACGTCACGGTCATCGATGTCGGCTTCGTGCTGCGCCAGGTGCAGAGCGTCATGGACCAGCTGATCGGCGCGGTGCAGATCGTCTTTCTTTTCGCCCTCGCCGCGGGAGTGCTCGTGCTCTACGCAGCGCTCCTCGCGACGCAGGACGAGCGCACCCACGAGGCGGCGGTGATGCGCGCGCTCGGCGCGAGCCGTGCGCAGGTGCTGGGCGCGCAGCGCGCCGAGTTCGCCGTGCTGGGGCTGCTCGCCGGGCTGCTTGCGTCGCTGGGCGCTAGCGCGATCGGCTGGACCCTGGCGACGCGCGTGTTTCAACTCGACTTCATCTGGAACGGCTGGATCTGGCTCGCCGGTCCGGCGCTCGGGCTCGTGTGCATCCTCGGCAACGCCTGGGCAGGCGCACGCGCCGCGCTGAGCCGCCCGCCCATGGCGGCGCTGCGCGAAGCACAGTGAGCGAGCAAACGCCCTATGAACTCCTCGGTGGCGACGCAGGAGTGCGCGCTCTGGTGACGCGGTTTTACGACCTGATGGATGCGGACCCGGCCTACGCCGGCATCAGGAAACTGCACAAGCCCGACCTCGCCGCAGCACGCGAGAAACTTTACCTCTACCTCTCAGGGTGGCTCGGCGGCCCCCAGTTGTATACAGAGCGCTTCGGCCACCCCATGCTGCGGGCACGGCACCTACCGTTTCCGATCGGCATCACCGAGCGGGATCTGTGGCTGGCGTGCATGAGGCAGGCGATGCGGGACGGGGAGATCACCGAGCATCTGCAGCGCGCATTGCTCGAGGCGTTCTTCACAACCGCGGACTGGATGCGCAACCGTGAAGATCCCGCGCCGGCGTAAAATGGCGCATGCTTGAAATCACATTGGCGCTCTCCGCGGCCGCGCTCCTCGTCCTTGCGTGGGCGGCGTGGCGCATCGCGGCGCTCGAGCGCAGGCTGAGAGATCCCGCGGCCTCGATCGCTCCGTTGCTCGAGGAAAAGCACCGCGCCATGCTGCACGACCTGCACCTGGGGCTCACCCAGCAGGGCGACCGGCTCGGACGCCACCTCGTCGATTCGAGCGACCGGCTCTCCGCCAAGATCGATCAACGCCTCGACCAGATCGCGGGGAAGGTCGACGTGCGCCTGGAAGAGGGCTTCAAGAAGACGAACGAAACTTTCGTCAGCGTGATGCAGCGCCTGGCGACCATCGACGAGGCGCAGAAGAAGATCGAGGACCTCACCGGCAGCGTGGTCAGCCTTCAGGAGCTGCTCGGAGACAAGAAGAGCCGCGGCGCCTTCGGCGAGGTGCAGCTCGAGGCCCTGGTGCGCAACCTGCTGCCGCCCGCGGCGTTCGAATTCCAGTACACGCTCGCGAGCGGCACGCGCGCCGACTGCGTGCTGCGGCTGCCGCCGCCGACCGGCATGGTGGCCGTCGATTCCAAATTCCCCCTGGAGAACTACCACCGCATGTTCGACCGCGAGGCCGACGCGGCGGAGCGCTCGCTCGCGCAAAAGCAGTTCAAGGCCGACGTGCGCCGGCACGTGGACGACATCGCGAGGAAGTATATCGTCGCCGGCGAGACCTCCGACGGCGCGGTGATGTTCGTGCCGGCCGAGGCAGTGTTCGCCGAAATCCACGCGTACAACCAGGACGTGGTCGAGTACGCCAACGCCAAACGCGTCTGGATCGTCTCGCCGACTACGCTGATGGCGGTGCTCAACACCGCACGTGCCGTGCTCAAGGACGTCGAGACGCGAAAACAGATTCATGTCATCAAGGAGGAGCTCGGCAAGCTCGGCATGGATTTCCGCCGCTTCGACGAGCGCATGAAGAAGCTCGCCGACCACATCCGCCAGGCGCACGAGGATGCCGAGGACGTGCAGGTCTCCAGCCGCAAGATCTCGCAGCGCTTCCTGCAGATCGAGTCCGCCGAGATCGAGGAGAAGCCCGTTGTGAACGTCGTGCGGCTGGAGGACAAGAAGTGATTCCAGCGGAGGCGCCATGACCGTGATGGATGCCCGTGAGCGCTGCGAGGCGTTGCTCGAGGTGACGCGCAACCGCCTGACCACCCGCCAGTTCGATCCCGGCTGCGTGATCCCGCGCGAGCACTACGATCTGATCCTGGAGGCGGCGCGGCATGCGCCCTCCGGCGCGAATGCCCAGCCCTGGCACTACATCGTCGTCACCGATCCTGGGACGAAGAAGAAGATCGCCGATTATTTCGTCGAGGAGCAGCGCCATCGCGCCAAGCTCAAGATGAAGTTTCCCACGCCGAACTACCGCGGCCTGGAGACGGCGCCGGGGATGATCGTGGTGGTGGCCGATTTCCGCTTTACCCGGGCTTTTCCGGTGCTCATGGACGGCAGCGACCTCGACCGCCAGTACCACGAGAACGCCGAGCGCATCCTGCTGCAGAGCGTGGCCGCCTCGACCATGTCCGCGCACCTCGCAGCGGCGGCCCTGGGCTACAACGTCTGGTGGGTCACGGCGATCGGGCAGGAAACCGCGCAGCGGGCCATGCGGCCGCTGCTCGGCGTGCCCGAGGACCTGTCGATCATCGATATCTTCTGCTTCGGGCCGGCGGCCAAGATCCCCTACAAGCGCTGGAAGAAGCAACTCGACCAGATCCGCAGCTGGGACCGGTTCGACATGAGGAACCACATGAGCCTCGAGCAGATCGAGACGTGGATCAAGGAGACGCGGCACAAGGTCATGTACCGCGACGAATCGAAGATCGACTAGATATGAACGCCGCCGCTAGTTTCCTGCGCAACACCGCCACCGCGTGGGGGGCGGCGGCGAAGGTGTTCCACTGGCTGAGCGCGATCCTCGTTTTGTTTCTCGTCGGCTACGGATTCTGGATGGCGCACCTCCTCGAGCGCGCCGGGCGGCTCTCCCACTACCAGTGGCACAGCCTCATCGGCTGGTATCTGCTCGTCCTCCTCGCAATACGCCTCGCCTGGCGCGCTTTCAACCCGGCTCCGCCGCTGCCGGCGGTGCTGCCGCGCTGGGAACGGGCGACGGCATACACGGCCCACTGGACGCTCTATGTGCTCATGCTCGTCGTCTCAATTTCAGGCTGGATGGTAGCCGACACGTTCCGCCAGCCGATCGAGGCGACGCTGTTCGGCGTTATCCGGGTGCCGCACATCGTCGACGCGTCATTCCGTTCCTATCGCGATGCGATCGAGGCCACCCACCTGGTATCGTCCTACGTGCTGCTCGCGCTCGCGGTGGTTCACATCGCGGCTGCGTTGCGGCATCATTGGATACGGAAGAACGACGTGCTCCGTCGCATGAGCTGGGGCACACGCTGAACGACGCAAGCGCTAACGGAGAACCCGATGAAATCTGTAAGACCCCTGGCGTTCCTGGCCCTGGCCGGCCTCGCCCAGTTCGCCATCGCCCAACAAGATTTCTCCAAGGTCGAGATCAAGACCGAGAAGCTCTCTGACACCGTATATATGCTGACCGGGGCGGGCGGCAACCTCGGCCTATCGGCGGGGGCCGACGCGACATTCCTCATCGACGACCAGTTCGCGCCGCTCACGCCCAGAATCAAGGCGGCGATCGCGAAAATCACGAAGAAGCCGGTCAAGTTCCTGCTCAACACGCACTGGCACTTCGACCACGTCGGCGGCAACGAAAACCTCGGCAAGGGCGGCGTGCTGATCTTCGCGCACGAAAACGTGAGAAAGCGCATGTCCAGCGAGCAGTTCATCGAGTTTCTCGGCATGAAGACCAAGCCCGATCCCAGGGTCGCCCTGCCGGTCGTCACTTTCACGAACGGCGTGACGTTTCACCTGAACGGCGACGAGGTGCGGGCGTTTCACGTAGATAACGCCCACACCGACGGCGACACCATCATCCATTTCGCGAAGAGCGACGTCATCCACATGGGCGACGCCTTCTTCAACAAGCTCTATCCCTTCATCGACACCTCGAGCGGCGGCTCGGTTGACGGCGTGGTGGCAGCGGCCGACAGCGTGCTGGCGATGGCGGGAGACAAGACGAAGATCATCCCGGGCCACGGGCCTCTCGGCAACAAAGCCGACCTGAAGGTTTACCGCGACATGCTCGTGGCGGTTTCGGGTCGTATCAAGGATCAGATCAAGGCGGGAAGAAAGCTGGAGGAAGTCGTGGCTTCCAAGCCCTCCGCACCGTTCGACGAAGTCTGGGGCAAAGGCTTTCTGCCCCCGGAGAAGTTCGTCGCGATGCTGTACGGAAACTTGGCGAAAAAGTAAACGAAGGGCTGGCCGGAGGAGGCCGCTTTTGGGAGCGGCCGTTTTTTTGACACCATGACGCTGCAACCCGGTCAACGCGCGGCACTGCGGCGGGGGGCGCTCGCCGCGGCGCCGCTGCTCGTCGGGATGATGCCCTTCGGCGTGGTTGTCGGCCTCGCCATGGTCAGCGCCGGTCTCACCCAGGCGCAGGCGGTGGCGATGAGCATCCTGGTGTTCGCCGGGTCGGCGCAGCTCGCGGTGCTGCCGCTGTTCATTGCCGGAGCGCCGCTGTGGGTGATGTGCGCCACCGGCCTCGTGGTGAACTTGCGCTACGTCATCTACAGCGCGGTGCTCGCGCCGTACTTCGATCAATTGTCGCGGCCCTGGCGAGCGCTCCTCAGCTACATCACCGTCGACGGCATCTTCGCGCTCTACGTCGGGCGCCACCAGCCCGCCGACGGCGACCCGCACAAGCACTGGTACTACCTCGGCGGCTCGCTCGTCATGTGGGTTGGCTGGCAGCTCGCCTCGTGGATCGGCATCTTCGCCGGCGCGCTCATCCCGAAGAGCTGGTCTCTGGAATTCGCCAGCACGCTTGGCCTCATCGCGCTGCTGCTGCCGCTGCTCTTCGACCGCGCGGTGGTGTGGGGCGCGCTCGCCGCGGGCGGGGTGGTGTTGGCCGCCGCCAGGCTGCCGCTCAACCTCGGGCTGCTCGCCGCGATCGTCGCGGGCGTCTTGGTGGGCCTCGCGGTGGCGCGCTTCGGCGCGGCGCGGAGTTAACATGGAGACAACCGGTTGGGCGCTCATCGGCGGGATGGCGGTTATCGCCTTCGTCGCGCGCGCCATCTTCATTCTTCCGGGCGGTGCCTTTAGCCTACCGCCCACCGCAGAGCGCGTGCTGCGCTACGCCCCGGCGGCCGCGCTGATGGCGATCATCGTCCCCAGCCTCGCCCTATCGCAGGGTGCGATCGCCCTGAGTTTCGAGAACGTGCGCCTCGTCGCCGGGCTCTTCGCCTTCGGCATCGCACTCGCGACGCGCAGCATCCTCCTGACCATCGTCGGCGGCATGCTGGCGCTGACGCTCGCGCGCTGGCTCCTCGGATGAAGTCGATGGACCCGCGCCTGCGCCTCGCCGCCGGGTGCGTCGTTTGCTTCTTTGCCGGCGGCGCCGGTGGATCAACCGCGCTATTCGGTCCGATAGAGCAAACCCACAGCCGCCCCCGCGGCGAGAAACTCGACGAGGATGGTGACGAACCAGTAGCAGGCGAGCGCGAAGGGGATCGGCAGGATCACGTACCAGCCGAAACTGTGCAGCACCGACAGCATGGCGCCCACGTAAAAGCCGAATCGCAGTCCCTGGCCGAGACCCGGCTTGCCCTTTTCGTAGCCCTTCGCGTAGATCAGCGCGAAGAAGGGCGCGAACACCAGAAAACCGAGCCAGAATATCCACACCACTTGCTGCATGTCCTTCTCGGATCGCCACAGCGATGCCGTCTGCTTGTAGACGCCCGACAGCAGCACGCCGTGGATCACGAATTCCAGCACCGCGATGACGACGAGAACCGCGACACTCGCGAGCAACCAGCGCTTCGTATTCATGTACTCCTCCTTTGTGGTGCGGGTTCAGGCCCCACCTTTCCTAGCGCGGCCACAGCCAGCCGAATGTTCCGGCGGTCAGAAGCGCGTAGAGCAATCCGTCGATCGTCGCCTTGATCGTCGTGCTCCACGCGCGGTGGTACCAGATCGACATCTGCCAAAGGGCCGCCGCGTAGCCGACGAACGCGGTGACGCTGACCACCTGGAAGACGCGAAGGTAGGGCGCGCCAGTGGGGAGGGCCCGGCCGGCGACGTAGGCTGCGAGGAGCCCGATGATGGCCGAATAGACGAACCAGAGCGCGAGAGGCTTGTTCATCGACATGGAACCGCTCGGCATCACGGTGAAGATCACCATCGGGCCTCGCTTCGCCCTTTCGGCGAATTCCGGCGTGCGCATCTCCTGCATGTTCGAGGGACGCGGCATCCCGTAGTCCCCCGGCGGTATCGCGAACGGGCGCAGCGCGTCCATAACCTTGTCTTCGTTCGGCACCTTCAGGCAATCGTTCTTGTGCCAGGGCAGGGCCATGTGGATCACGGAACTGGCGACGAACACGAACACTGCCGACAGCAGGATCGGCAGCCAAAGCGCGGATAGTGCCGTCATGACGATCTCCTCTGTTAGGGCCGCGGTGGGATTCTGTGAAAGATTGCGGCCTGCGTCAACGCGGCTGCGAAGGCGCGGCGACGGCGCCGGGGGTCAGCCGGCTGGATTTCGCTCATGGCTTCTTTTTCGCCTGGCCTTCCGCCGAGCAGGGGTTGTCGCTCGAGCAGCGGTCGCCGATCACGCCGACCGACTGGATCTCGATCTCGATTCCGGGCCGCGCGAAGTTGGTCACGGTGATGAGTGCGCTCCCGGGATAGTTGCCGTTCTGGAAATAGTCCTTGCGCATCTCGACGAAGCGGTCGCCGTAGCGCGACTCCTTGATGAAGACCGTCACTTGCACGATGTTGGCGAGGCTGCCACCGGCGCGCTTCATGATCTGGTCGATCTGCGAGAACACCTGCTTCACCTGCGCCTCGAAGTTGTTGGCGATGTCCTTGCCGTCGTTGTCGCGCGTGGCGGTCTGTCCTGCGACCCAGACGATCTTCCCGCCTTCGGTGATCACCCCCGGCGAGAACGCGCGCGAGAGCTGGAACGGCGTTTTCTCCATGTATTCCGCTGCGGGCGCGGCGAGCGGCAGGGCGAGCAGGGCGACGATGACGGCGGAAAAGGCGTGGGTGCGTTTCATGGTTTCTCCCCTGGGTGGTTGGGTGGAACGTTTGCGCGAACGGCTGCGGCGAATCTCATGTCCCTGCAGTCATTCTCCAAAGCCTATACTGATGCACCCGCAGAGTACTCGAATGGCGCTGCGGGCTACCGATGCCGCCAAGTTTATAGAGGAGAAGATGCCATGCCAATCAAGAAAATCCTGATCGTCGATGATTCAGCCACCGACCGCAAGTTCCTGATGGATGCCTTGACCGCACAGGGGTATCAGTGCGTGACCGCGCAGAGCGGCGACGAGGGGATCGCCAAGTCGAAGACCGAGAAGCCGGACCTGATCCTCATGGACATCATCATGCCCGGTACCGACGGTTTCAAGGCGACGCGCGCCATCACGCACGACGAAGCCACCAAGCACATCCCGGTGATCGTGTGCACCAGCAAGAAACTGGAGACCGACCGGATCTGGGGGATGCGCCAGGGCGCGAAAGACTACGTCGTCAAGCCCGTCGATCCGAAGGAATTGCTCGCGAAGATCGCAGCGCTCGGCTGACGGCTTAGGCGAGCAGCACGAGCGCGAGCGCCACCGCGCCCGGAAGCGCTTGCACCCAGAGGATCTTGCGGCTCGCCGTGAAGCCGCCGAACACGCCGGCGACGATGACGCAGCCCAGGAAAAAAACCGTGATCGAGGTTCCCGCGCGGCCGAGAACCAGACCCCAGCCGAGTCCGGTCGCGACGAAGCCGTTGTACAGGCCCTGGTTCGCGGCGAGCGCTTTCGTCGCCCTGGCGAAGTCCGGCGTGAGACGAAAGGTCTTCAGACCGAGCGGCTTGGTCCAGAGGAACATCTCGAGGACGAGGAACCAGAAATGCAGGAGCGCGACGAGTGCGACTGCGCCATTGGCGATGGTTGTCATGGAACCCCTTTCCTCTGGAAAACCCCGAACCTATGCTGGCCTAGAGCTGCCAGCCGAGCTTGCGATCGAGCGACCACGGGCCGCCGCCGCGCAGCGCGATGGCGAACATCATCAGGCCCCACATCAGCGGGTACTCGTAGCCGGGACCTGTCCATCCGAATTTGGGCAGATGGTGGTAGGCGATCACCGCCATTTCGATGGTGATGGCCGCGGCGAAAAAGCGCGTGAAGAGGCCCAGGGCGACGCACAGCCCGCCGACTGTTTCCAGGATGATGAGCACCACGGCCAGAGGTTCGGCCGGCGCGATGCCTCGCTTGACCAATGCGAATTGAGCCGTCGCCGCGACGCCCGCCATGAGCTTGGGAATGCCGTGCGGAAGGATCATCAGGCCGACGGTCAGGCGGATCAGCGGCCAGGTGAGCGGCGCGACCCAGTCGTAGAACGGCTTGAGCTTCGGGAACAGCAGTCTCGGTTCGCTTTGCGCTTCCACGGTCAGTCCTCCTCTGGTGTTGGGCGGTAGCCCGGAATTCTCGCTATTCGTTACGATCCGCCGGTCGGCCGTTGCCGCGGCGGGCATTTCGCCGAACCGTACGAGCAGAATACACAACAATCGCCGGGCCTGGGCTTGAGCATCTTGCGACACGCGGTGCACTCGTAGAAGTGCAGACAGGCGTCGGTGGGCATCGCCTCGCTCCGCCGGTGCCCGCAGAACGGGCAGGTGATGGTCGCCTCGAGAATCACAGGTACCTGCCGAAGAACGCTTCGACCTCGCGAATGCTGTCCGCCCAGGCGGCGGGATCGCCGCCCGTGGTGGCGCCGTAGCCGCCCGAAACGCTGGGGTTGACGCGCGCCCCGACGTAGCGCACCGGGTTGGGGCTGTCGAAGGAGTGGTGCGCGCCAGGGTAGATCTTGATCGTCACCGGCTGGCGGGCGGCCTGAGCGGTTTCGGCGAGCCGGCGGCAGGGTTCAGCCGGCGTCCAGTCGTCCTTCTCGCCGATGAGGATGAAGAGCGGGGCGAGCGGCCGCGTGCCGGATTGCCGCCTGTTGAATGGCTGGCAGCGTGGATAGAGCGCGACCGCGGCAGCGAAACCGCCGCGTCTGGATTCGGCGTCGCCCGCCGGCGCAAGGATCGCGGCGAGCGTCGTCGCCCCGCCGTGCGAGCCGCCCATAAGACCAACACGCTTCGGGTCGACGTAGGCTTGCGCGCGCAGCCAGGCGAGCGCGGCGTAGGCGTCGCGGGCGCGGCGCTCAAAACTGAGGTCACCGCGGCGCTGTTTCGGCGGCACGGTGCAAATGCCACCGGCGTGCCCGCGCGTGGTGAAACTGTCGGGGAGGACCACGACGTAGCCGCGTTGTACCAATTCCTTTGCCCAGCGTCCCGGTGCGCCGCTGGAAGCGGGACCGAGGCCGCTGCAGTCGTGCATGAGCACGATGGCGGGGAAGGGGCCGGGGCCGTCGGGTCTGGACAGGGTCGTCGGAACCTGCTCCGTGGTGCCGTCGGGTGCGGTCGTCGCGATCGAGAGGTCGGCGGCGACGCTGGCGAAGCCTACGAGAAGCAGGAAGGAGGCAACCAGAGCTAGGAACCGTTTACGCATCGCTCTTGCTGAAGGTCCCCAGGCCCATCGGTCCATGACCTCAATCTGCCGGCGGCCTTGCGCCCGCATTCATCTGCTTCAAGAGCCTCCAAGCCATCCACCCGAGAAACGCCACGCCGGCGACGAGCGCCGCCCAGAGCGCTCCGCGCTTGAGGTCGATCCGTTCTTCCAGGACGCTCTGTCCGCCGAGCACGGCGGGCGCGTCGACGTCCACGGATTTCACCGACGCGGGCGAGCCTTGCGCGACGGTCGCGACTTTGGCACCCAGATCGGCGTCGCGGCGGTAGCCAGGGATGAGCGACTCGATCGCGTAGGCCGAGGGTTTTGCCTCGCGGCTGCCATAGGCGAGGGTGAAAGGCGGATTGCCGCGCGCGACCCATACGATCTCCTGCGGCAGCCAGCCGAGCAGCAGTCTGGGTTCGCCCGCCCCCAGCCCGCCGCCCTTCTGGTCGACGCGAAGGAGCCAGTAGCGGTCGGCGTTTTCGCCTGTCGGGACGTCCGGATTCGAGACGTCCACGCCGTCACGGCGAAGCCGGTACGCCGTTGCGCCCGCCAGCGGCCGCCAGGGCGAGTCGGCGCGTGCGCGCGACGCGAACCGCACCTGTACCACGGTGTTGGCCTGCGGAAGCTCCAGGCGCAGGCGATCCGCGGGGAATTGTCCCTGTGCGTCGAAGACGTATTCGCCGGGCTTGTCCGCGACGGCGCGCCCGGGGACGGGCTCCCATTGCCTCACCGCGTCGACCTGCGCGTCGCCCGGTTCGGCGCGCAGCGCGCCGAGCCGGGCGGTGGCCGGCATGCCGCTCCAGGAAATGCGGAAGTACTTCGGCTTGCGCGACGCGAACTCGATGCGCCGCTGCTCGAGCATCGCGCCCGCGTGCTGCAGGGACAGGATCGGTGCCCTCGCCACGACCGTGCTCCACGTCGACAGGTCGTCGCCGGCCTCGACGCTGAGGTTGGCGGCGTAAGCCCCGCCGCCCTGGACTTCCAGATCTAGGGCGCGCACGGGAATCTGCAGCGCGCTCGCGTCCACCAGATACGCGAGCAGGTTCTTCGATCCGGGCGATCCGGCGCGCTCGTCGAGCTTGATGATGGTTCCCGAAGCGCGCCGCTCGACGCGCAGAGACAATCCATCGAGCTGATTCGGTTCCTCGCCGTACAGCGGAAAGAAGCCGAGTGCGACCGGCTCGCGCTTCTGGGTCTCGGTGCTGGCGCGCGGACGAAATGCATGGGGGACGACTTCACTCGCGCCGTTGAACACGCGCAGATCGCCCAGATCCCGCCGCACCGCTCCGCGGTAGACGGCACGCGGCAATTCCAGCCGGTACAGCGACTCGCTCGCGTCGGCGCGAATGGAGGCCCCGTAGGCAAAGTTCGAGGGACTCTCGGCGCAAAGTGCTCCGACGACCGGTAGGCCGGACAGGGCGGCTGCGAAAATCACGGCTCTCATTTTGGGTTTTTCATTCGAACCTTCGGAGGAACTGGTGAGAAGTAGCCGATGACGAGCAGAAAGATTCCCACCCCGATGAACGATACGATGCGCTCCACCGTGCCGACATTCGAAAGATCGACGAGAAAGAGCTTCACGACCACCATACCCATCAGCGCTGCGCCCGTGAGCCACAACTCGCGCAAGGCCTTGCGCGTCGCGAAGAGCATGGTCGCGAGCGCGAGAATCGACCAGAAGAGGGAGAACGCCGCCTGGACGAGAACGGAGCGCAGCATGGCGTCAAGCTGGAAAGGAACGTCGGCCCAGTGATGCAAAGTTCGCAGGAGCACGCCGTTTGCCCAGATGAAGGTCGCGCCGCCGAAAAGTGCATACAGCGGCCTGGGCGTCGTGCCGATCAGCTCGAGATAGCCCAAACCCCTGAGCGTCATAAGCCAGTAGGCGAGGACCACGAACACCAGCGCCTGGGCGATGTCCAGAGGATTCAGGAGAGGCAGGTACGGCAAGGGAGCCGGATCGCCGTTGCTCGTGAAATTCGCAAAGACTGTCCAGACTCCGAGGAACACTGCAATGGGAACAGCACCCAGCACCAAGTAGCTTTTTGTATGTTGCGAAACCGGCCAGGCCTGGCGCGCCCGGCTCGATGTGAGCAGACTCAGAACGACGGCCGGCACTACGGCCCAGGCGATGAGCGGCCAGACGCGCTTGCCCTCGACCGCGCGATCGATTTGCCAGGCGAACTCCCAGCACGCCACGACGACGAGCAACCAGAGTCCGATTGCGTGCAGCCACTCGTGCAACGCCTGATCCTGATGCTCGTGACGCCGCAACACCCAAAGATGCTCGATCCATGCGAGCGGCCAGGCGAGCCAGCCCCAATTCGCGAAGGGGTGGGACCCGCGGTCGACCTCCTGCGTAAGAGCCAGCGCGGCGATCGGCGCAATGGCGTACGCAGGCCAGCGGGCGCGTTGCCAGTCGAGCGATTTCGAGAGCAGGCTGAAGACCGCGGCGGAACTGGCGAGATAGATCAACGCCGCGTGCGTTTCCACTTCGCGATCCAAATGGCGGTGAATCTCGTGCAGACCGCCGAACGCCCACCACAGTGCACCCCAGACGAGCAACAAGGCAGCGACGGCAGGTTCCCAGGGCTGCCCCGATTTCCCGCGCCTGCGTTCGAGGTAGGCCGAGCAGAAGAGCGCGCCGATTGCGACGAACACGCAACCCAGATAGAAGGCGTTGAGCACGGGAGCCGGCCCGTAGCCTTTCTCCACGTCGAACAGAAAGGCGATGCCTGCGGCGAATTGCAGTGCGAGCCCGAAGGCGAGACCGAGCACGCGCCCCTGGCGTGCGCTCACCCAGACGATGGCCGCGCCTTCCAGCGCCCAGGCCGCGGAAGTGATGCGTCCGTCGAAGGCGAGCGGGATCGCGAGCGTGCCGAATCCCACGCCGAGCGCGAGAAACGACTCCGTGAGCAGGCGCAGGTTTTCCCCGGCGCGGCGCCACAACGCAGAAGCGAGCATCAGGTAGAAGGCGCCGAGTGCGAATGCGCTCCACGCCGCCCCGTACTCGAACTGGCGCACGAGGCCCGTCTGCAGCCCGAAGGCGACGAGCGGCACGCCGAAGACGAGCGTGCCGTCGACGTAGTGGCGCAGCGCGAAGACTTCGCGGCGCGAGTACAGAATCGGGATCGCGACGTAGAGCAGGAAGAACGCGGCAAGGAAGGGCTCGGTGGAGGCGAAGAATTCCGGACGGTAGGAAGTCACTCCCCACATCGTCCCGATGACGAAGGTAAAGCCAAAGCCGACGAGGTTGAGGACGCGCCAGGCTTTGCGCCAGGCAACGGCGAAGATCCCCAGGTTCAGCACCAGATAGTACGAGAAGAGCATCACGTGGCTGCCTTTTCCCGTGGACGCGAGCACGGGCGCGAGGAAGCCGCCGCTCGCGCCGAGGACGGCGAGCGCGAGCGAGTTTTGCAGCACCGCGAGCGCGGCGGAAAAGACCGCTACGGCAAGCAGGAGTACGAACGCCGGAAGAGGGGGCAGGAGTGAATACAATCGAAAGGCGGCGAAGATGGTGAGATAGAGCAGGCCGACGCCGCCGCCTTGCAGCGACAACGCATATCCGGGCCGCTTGTCCCGAAGCCGCCATCCCAGCACCAGCAGGACGACTGCGCCCAGCGCGACGCCGATGAGCCGAACTTCGATGGGCACGTGTGTGTGCTCGTAAGCGTACTTGAGCAGGAACGCGACGCCGAAGAAAAGGATCACGACGCCGACGCGGACGACGGTGTTTCCGCCGAGCAACCACTTGATGATGGGATTGGGTTCGGGCGCCGGCCCGGGCTCCGGCTTCGGTGCGAGGCGAGGGGACTCCGCAGCTGCGAGGGGTTCGCGGAATGGTGCCTCCCTGAGGAAATCTCCTGGCCTTGCGGAAAGGCCTGTCGCATGGGTGAGTGGCTCCGGACTGGGCGTCACGGGCGCCTGCGCCGACTCGTCTAACGGCTTGGGTGGTTCGGGGACGCGCGATGTAATCGGCGGCGGTGTTATGGCGAGCCGCTTCTCCACCGCGGCGAGGCGCGCGCTCAGATCCTTAAGTTCAGAAGAAAGCGCGGCAAGCGCTTCGACGCCTCGCGCTGTACTCCTCCAGGCGTTTGTCCCCCAGCCTGCAACTGCGCCGGCCACGGCGCCGACGATCCACATGTCGTGGCCCAGATTCACGCCGACCAACAGCCCGATCACTAAGCCGACGCCGACAAACCACATGGATCCTCCCCGGCGCCATCGTGTTCCAGCGGGCGCGTCTTGTCAGCGTCATGCTAGAAGCATATCCCCGCGCACGCAACCCGGTGGTGCGGCAACGCCGGGGCTACACCAACCCGTCCATCACCATCACCTCCACATAGTCCCCCGCCTTCACCGCCCCCTGCTCGTGCCCGAGCACGACAAAACAATTCGCTTCCGACATCGAACGCAGAATCCCCGACCCTTGCGCGCCGGTGACGCGCACGCACCATTCGCCGCCCTTGAATTCCAATATCCCGCGCTGGTATTCGGTGCGGCCGGGTTTCTTGCGTATCGCGCCGTCGGCCTTGGCGCGCAGGAGCGGCAACTCGGTGTCGCTCCGCCCCATCATGGTGAGCAACGCGCCGCGCACGAAGTGATAGAAGGTGACCATCACGGCCACGGGATTGCCGGGCAAGCCGAAGAGGTAAGCCGATTTTCCGCGCGCGCGGATGCGGCCGAAGGCCATCGGCCGGCCGGGGCGCATGGCGATCTTCCAGAACACGACTTCGCCGAGCTTCGCCATCATCTGTTTCGTGAAATCGGCTTCGCCCACCGACACGCCACCCGAGGTGACCACCGCGTCTGCCATGGCAGCGGCCTTGCGGAACGCATCCTCGAGTTTCTTCGGATCGTCGCGCACCACGCCGAGGTCGACCACCTCGCAACCGAGACGTTGCAGCATCCCCCAGAGCGTGTAGCGGTTCGAGTCGTACACTTCGCCGGCCTTCAGGCTTTTCCCGACCGATACCAGCTCGTCGCCAGTGGAGAAAAATGCGACTTTGAGCTTCCGCCGCACGCTCACCTCGCCGATGCCGAGCGAAGCGATCATTCCGATATCGGCGGGACGCAGCATCCGGCCGGCGCGCAGCGCCGGTTTGCCTTTCTGCAGGTCTTCCCCCGCAAACCGCCGGTTCTGTCCGGGTTCCTGTCCCGCGGGAATGGTGACGCGCTTGCCGTCCACAGTGACCGCTTCCTGGATGACGACGGTGTCGGTGTTCTTCGGCATCACCGCGCCGGTCATGACGCGCACGCACTCGCCGCGCTTCACTTCACCCGCGAATTCCCTGCCGGCGTAGGCCGTGCCGATCTCGGTGAGCGTCGTCACCAGTGCTCCTGCGCCCAGGTCGTCGTTGCGCACCGCGTAGCCGTCCATCGCGGAGTTGTCGTGCGAGGGGACATTGATGGGTGAGACCACGTCTTTCGCCAGCACCCGACCGAGCGCAGCGCGCACTGGAACTGTTTCTGCGCCTGAGACTGGCTTGACGAAGCCGCGGATCACGGCGTTCGCCTTCGCCACCGGCAGCGCGTCCGGATCGTACTCGCTCGTGCAGCTGATAATTTCCTTTAGCGTCGCCATGCGTGGGATTATCGCGCGTTCGCGCCGACAAGGAAAAAGTCCGCGAAGCGCCGGCACCCGTTTGCCTGAGTAGGTATACCATGTTGCCCGGTCACGGCTAGCGCGTGAACGGACTGACAAGGAGGCGAGAATGACACTGGGACAATGCCTGAATACTACGATGGCGGTTGCGGTCGGCATCGCCGCGCTTGCGGCCGCCGTGCCGGCACCGGCGGTTGCGCAGCAGGCGGCTGCGGTGGTCATCGACAACGACGACATCGGCGGGGTGGTGCGCGGACCGAAAGGGCCCGAAGCCGGAGTCTGGGTGATCGCGGAAACGACGGACCTGCCGACCAAATTCGCCCGGATGGTGGTCACCGACGACCAAGGACGCTATGTCATCCCCGACTTGCCGACGGCCACCTACAGCGTCTGGGTGCGCGGCTACGGGCTGGTGGATTCGCCCAAGCTGCGCGCGAAACCCGGCCAGCGGCTCAATCTCACAGCGGTGCCGGCGCCGAACGCGGCGGCGGCAGCGCATTACTATCCTGCGATCTACTGGTACTCGATGATATCGATCCCGCCGGCGAGCGAGTTCGGCGGCAAGAGCAACATCCCGGCCAAGCTCACGCAGACCGATTGGCTGAAGCAGATGAAGAATATCGGCTGCATCGGCTGTCACCAGCTCGGCCAGGAGTCCACCCGCACGATCCCGGCGCAGTTTGGCCCGTTCGAGTCGGGCCGGGATGCCTGGATACGCCGCATTCAATCGGGCCAGTCCGGCGAGCAGATGACCACCCAGCTCGCCGGGAATTTCGGCGGCGCGCCGTTCAAGTACCTTGGGGACTGGACGGACCGTATCGCCAAGGGCGAACTGCCCAAGGCCAAGCCGCCACGGCCGCAGGGTGTCGAGCGCAACATCGTCGTCACCTCCTGGGAATGGCACAATGAAAAGCAATATCTGCACGACCTGATCGCGTCCGACCGGCGCAATCCGACGGTCAATGCCTACGGCCCGCTCTACGGCTCGCCCGAATACAGCACCGACGTGATGCCGATTCTCGATCCCAAGACGAACACTGTGACGGCCTTCAAGATGCCGGTGCGCGATCCGGGAATGCCGGAATCCCTTGGACCCGGCCATGCCGCCAGCATCAAACCGCTGCAGCCCTCGGCCTACTGGGGCGAGGAGAAGACCTGGGACACCCGGGCCAACAACCACAATGCCATGTTCGACAAGAAGGGCCGCGTGTGGATGGCGGCGACCGTGCGCGGCATGGAAAACCCAGCCTTCTGCAAGAAGGGCTCGGACCATCCGTCGGCCAAGGTGTTTCCGCTGGATCGGTCACCGCGCCAGGTGGCAATGCTCGATCCCAAGACTATGCAGTACACCTTCGTCGACACCTGCTTCGGCACCCATCACCCGCAGTTCGGCTATGACGCCAACGACACGCTGTGGCTGAGCGGCACCGGCCCGGTGGCGGGCTGGGTCAACACCAGGATGTTCGAGGAGACCGGCGATGCGGCGAAATCGCAGGGCTGGTCGCCATTTATCCTCGATACCAATGGCAACGGCAAGCGCGACGAATACGTCGAGCCGAACCAGCCGGCCGATCCGGCCAAGGACAAGCGCATCGTACCCGGGTCAGGACCCTATGCCGTAATGCCACATCCAACGGACGGCTCGATCTGGTATACCACCGGCGTCTTCGGCGGCACGCCGGCGTTCGTGCGCTTTGTGCCCGACACGGGACTGTCGGAAATCTACAACGTGCCCGCGCCTGCATTCGGCATTCGCGGCGGGGACATCGACAGGAACGGCGTCGTCTGGGCGTCGCTCTCGAGCGGCCATCTCGGAAGCTTCGACCGGCGCAAGTGCAAGGGTCCTCTCAATGGGTCCAAGGCGACCGGCGATCATTGCCCCGAGGGCTGGTCGTTCTATCAGTACCCGGGTCCCGGCTTCGAAAGGCTGGGCAAGAACAGCGCCGAGTCGAGCTACTACACCTGGGTCGATCAGCACAACACGTTCGGGCTTGGCGAGAACATCCCGATGTCAACCGCCAACCTCAATGACGGCTTCGTCGCGCTGAAGGACGGCAAGATGGTCACACTGCGCATTCCGTACCCGATGGGGTTCTACGCCAAGGGCTTCGACGGGCGCATCGACGATCCGAACGCCGGCTGGAAAGGCCGCGGGCTGTGGAGCACGAACGGCGATCGCACGCCATGGCTGATGGAAGGCGGCAAGGGCAGCAAGCCGCGCGCGGTGCACATCCAGATGCGTCCCGATCCGCTGGCGCACTGAGCGCGAACGCCGTGCGCGCGACTCCTTCGAGCTCTGGTCCCGCGGGCTGGACCGAAGGTGAGCGGTGCGGGCGCGTTCGCCCGGCTCAAGGTTCCAGGTTCTTCGATGCCGGCACGTCGCGCGAGTACACCGGCCCGGCGAGAAACGCCTTCGGGTCGTAGGTCCAGAACTGGCTCACCTGCGGATAGGTCTTCACCACGGTGTTGACGAGCTTTCCGCCCTTGCGCTCGACCTTGCGGATGTAGATGTTCATCACCGGGTTGCCGTACGCGTCCATGCGCCAGTCGCCGCGCGGGTCCTTGACCGAGCCCGGGTTGCGCAGCGCCTTCATGAAGGCTTCCTTTTCCTCGACCCTGCCGTTCACCGCTTTCGCGGCGGCCTCCACCAGCGCGCCGGCCGAGTAGGCGCCCAGCGTGTAGTAGCCCGGGTCGGCGCCGTACTCCTTGTTCACCGCGGCGACGAAGCGCGCGTTTTCCGGCGATTCGATGCCGGCCGCGTACCAGCCGCCGGTGACCACGCCGAGGGCCTCGTCGCCCATCTGCTTGAGGATGCCCTCGTCGGCGGTGGTCATGCTGCCGAGCACCGGAAGCTTCATGCCGTATTCCTTGTATTGCCGCAGGAAGCGGAAGCCGTTCGCGCCGGCGAAGCCGGCGTAGACCGCGTCCACGTCCTTCTTCAACTGCGCGATGTAGGTGCCGTAGTCGGGCACGGCGAGGGGCGACCAGAGCTTCTGCACGACCTTGCCCCCGGCGTCCTCGAACACGCGCTGGAAACCGGCAGCGGTCTCGTGGCCGTAGGCGAAATCGTCGGCGATGATCGCCACGCGCCGGTAGCCCAGGGTCTTGGCGGCGTAGTCCCCCAGTGCGTGGTTGGGCTGTCCCGAGCTCGCCGCGCTGCGCACGAACCAGGGGCTCGCTTTCCTCTGCGTGAGGTCCTCGGCGGCGGCCGAGCAGGAGACGATGGGCGTTCCGGTCTGGCGGATGTAGTCGTCGATGGCGATCGCCTCGAACGCGGCGAGCGGCCCGATGATCACGTGCACCTTGTTGCGCTCGACCAGTTCCTGGGTCTTGGTCCGCGCACCCGCGGGATTGCCGCCGGTGTCGGCGATGATCAGCTCGACCTTGCGGCCGGCGATGGTCTGGTTACGCTCCTTCAAGAACAGGTGGATGCCTTCCTCCATCTGCTTGCCGCCAGCGGCGAGCGGGCCGGTGCGCACGGTGAGGAAGCCGATGCGGATCGGGTCGCCCTGAGCAGCCGCGGGCAGGGATGGCGCGAGCGCCGCGGTGGCAGCGATCGAAGACAGCAACAGCCGGATGAACTTGTCACGCATGGGGAGTCCTCTCGTTCGGGGAATGCCAGGCAGAGTACACGTCTTTCCATCCAGGACTCAAGCCGGCGGCACCTTTTCCCAGGTGTGCAGCTCCTCGCGGGTATTGATATTGGAGAACGCCTCGGCCTCGTCGTCGAAGGCGACTTCCACCACGTTGAGCGTCGCGTACCAGGCGTCGATCTTGCGGCCGCCCTCCTTCAGGAAATCGGCGAGGTGATCGAGCACGCCGCGGCGCATCAGGGAAAACACCGGGTGCGGCTGGTCGCCGGTCTTCGCCACGGCGAGTTCCGCGCCCGCGTCATCCAGCCGCTGGTACAGCCGCTCGACCAGGTCCTCCGGCAGGAAAGGCGAATCGCACGGCACCGAAGCGAGATACGGCCGCTTGGAGATCGAGAGCCCGGTGTGCAGTCCGGCGAGCGGACCGGCATAACCTGCAATCGCGTCGCTCACCACGCGAACGCCGAAAGTCCGGTACTTCTCGTGGTTCTGGTTGGCGTTGATGACGACGCCGCCGACCTGCGGCGCCAGGCGCTCGTAGACGTGGTCGATCAGCCGCCGACCGCGGAACGTCTGCAGGCCCTTGTCGACGCCGCCCATGCGACTGCCCTTGCCGCCGGCGAGGATCAGTCCTGTGACGCCGGGATTCACGCGGCTACGCTATCAGCGTCGGCGCGACCGTCTTCCTGAAACGGTGCCGGCCGGTGAACAGCAGGTAATGTTTGCCTCCGGCGGCGCGCCCGATCATGGTGATGCCGAGCCGCTCGGCGATGTCGTGGCCCATCTTGGTGAGCCCCGAGCGGGAAACGAGGAAAGGGATGCGCATCTGCGCGGCCTTGATCACCATTTCGGAGGTGAGCCGGCCGGTGGTGTAGAAGATCTTGTCCGACCCGTCGACGTCGTCCAGCCACATCTGCCCGGCGATCGCATCGACCGCGTTGTGGCGGCCGACGTCCTCGACGAAGTAGAGGATTTTCGGCGGAGCCCCGGCGGCGTTTTCGACAAGCGCGCAGCCGTGCACCGCGCCGGCTTCCTTGTAGATGGCCTCGTGGCGGCGCACCGCCTCGAGCAAGGCATGCAGCGCGTCTTCGCCGAGCGTCACGTCGTCGCGCAACTTGATCGAGTCGATTTCTTCCATCAGGCCGCCGAACACCGTACCCTGGCCGCAGCCGGAGGTCACGGTGCGCTTGGTGATCCTCGCCTCGATCCCGAGAAGCGGTTTGCGCGTGGTGATCGCAACCGAGTCCGTTTCCCAATCGACCTGAACCGCGGCGAGTTGCCCTATTGACTCGATGAGGCGCTGGTTGCGCAGGTAACCGATGGCGAGCGCCTCGGGCGCCTGGCCGAGGGTCATCAGCGTCACGATCTCGCGCTTGTCCACGTAGAGCGTAAGCGGATGTTCCCCCGCGATGGGCGTCGGCACGGCTTCGCCGCGCTCGTTGATCGCCTCGACCTCGAAGGTGAGGGGGCGCGAAGCGTTGGTGATCCGGGGCTTGGCGGACCGCTTCATGAGCGCATCAGCGGCGGAACAGCAGCCAGGAGAGGTAGATGATGAGAACGGTGATGACCGGAAGCACGACGATCATCACCTTGCGCGCGGTACCGACGATTTGCGCGCTTCGCGTCTGCAGCACCTCGGCGCGATCCTGGATGCGCTCGGCGCGCTCGTACTGCTTCTGCACCATGGCGAATTGTTCGCGCTGCAACGCCAGCGCCTCGGCTTGGCGTTCGAGCTGCAGGCGCTGGCCGTCGCGGATTTCCTCCAGGAGCGCGACCACCCGAGCGAGATCCTCGTTCCCCACTTGGACTATCCGCCGATGTAGGACATCTCGATCTTGCGCTTGCCCGCGGTCTCCGCGGTGCGGATCTCCGAGTAGCGGTCGCCGCGGGCCTGCCAGATGCGCGCGACCGCGGAGGCTATCTGCGCGTCGGCCGAGCCGCCGCGCAGCATGGCGCGCAGGTCGTAGCCGGCGGTGGCGAAAAGACACGTATACAGCATGCCTTCGGTGGACAGTCGCGCGCGCGTGCAGGTTCTGCAGAAGGCCTGGGTCACCGAGGAGATCACGCCGATTTCCCCCGAGCCGTCCCGGTAGCGCCAGCGCTCGGCGACTTCACCGGTGTAGTTCGGATCGACCTGATCGAGAGGCATGGTAGCGGCGATGGTGCGCACCAGCTCGGCCGAGGGCACCACGTCGTCCATGCGCCAGCCGTTGGTCGCGCCCACGTCCATGTACTCGATGAAGCGAACGATATGGCCGCTGCCCTTGAAGTAGCGCGCCATCGGCAGGACCGAATCCTCGTTCGCCCCGCGCTTCACCACCATGTTGATCTTGATCGGTGCCAGGCCCGCGGAGGCGGCGGCGTCGATGCCGTTCAGCACTTCCGACACCGGGAAGTCGGCGTCGTTCATGCGGCGGAACACCGCGTCGTCGAGCGAATCGAGGCTCACCGTGACGCGCTTCAGGCCCGCGGCCTTGAGCGCCCGGGCTTTTTTCGCGAGCAGCGAGCCGTTCGTCGTCAGCGTCAGTTCGACGCCCGGAATGTCGGCAAGCAGCTCGATCAGGCGCTCGAGATTCTTGCGCAGCAGCGGTTCGCCGCCGGTCAGCCGGATCTTCTCCACGCCTTCGCCCCGGAAGACGCGCGCGAGGCGGGCGATCTCCTCGAAAGACAGCAATTCGCTCTTCGCGAGAAACGCGTAGTCGGGGCCGAAGACGTCCTTCGGCATGCAGTACACGCAGCGGAAATTGCAGCGGTCGGTGACCGAAATGCGCAGATCGTGCAGCGGGCGGCCGAGCGCGTCGATTCCAGTCCGCGCCGAAGGCGCGTTAATCCCTGCCGGGGGCAGGGGTTTTGCCCTGCGCGCGTCGCTGATCCTGATGATCCGGTCGGTCATGGCGTAGCCGCGTCAGGAAATGCAGTTCATAATCGGGCGTTTTCGTAGCCGAGCAGTATAGCCGGATGCTTCGCCCGAGTCTCGCCGTCGCCGTGGTGATGGAGCGCACGCCGATCCAGAGCCGCTGGGAGTCCCAGAAATGGGAAACCCTCGGTGTCGTTCCCGATCGCGATCCGCCCGGCGCGCCGCCGCGGCTGCTGATCGAGAACCCGGAACGCACGCAATGGCTGCACCCGGGCTTCAAGCTCGAACTCTATGCCGACGAGGCGGAAGGGTATTATCTCAATCTCTCCTCGCCGAAGCCCTTCGTCTTCGTCAACTGGAACGACGAGGAAGGACGCGCGGTGCCGATGATCGTTACGGTGAGCTACAACGAAGCCGGCCGCCTCATGGATGCCGGTGCGCGCGTCGACGGGGTGCCGCTGCCCGCCGAGTGGACGCCTTGGCTCGCCGAGTTCGTCGAGAAGCACTACCGCCCGGAGCCCAAGAAGCGTTCGCGACCGCCCTCGTTCAAGGGAGCGAGGCGCGATGATCGCTGATCCATGAACGCGGACGACGGCGAAGATTTCGTTTCGCGCTGGTCGCGCCGCAAGATCGAAGCGCGAAAGACGGAGGAGAAGCCGTCCGGGCCGAAGCCGGACGACGTGCCCGCGCCGCAGGCGGTGACGCCGGCGAATGCACCGGGGGCGCCGGCCGCGGACGCGGAACCGCCACTGCCGTCCATCGAGTCGCTCAAGGGACTGACCTCGGACTACACCGGGTTTCTCAAGCCCGGCGTGGACGAAAACCTGAGGCGCTCGGCGCTGAAGAAGCTCTTCAGCGATCCGCACTTCGAAAACTTCGAACGGTTCGAGGCGTACTGCGAAGATTTTACCAAAGGTGAACCCATTCCCCTGGCGATGCTGAAGACCCTCGAACATGCGAAGGGGTTGTTATTCGACGAGGAGAAGAAGGAAACGTCGAAGGATGTTCCGCTCGTTGCGCAAGAGCCCGCCGCGCAGCCGCTTCCCGAACCCGAGAAGTCCGAACCGCAACGCACCGCGGAAGCACCGCCCCTGTCTCCCGCTGAACCGGCGAACAAGGCCTGACATGGCGTTCGACGACAAGACGCTCAAGCTCTGCAACTGCAACAAGACCATGGCGCTCGACGCCCAGTTGCTTGGCGCGGCACTGAGGCTCAAGCAGCCCATCCAGATCCACACTGAGTTGTGTCGCAAGGAAGTGGGCAGCTTCCAGGACGCGCTGCAAGGCGAGGCCTGCGTGGTCGCCTGCACTCAGGAGGCGCCGCTTTTTTCTGAGATTGCCCGGGATGCCGGTGCTGCCACCGAGATCGACTTCATCAACATCCGCGAGCACGCCGGATGGTCGCAGGAGGGCGCCAAGGCGACGCCGAAGATCGCCGCGCTCCTCGCGCTTGCCGACCTCCCCGAGCCGGAATCGGTGCCGAGCGTGAGCTACAAGTCTGGCGGGCAACTGATCGTCATCGGGCCGGGCGGGGCGGCGCTCGCCTGGGCCGAAAAGCTCGCCGGGCAGCTCGAAGTGAGCGTGCTCATGACCGCCCCCGCAGGTGCCGAGCTGCCGGCGGAGCGCCGCTATCCGGTGTGGTCGGGCAAGGCGAAATCGGTGATAGGCCATTTGGGCGAATTCGAAGTCACGTGGGAGCAGGACAATCCCATCGATCTCGAAGTCTGCACGCGCTGCAACGCCTGCGTTCGCGCCTGCCCGGAGCAGGCGATCGATTTTTCCTACCAGATCGACATGGACAAGTGCAAGGCGCACCGCCAGTGCGTCAAGGCGTGCGGCGCGATAGGTGCAATCGACTTCGGGCGCAGCGATCGCGCGCGCAACGAGCGCTTCGACCTGGTGCTCGATCTGTCGCCGCAGCCCCTGATCCGCACTCCGCAGCCGCCGCAGGGCTATCTCGCGCCGGGTGCCGATCCGCTCGAGCAGGCGCTCGCCGCAGCGCAGCTCGGGCAGCTGGTGGGTGAGTTCGAGAAGCCGCGGTTTTTCGCCTACAACGAGAAGATCTGCGCCCATAGCCGTTCGTCGAAAACCGGTTGTACCAACTGCCTCGATGTCTGCTCGACCGCCGCGATCGCGCCCGACGGCGACCACGTCAGGGTCGATCCGCACCTGTGCATGGGCTGCGGCGGGTGCGCGACGGTCTGCCCCTCCGGGGCGCTGACACACGTCTATCCCGGCGTTGCGGACATCGGTGCTCGCCTGAAGCGCCTGCTCGCCGTATACACGCAGGCGGGCGGCAAGGACGCGTGCCTGCTGCTGCACGATGCGAGCGACAGTCGCGCCTTGATCGCGAAACTCGCACGTCGGGGCAAGGGGCTGCCGGCGCGCGTCATCCCGCTTGAAACTCATCATCCCGCTTCGGTCGGCATGGACTTGCTGCTTGCGGCGCTTGCCTACGGCGCGAGCCAGGTGGCGGTGCTTGCGACCCCGCGCCAGGCCGAAGAGTATGGGGCCGCCTCGAGGAAGCAGATGGGATACGCGCAGACCATCGTCAGCGCGCTCGGCTACGGCGGGGCGCATTTCCATTTCCTCGCCAGCGACGATCCCTCGCAGC
Organism: Gammaproteobacteria bacterium; assembly: GCA_041496705.1. GTDB lineage: Bacteria > Pseudomonadota > Gammaproteobacteria > Burkholderiales > SG8-39 > VBDM01. The sequence continues at coordinate 4,532 of JBGQFD010000035.1, read as the reverse complement.
TCGAAAGAGAAATCTGGGCGCTGGAGCGGGCAGGAGGGGTATCGAAGCCGGCTACCTACAATCTCTTTCCCGAGAAGCGTGCCACGCTCGAATTCGCCGTCGACACCCTCGCAAAGCTCGCGCCCGCGCCGAAAGAGGAAATTGCGCTCGGCGCCGGGGCGCCCTACGGGCAGGTCGTGGTCGACAAGAAAACCTGCACCCTGTGCATGGCCTGCGTCGGAGCCTGTCCCGAGTCGGCACTGGTGGACGGGCGCGACCAGCCGATGCTGAAATTCATCGAGCGCAATTGCGTGCAATGCGGCTTGTGCGAGAAGACCTGTCCGGAGAACGCCATCTCGCTCGTTCCGCGCTTGCTGCTCGCGGCACAGGCCAAACAGGAGGTCGTTCTCCACCAGGCCGAGCCGTTCAACTGCGTGCGCTGCGGCAAGCCCTTCGGCACGCGCCAGATGGTCGACAACATGCTCGGCAAGCTCGCCGGCCACTCGATGTTCGCGGGCGATGGGGCGCTGAAGCGCCTGCAGATGTGCGCCGACTGCCGCGTGGTCGACATGATGGAAAACAAGAGCGAGGCGTCGATCCTCGACGGGAAGAAATGACCGCGACCGTCACGCCGCTGCATTTCCAGCCGCCGGAAGTCCCGGAAGACGAGGCGCGCGCCGGCTACTACGCCTTGCTCGCGAGGCTGTTTTACGCCGGCCCGGACTCAGGGTTGCTCGCCGTGATCGGCGGCGCCGACGAGTCCTCTGCGGGTGCCGCGCCGTCGCCGATTGGCGAAGCCTGGAAGCGGCTCGCCGCCGCAGCGCGTGCCATGGACGCCGAGGCCGCCCGGCTGGAATACGACGAGCTCTTCGTCGGAACCGGCAAAGCGCCGGTGACGCCTTACGCGAGCTACTACCTGGCGGCGACCGGACGGGAGAAAATCCTGGTCCGATTGCGCAGCGAGCTCGCCGGTCTGGGACTCGCCCGGGCGGCGCATACACACGAGCCTGAAGATCATATTGCGGCGCTCCTGGACGTGATGCGCCACTTGATTTCATTGGGATCCGACAATGCTGCGCTGCAAAATCAACAGGACTTCTTCGGCCGCTTCATCGGGCCCGCGTATTCCGCATTCTGCGATGCGATAGACGCAAGCGACAAAGCCAATTTCTACAGGCTGGTGGGGCTATTCGCGCGCGCCTTCTTTGTGGTTGAAGCCGAAGCCCTAAAGGTGTTCTAATCACCCGTTATGCAGTGCGCTACATATATCTCAGTTGTGCCTTAGGAGGGAAGCTATGAATGAAACCAAATCAAAACTCAGCCGCAGGAACTTCCTGATCGCTGCCGGCGCCGGCAGCGCCGCCGCGGTCGCCGCGATCGTCAATCCGGCTCCCGCTCCCGACCAACTGAAGGCCACCGCGAGCAACGACAAGCGGCGCGGCAAAGGCTATCAGGACACCGCGCACGTGCGCAGCTACTACAACACCGCAAAAGTCTGACCGAGGAGCCCCGACCATGTTGCTTACCAGGAAATCCGCTGGTGCTTCCGCGCATCTTTCCTCCGGATCGATCCGCACCGAGTCGAAGCTGCGGCGCAGCCTCTCGGGCATGCTCGCCAAGACGATCGACCGCCGCGGCTTCCTCAAGCGCTCCGGGATCGCCGCCGGCGCGGGCGCGTTCGCGACGCAGCTGCCGTTCAGCATGATCGGCAAGGCCGAGGCGGCCGCGGAGAAGAGCGGTGCCATCGAAGTGAAGCGCACCGTCTGCACGCACTGCTCGGTGGGCTGCGCGGTGGACGCGGTGGTGCAGAACGGCGTCTGGGTGCGCCAGGAGCCGGTGTTCGACTCGCCCCTGAATCTCGGCGCGCACTGTGCCAAGGGCGCCTCGGTGCGCGAGCACGGCATGACCGAGCACTCGCACCGTCTGAAATACCCGATGAAGCTGGTGAACGGCAAGTACCAGCGCCTGTCCTGGGAAAAGGCGATCGAGGAGATCGGCGACCGGCTGCTCGCGATCCGCAAGGAATCCGGGCCCGATGCACTCTACGTGGTGGGCTCGTCCAAACACAACAACGAGCAGGCGATGCTGCTGCGGAAGTGGGTGTCGCTGTGGGGCTCGAACAACTGCGACCACCAGGCGCGCATCTGCCACTCGACCACCGTCGCGGGCGTCGCCCAGACCTGGGGCTACGGCGCGATGACCAACTCCTACAACGACATGCAGAACACCAAGTGCGCGATGTACATCGGCTCGAACGCGGCCGAAGCGCACCCGGTGTCGATGCTGCACATGCTGCACGCCAAGGAAACGGGCTCGAAGATGATCGTGGTCGATCCGCGCTTCACGCGCACGGCGGCGAAGGCGGACGACTATGTGCGCATCCGCTCTGGCACCGACATTCCGTTCCTCTTCGGCATGCTGCACATCATTTTCAAGAACGGCTGGGAAGACAAGAACTACATCAAGGCCCGCGTCTACGGGATGGACAAGGTCAAGGAGGAGGTTCTGAAGAAGTGGACGCCTGAAGAGGTCCACAACGTAACCGGCGTGCCCCCCGAGCAGTTGCTCAAGGTCACCGAGATGTTCGCGAAGAACCGGCCGAGCACCATCGTTTGGTGCATGGGGCAGACGCAGCACACCATCGGCAACGCCATGGTGCGCGCATCCTGCATCCTGCAGCTTGCGCTGGGCAACATCGGCGTGTCCGGCGGCGGCGCCAACATCTTCCGCGGCCACGACAACGTGCAGGGCGCGACCGACGTCGGCCCCAATCCCGACACGCTGCCGGGCTACTACCCGGTGGGAGTGCCCGGATCGTGGGTGCACTGGTCGCGCGTCTGGAACGTGGACCTGAAATGGCTGCAGGACCGCTTCGCGCCGGGAATGATGGGCAAGCCCGGGATGACGGTGTCGCGCTGGATCGACGGCGTCATGGAAAAGAACGAGAACATCGATCAGGACTCGAACATCCGTGCCATGGTCTATTGGGGCCACGCGCCGAACTCGCAGAGCCGCGGCTTGGAGATGGTCAAGGCGATGAAGATGCTCGACATGATGATCGTCATCGACCCGTATCCTTCGGCGACCGCGGCGATGGCGGCGATGCCGGTCGAGGGCGTGCAGGAGAAGGCCGGACGCGGCGTCTACCTGCTGCCGGCGGCGACGCAGTTTGAGACCGAAGGTTCCGCCACCGCGTCGAACCGGTCGCTGCAGTGGCGCGAAAAGGTAATTGACCCACTGTTCGAGTCGCGCTCCGACCAGGCCATCATGCTGGCGTTCGCCAAGAAGCTCGGCTTCGAGGACCAGTTCCTCGGCAAGAAGGACGGCAAGCAGAACCTGCGCGTCGTCAAGGCGAAGGGCGGCTACGACGAGCCTTCGATGGAAGACACGCTCGCGAACGAAATCAACCGCGGCGCGTGGACCATCGGCTACACCGGCCAGTCTCCGCAGCGCCTGCAGGCGCACATGCGCAACATGCACGTGTTCGACGTGAAGACGCTGCGCGCCAGGGGCGGCAAGGATGCGAAGACCGGCTACGACCTCACCGGCGATTACTTCGGTCTGCCGTGGCCGTGCTACGGCAACGCCGCGCTCAAACACCCGGGCTCGCCGAACCTCTATGACACATCCAAACATGTCATGGAAGGCGGCGGCAATTTCCGCGCGATCTTCGGCATGGAGAAGGACGGCGTCAACCTGCTCGCGGAGGACGGCTCGCATCCCAAGGGTGCCGACATCACCACCGGCCACCCGCAGTTCGACCACGTGCTGCTGAAGAAGCTGGGCTGGTGGGACGAACTCACCGACGAGGAGAAGAAGGAAGCCGAGGGCAGGAACTGGGCGACCGACCTGTCGGGCGGCATCATCCGCGTGACCATGAAGAACCACGGCAACCATCCGTTCGGCAACGCCAAGGCGCGCGCCATTGTCTGGAACTTCCCCGACGGCATCCCGCAGCACCGCGAGCCGCTCTACGGCATCCGCGCGGATCTCGTCGACAAGTACCCGACGCACGACGACGTCAAGGTCTTCTGGCGCCTGCCGACACTGTTCAAGTCGGTGCAGGAGAAGAACAAGGACATCGGCAAGAAGTTCCCGATCATCCTCACCAGCGGACGCCTGGTCGAGTTCGAGGGCGGCGGCGAGGAAACGCGCTCCAACCCGTGGCTCGCCGAACTGATGCAGGAAAACTTCGTCGAGATCAATCCCAAGGCCGCCGCCGACCGCAGCATCCGCAACGGCGAGCAGGTGTGGGTCTCGACGCCCACCGGTGCGCGTATCAAGGTCACAGCCAAGTTCACCGAAGCCGTTGGGCCGGACCATGCGTTCATCCCCTTCCACTTCTCCGGATGGTGGCAGGGCAAGGACATGCTGCCCTACTATCCGGAAGGGTCGGCGCCGATCGTGCGCGGCGACGCGGTCAACACGGCCACGACCTACGGCTATGACCGGGTGACGATGATGCAGGAAACCAAAACCACCGTCTGCCAGATCGAGCCGGCATAGATAGAACAGGCGAGAAGAGGAGACCAACATGGCAAGAATGAAATTCC
>JBGQFD010000034.1:0-33329 GCA_041496705.1 Gammaproteobacteria bacterium | reverse complement strand
GGGACGCTGGCTTTGCGTGTCCGCCGATGTAACGCGCGGCTGAGCAGCGCGACTTCCCTTACCGCCCCGGCACCGTCCACAGGTAGAGCGTGCTCGCCCCCGCCTGGAGGACTTTCTCCGGTGCCCAGGCGTCGCCGAAACCGTAGCGGTGTGCGACGATGCGCGTTCCGGGTTTGAGTTCCTTCAGGAGCTTGGGCAGCAGGCGCCGGTTGACGGATTCGAGGAGGAACAGCGTCACCACCGTCGCCTCGCCGATGTCCGCGTCGAAGAGATCGCCGCGCACGAAGCGCACGCGTGCCTCGACCCCGGCGCGTCGCGCCTGGTAGACGGCCATGCGCAAAGGCGCGGGGTCGATCTCGACGCCGACGCCGCGCGCGCCGAACTCGCGCGCCGCGGCGATGACGATGCGCCCATCGCCGCAGCCCAAGTCGTAGACCACGTCCTGCGGACCAGTGCCGGCGAGCCTGAGCATCCCGATGACGGCTTCGTTGGTGCTGGGGAAATACGGCACCTCGGGATCGAATGCCGGCGGGACACCGTCGGTCAGTTGCGTGTCCCCGAGCGCGGCGCAGCCCGCGAACAGGATCGCCGCACCGAGAACGGCGCAGCGCGCAGAGTCGGAAACAAACCGGGGACGGACCACGGTTTTCGCTACGACGTCTTCGGCCCGGAAACCGTGGTCTGTCCCCGGTTCTTGAGCCAGTTCGCGATGAGCAGCAGCGCGCCTACCCCAAGCACGCCCAGCCCCACGAGCGCGTGGGCACGGTGATACGCGAGACTGGCGTAGAGGAGATAGGCGCAGGTCAGCACGAAAATTCCCGGGACGACCGGGTAGCCCGGCACGCGGAACGGCCGCGGCGCGTCGGGCTCGCGCGCGCGCAGGACGAAGAGCGCGATGCCCGTCAGCATGAAGAATCCCCAGAATACCGGCAGAGAATACTCCACCAGACCCTTGAACCCTGCGCTCTGAAACGCGCCGAAGGCCACCAGCGCCAGCGCGATCGCACCTTGCGCCAGGATCGCTGCGCGCGGCGAGCCGCTCGCCTCGTTCCAGCGCGCGAGCGCGCCGAACATCGGCCAGTCGCGCGCGAGCGCATAGTTCGAGCGCGCGCCGACGATCATCGAACCGTTCACCGAGGTGAGCGCGGCGATGGCGATCATCACCGATATCAGTTTTTCTCCCGCGCTGCCCCATACGCGCTTCAGGAGATCCGCGGCGACCGCGTCGGAGCGCGTCATCGCCTCGTAGCCCAGGCCCTTCAGGTAGGCGACGTTCACGAGCACGTACAGGACGGTGACGATGCCGATCGACAGCAGCAGCGCGCGCGCCATGTTGCGCTTGCGGTCGCGCACCTCGGCGGAGATGTACGCGGCGTCGTTCCAGCCGCCGTAGGTGAAGAGCACGAACACCATCGCCGAGCCGATCCCCGCGCCCATGTACCAGGGCCGGGATTCGACCCCGGCCGGCGCGGCGGGGGCGGCCTCGGGGGCGAGCCACAAGCCGGCGACGACGATGAGCGCGAGCCCGCCGCATTCGAGGAAGGTGAAGACGTTCTGCGTCACCTTGCCTTCGCGGATTCCGGCGTAGTTCACCGCCGTCAGCACCGACACCACCAGCACCGCCCAGATCGCCGAGGAGTGCGGCCCGAGGTTGACCACGCGCGACATGTAGTCCCCGAAGAGGTAGGCGAACACCGCGATCGAGCCGGCGACGATCACCGTCATGCGCGCCCAGCCGTAGAGGAAGGCGAGCGAGCGCCCGTAGGCCCGACCGAGGAAATGGTACTCGCCGCCCGCCGACGGGAACGCGGTGGCGAGCTCGGCGTAGCACAGCGCGCCGACCAGCGAAAAAACCCCGCCCCCGATCCAGACGGCGACGAGCAGGACCGGACTTTCCACCGCGCCGGCGACGATGGCAGGTGTGCCGAAGATTCCCGCACCGACGATGAGGCCGACGATGATCGCGGTGGCGTCGCCCAGGGACAGGACCTGCGCCGGGCCGGAGGACTGCTGTGCGGGGCTTTGCACCGGATTCATTCTGGGGTTCCCTAGAGTTCGAGAAATTGCGTGGTGTGGGAGTTGCGCCTGCGCAGGTCGGCGAAACACGCCTCGAGCGGCAGCTCGAAAAGCCGGTGCGCGGCACGGGCGCGGGCCTTGAGCTCGCTCCAGGCGATGCGCGGCGGTCCCTCGCGCAGCGCGAACGCGATGAAGTTGTCCTCTTCCTCGGCGAGCAGCATCACCGGGCGATGGCCGAAGGCCTTTTCCATGCGCCGGCAGTAGGTCTCGATGCGCTTGTCGTCGGCCATGAAGTTGGCGACCAGCACCCCGCCTTCGCGCAGCGCGGCGAACGCAGCGGCGTAGAACGCCTGCGTGCACAGGTCGCTGGCCGGACGGCCGTTGACGAAACCGTCCACGACCAGCACGTCGCAGCTCGCCGGCCGCTGCGGCACGACCTCGGCGCCGTCGCCGATCACGATCGCGAGGCGCGCGTCTTCCTCGGGAAAATGAAAATACTTCCGCGCTACGGTGACCACGCCCGGGTTGATCTCGACCACGGTGACGCGCGTCGTCGGCATGCGCTGGTGGATGAAGCGCGCCATCGATCCTCCGCCCAGGCCGATCGTGAGGACGTCGCGCGGCCCGGGGCAGAACAAGAGGAAACCGAGCATGGCGCGCACGTAGTCGAGCTCGATGCGATCCGGGGCATCCAGGCGCATCGCGCTCTGGATGGCGTTGCCGCCGATCTGCAGCACGCGCACGCCGTCTTCTTCGACGATCTCGATCGCCTGGCCGGCGCCGAGCCAGTCGCGCAGGCGCTTCACGGGCCGGGCTTCTGGGCGGCGGCGAGTACCGCCGGCATGGGAATCTGCACCGTGCCGTGGTCCTGGAACCCGGCGGCGGCCGTGCCGACCGCTTCGCGGATCGCGGCGAGCGCCTGCGCGGATTGCGCCTGCAGCACCGCGCGGGTCCTCACGCTCCCGCCGAGGAAGGCCTGGAACAGCGTGGCCGGATCGCTGAAACGCCATACCTGGGTGACCCGATTGACGCTCACCTTGCCGAACCCGGCGACCTTCAAAACGTTCTCGCATTCCTGGGCGTCGGCGAAGCGGAAGAAGGGCGGCCCGGGCGGCAGCCCTACCTCGGGATTGCCGTGTTTGCGCACCGCGTCGATGACGATGCCGAACCCGAGCGCCTCCTCGGGCTTCGCCCAGACGGTGAATGCGTAGCTTCCGCCGGGACGCAGCACACGAAGCGCTTCGGCCACGGCGCGCTCGGGCTGCGCCAGATGCAGCATGCCGAAATTCATCACCACGGCGTCGAAGGTTTCGTCCTTGAAGGGCAGCGCCGCGGCGTCGCCTTTGCGAAACTTGATCCCGGGGTTCTGCTTGCGTGCGAGCTTCAGCATCGCGGCGGAGAAATCGAGGCCGGTAATCCGTGCGCCGCGTTCCGCCGCTGCCGCCGCGACGTAGCCCGGGCCGCTCGCCACGTCGAGCAGGCGCGTGCCGGCGCGCACGCCCGCGGCATCGAGCAGCGGCGCGATGGTCTGCCGGGTCAGGCTACCGAAGGCGTCGTCGTACTGCTGTGCCGCGCCCTGCCAGCCCGCGTGTTCAAAGGCGTGGAACGCCGCCCGATCGGGGTTGGGTACTGATGACATGGCAATGACGATCCGCCGTTGAACGGTCACCGCGCGCTGAGCGGCGCCAAAGGCGCCCGCTCCAACGCGCGGAGTCAAAGCGGCGCAACGCGTCCGCTTTAACCCTACTTCGCCGGCGAAGCGACCGGCTTGCCCTTCTCGACGATGTAGGTCGCGAGCACGACCGCCTTGCCGCCGCCCACGTTCTTGCCGTCGTGCACGAGGCCCGCCGGAACGAAGAAAACTTCGCCCGCCTTGATCGTGCGCGGCGGCTGGCCATCCACCAGCAGCTCCAGCATGCCTTCGACGACATAACCGAGCTCTTCGCCCGGGTGGGTATGCCTACCCGCCGCGCCGCCCGGAATGAATTCGGCGCGTGCCTGCACCACGTGGCGCCCCTGCACGCTCAGATCCTGGTCCTGCAGCAGCGTACGCGTGAAACCCGGCTGCTGCGCGCTGATCACTCCCGCGCCTAGCGCTGCGACCGCGAGACCTGCAACGACGGACAATTTGACATTTTTCATTGCCATCCCCTCCTTGGTTGATCTTGACTGGCAGCGCGCATGGTACATGGGCACGGGCAATCGCGCCTGACGGCTCAGACGAGCGAAAACTTGAGCGTGCCGAGCTTCTCGATCGTCGTCGTCAGCACGTCGCCCGCCTTGAGCCAGACCTGCTTCTCCTTGGGATAGCCGGCGATCACGCCCTCCGGCGTGCCGGTATAGATGATATCCCCCGGCATGAGCGTCATCAGCGTCGAGGCGTAGCTGATGATGGTCGCGCAGTTGTGCACCATGTCGACGGTGTTCGAGGACTGGCGCACCTCGCCGTTCACCGTGCCTTCGATCTTCAGCGCGTTCGGGTCCGGGATCTGGTCGGCGGTGACCAGGTATGGTCCGAGCAGCCCGAAGCCGTCGCAGGTCTTGCCGATCATCCACTGGCTGGAGCGCGACTGCAGATCGCGCGCGGTGAAATCGTGCCCGACGCAGTAGCCGAAAACGTACGACAGCGCCTCGGCCGGGCTGACGTTCTTCGCCTTCCTGCCGATAACGATGACCAGCTCGGATTCGTAGTCGAAGCGCTCCGCCGGCACTGCCGACACGCGCACCGTGCTCTTGTGCGCGTTCAGGGCATTGTTGTACTTGTTGAAGAACACCGGCTGCTTGGGCGGCGCGTTGCCCATCTCACGCGCGTGCTTGCCGTAGTTGATGCCGACGCAGAGGATCTTCTCCGGGTTGGTGACGCACGGCCCGAACTCGATGCGCTCCTCGTCGAAGAACAACCCTTTCAAGCGGCGCGCGAGCGCGACCTTTACGAGTTCGCTCAAGCCGCGGTTGCCGCGGCGGATGAGGTCCTCGATGCGCGTCGGCGCCGGGCTGCGGAAGAACTTGGCGGCGCTCGTGACGTCGAGGATGCCCATCTCGGTCTTCACGCCCAGGCCGAAGTCGTCGCCGCTGCGCAGGGTGACGAGCGTCATGCCGCGCGGTGCGGCGGCCGATTCGGGCTTCGCGCCCGCGCCCGCCCCCGCGGCAAGCGCGCTCCCGGCCACCTGGACTCCGGTGAGCGCCACGGCGCCGGCTGCTCCGGTCTGTTTGAGGAATAACCTGCGTTTCTCGTTCACTCTGACTGCCTCCTGGAAAGATGCAAGGGATGCTGGGGATTCGACCCGCGCGCCGCTCAAGCGTTCGCCGGAGCGGCTTCATCGGCCGGGAAGTCGAGCTCGACCTTCGCGCCGCAGGGATCGTGGCAGAAGATCTGCCAGGTGCCCGAACCCACCTGCTGACGCAGCGTGTACTTTATTCCGTGGGCTTTGAGCTTCGCCACGGTGCCCCTCAGGTCGGTGGCGCTGAACGCAAGATGGTCGAGCACCCCGGCCGGGTCTGCGGGCAGCGGCCCTTCCGAGATGTGCAGCACCGGCTGGCCGCCCGCGTACAGCCAGGCGCCGCCGAAATCGAAGGGCGGCCGCGGCCCTTCGCTGAACCCGAGGATGCCGATGTAGAAAGCCCGCGTCGCCTCGAGCTTGTCGGTGAGAACGTTGAAGTGGTTCATGCCTTGGATCGCCATGGAGAGTCCCTCAAGCAAAGTCCGCGGAGCCGACGCGCCGCACGCCCGCCTCGTCCATCATGGCGCGCGCCGCGGCGAGCGAGCCCTGCGTGTCGATGGCGCGGCAGGCGTCCTCGACGACCACCGCACGCAAACGCAGCTTGCGCGCATCGAGTGCCGTCCAGGCTACGCAGAAATCAGTGGCGAGCCCGCATACGAAAACGCGCTTCACGCCGTGCGCGCGCAGATACGCGTCGAGCCCGGTGCGGGTCCGGCGGTCGGCTTCGAGGAAAGCAGAGTAACTGTCCACATCCTTGTGCCATCCCTTGCGGATCACCAGCTGCGCCTGCGGCACCGACAGGTCCTTGTGCAGCGCCGCGCCGTCGCTGCCCTGCACGCAATGGTCGGGCCAGAGAACCTGCTCGCCATACGCGAGCGTCACCGAATCGAAGGGCTTGTGGCCCGGGTGCGAGGTCGCGAACGACTGGTGCCCGGCCGGATGCCAGTCCTGGGTCAATACCACCTTGTCGAAGCGCTTCGCCAGCGCGTTGACAAGGGGCACCACCTCGTCGCCCTTCTGCACCGCGAGCCGACCGCCCGGGCAGAAGTCGTTCTGCACGTCGACGACGATCAGGACGTCCCTCGCGTCGGGTTCGATCTTCTTGCGGGCCACCATACAGTCCCCTCCATCCTCGCGCAGCGCTAGGGCTGAACGTCGACCAGGCAATCGTAGAACGTCGCGCCGGCGCCGATGTCGGTGAGCGCCTGCGAAGTCACCTCGTTCGCGTTGCGCCCGTCCGCGGTGAGCTTTCTCCACCATACCGACAGCGCCACCACGACTCCTTCACGCGTGCGCTCGCTGACGCGGGCGCGCGCGGTGAAACTGCCGCGGTCGTTGAAGATCCGTACCGTGTCGCCGTCCCCGATGCTGCGCGCCGCGGCATCGGCCGGGTGAATGTCCAGACCCGGCTCCCCGGCCTCGGCGATCGCGAACGGCATGTTGGCGAAGGACGAGTTGAGGAAATGGCGGTTCGGCGGCGAGATGAGCGCGAGCGGATAGGTCTTCGCGAGGCGCGGGTTCGACGACGCCGCCTCGCGCGGCGGAACGTAGGCCGGCAGCGGATCCATGCCCATGGCCTTGGCCGTCTCGCTGTAGAACTCGCATTTGCCCGAGGGCGTGCCGAAGTTGCCTTGAGCGAACGGCGCGAAACGCTCCGGGACCTTGAGGCGCTGCCAGCCGGTTTCCTTCAGGATATCCCACGCGATGCCCTGCATTCGCGCGCTCGACGACTCGAGCGCCTGGCGGCAGATGTCCTCGTCAGAATCGCGGAAGCAGTCCTCGGCGAAGCCCATGCGCGCGGCGAGCCTGCGGAACACTTCGGTGTTCGGCAGCGCCTCGCCGAGCGGCGCGATCGCCGGGCTGTTCGCCATCACGTAGAGGTGCCCGTAGCCGGAATGCACGTCGGTGTGCTCGAGCTGCGTCGTCGCCGGCAGCACGATGTCGGCGTAGTCGCAGGTATCGGTGAAGAACTGCTCGTGCACCACGGTGAACAGGTCGTCGCGGGAAAACCCCCTGATGACCTTCCCCGAGTCCGGCGCGACCGCGACGGGATTGGAGTTGTAGACGTATAGCGCGCGGACCGGCGGCCGCGCCTGCAGCAGCGCGTCCCCGATCGCCGCCATGTTGATGGTGCGCGGGTTCGGGTTCCTCGAGAGCCTGAGCAGATCGGGTCGCTCGAGCTTCGCGTCGTTCATGCCGAAGAATCCCGAGGTGCCGAGCACCGCGCCGCCCGCCGGATGGCGCCAATCCCCGGTGAGCGCCGGCAGGCACAGAATGGTGCGCACCGCCATGCCGCCCCCGGCGTGGCGCTGCAGTCCGTAGTTGAGCCGGATCGCCGCCGGCCGCGTGCCGGCGTACTCGCGCGCGAGCGCGACGATGCGCTCGGGCGGCAGCCCGGTGACAGCCGCGACCCGCTGCGGAGAGTACTCCTTGACCCGCTCCTTCAGTGCCTCGAAGCCGAGCGTGTACTTCTCGACGTAATCGGCGTCGTATCGCCCTTCGCCGACGATCACGTGCATCATGGCGAGCGCGAGCGCCGCGTCGCTCCCGGGCAGCGGCGCGATGTGCTCGTGGCATTTTTCCGCGGTGAGGCTGCGGTAGGGGTCGATCGCGACGAGCCTTGCGCCGCGGCGCTTGGCTTCCTGGGCACGCGACCAGAAATGCAGGTTGGACACGATGGGGTTGGAGCCCCAGATGATGATGAGCTTCGCTTCGTCGGCCCTCTCCGGGTCCATGCCGAACGATCCGCCGAGCGTGATCTTCATGCCGGCCTTGCCCGCCGCGGAGCAGATGGTGCGATCGAGGCGCGAAGCGCCCAGGCGGTGGAACAAGCGCCGTCCCATCGAATGCCACTGCACGTAGCCCATGGTGCCGGCGTAGTCGTAGGGCAGGATGCCCTGCGGGTCTTCAGCGGCGATCGCCGAGAACTTCCCCGCGATCTCCTCGAGCGCCTCGTCCCAGGAGATGCGCTTGAATTCGCCCTTTCCCTTGGGGCCGGCGCGTCTTTGCGGGAACAGCACGCGGTCCTTGCTGTAGGTGCGCTCCAGGTACCTCGCCACCTTGGTGCACAGCGTGCCGGCGGTAAACGGATGGTCTTTCGCGCCTTCGACTTTCACGGCGACGCCGTTCTCCACCGTCACCTGCAGCGCGCAGGTATCCGGGCAGTCGTGCGGGCAGGTGGCGCGCACGATCTTGCGTTCGAAGGAGGGTCTGGCGGGAGACTGCATGCGCTTGCGCGCTCGAGCGGAAGAAGTCCGGTAATTCTACTACGGTCGTCAGGGCCGCACGCGCGGAGAACTGCCGAAGCGCATCCGCAGCATCTGGCCGATGCGCTGCATCGCGTGGTCGGCGGCCGCAATCGCTCCGCCCATCACCAGGAAACCGTGGATCTGCCCCTCGAAGCATTCGGTCGTCACGGAAACCCCCGCCTGCGCCAGCCGGTCCGCATACGCCTGGCCCTCGTCGCGCAGCGGATCGAATCCCGCGGTGATGACGTAGGCGGGCGGCAGCTGAGACACGTCGGCTGCGCGCAAGGGGGATGCGCGCCAGTCGGCGGCGTCAAGCTCGTCGCGCAGATAGGTGCGCTTGACCCAGCGCATGCTCTCGCGCGTTAGGAGATAATCTTCGCCGAACCTCGCCACCGACTCGCTTTCGGCGAGGAGATCCGTGGTCGGATAGACGAGCACCTGCATGGCGATGCGCGGCCCTGCGCGTTCGCGCGCGGCGAGCGCGACGACTGCGGCGAGGTTGCCGCCCGCGCTGTCGCCCGCGACGACGAGCTTCTGCGGGTCGATGCCCAGGGTCGAGCCGTTTGCGGCGACCCAGGCGACCGCCGCGATGCTGTCCTCCACCGCAGCCGGGAACTTGTGTTCGGGAGCCAGGCGGTAATCGACCGACACCACCGCGCAGGCACCGTGCACCGCGATGCCGCGGCACACCGGGTCGTGCGTGTCGATGTCGCCGTAGATGAATCCGCCGCCGTGAAAATACACCACGCCGGGAAGCGATTCGCGTTTCGCGCCGGAACGGTAGAGCCGCGCGCGCAGTGCGCCCGCGGGCCCCGGCACCGAAAGCTCGCGGGCTTCCTCGACCGCGAGCGCGGGCGGCGCCAGCGCGGCGCGCGACTCGCGATAGGCGCGGCGGGCTTCGGCGGCGGAAAGCGAATGCAGGGGCGGCGCCTTGGCCGCGGCGAAGCGCTCGAGAAGTTCGCGCGCCTGGGGATCGAGATTGGCTGCGTCGCTCACCCTGCCCCTAGGCCGCGGCGGCATGGCGCCGCTTGAAGAGCAGCCAGAGCAGCGTCACCGCTGCCGCGGTGACGAAGGGCAGCGCGAGCATGTTGAGCACCTGCCAGCCGTTCTTCTCGATCAGCACGCCCGAGCTGAACGAGGTCGTCGCCATGACGATGAAGATGATCGAATCGTTCGCGCCCTGGGTCTTGGCGCGCTCGGAGGCCTTGCAGGATTCGGTGATCAGCGTGGTCCCGCCGATGTAGAGAAAATTCCAGCCGATGCCCAGAAGCACCAGGGCGAACCAGAAGTGCGGCACGCTGATGCCCGAGAGCGCGATGCCGACGCAGGCGTAGAGGATGGCCGCGCCGGCGAGCATCACTTGCAGCACGCCAAAGCGTTTGATGAGCGACCCGGTGAAGAACGACGGTCCGAACATGCCGATGACGTGCCAGCCGATCACCGTCGCCGCCGCCGAGTACGGATGGCCGCACAGGCCCATCGCGAGCGGCGTCGCGGTCATGAGCAGGTTCATCGCGCCGTAGCCGACCGCGGCGCCGGTCACCGCCACGACGAAGTTAGGCTGCGCCATGATCTCGCGCAGCGGCCGGGCCGGCTCGCGGTTCTGCGCCGCGGTCAGCACCGGGATGTCGAGCAGCTGCACCACCAGCACGACGAGCACCAGGAATCCGAGCAGCGACAGGTACGCGCCGAGGTAACGCTGGGCGAGCAGGTCGACGGTGTACTTGCTCAGCTCCGGGCCGATGATGCCGCCGACCAGCCCGCCGGCCAGAACCAGCGAGATCGCCTTCGCCCGGAAGTCGGCGCTCGCCGCGTCCGCCGCGGCGAAGCGGTAGTACTGCGCGACGGCGTTGTAGACGCCGAAGATCGTCGTGCCCAGGCACAACAGCCAGAAGCTGCCGGCCTGGAGGGCCAGCGCGCAGATCGCCGCGCCTATCATTCCGACCAGCGCTCCGACGGTGAAGCCGGCGCGGCGCCCGATGCGCTTCATCATCAGCGACGCCGGGAACGTGGTCAGCGCCGCGCCGATCACCCAGCCGGTGACCGGCAGGGTCGCCAGGGCCTTGTTGGTGGCGAGCGCGTACCCGGCGAGCCCGTTTAGCGCGATCGCCGTCGAGTTGTTCGTGAACAGCAGCGCCTGGCAGGCGGCGAGAACGGCGACGTTCTTCCTGGCGGTTTTCATGGGTGGCGGGGATTTCGACGGGCTTTCGTCCGGGAAGGTCGCAGGCCTGCCGAAATGCGGCAAGCTTGGGTGTCGATTATAGCGAAGCCGGCGCGCCGCCCCGCCCCGCTCCATAGGAGAAAATCACTCCAAGGTGGTTGACATTTCCATCCTGTTGACGCACTCTCGCGTTGCCCGTACCCCGTTCGTGCGGAGCCACCCAACCCAGTTCGTAATTTGAGGAGAGATATACGATGGCCAAGAAGAGAAAACCCAATGCGGCATTCATGAAGCCTATGAACCCCAGCGCCGCCCTCGCCGAAGTGGTGGGCTCCAAGGCGATACCGCGCACCGAAGTGACCAAGAAGATCTGGCAATACATCAAGAAGAACAAGCTCCAGGACTCGAAGAACCGCCGCATGATCAACGCCGACGAAGCTCTCAAGGTGGTATTCGGCGGCAAGAAGCAAGTCACGATGTTCGAGATGACCAAGCTCGTCAACAAGCACCTCCAATAATCCACCTCCCGGGGAGTGACCTCGGGACGCTTCATCGGTTGAGCGCCCGGCCTCCCCGGGCGTTTTGTTTTCAGGGCCTGGCTTTTCCGCCCGACGACTTGTAGCTCTCGATCGCCTTCTTCAGGTCGCGGTACTCTTCGCAGGAAAAGAAGCAGATCTTGTCCAGGCGCGCCAGGTGTTGCTCGGCCTTGGCGAGGTCGTTCACCATCAGGTAAGCCTCGCCGATGTATTCGTGCGCGCCCTTGTGCGACGGCTCCAGGCGCAGCGCCTCGTTGTAGTGCTTGAAGGCCAGGTCCAGATTGCCGGACTTGCGCCACGCGTAGCCGAGGTAGTTCTGCGCGTCGGCGTTGCCGGGGTCGCGCGAGGCAACCCGATTGAAACTGTCGAGCGCCACCTTCCAGTTGCGCGATTCGATCGCCTGCTTGCCGCTCTCGTAGTCGGGATCGACGGGGCGGCCCGCCGGCGCTGGCGAATCCGTTCCGGCGGCAAGGGCCGCGGGGGCCAGCGACGGGCCCCCGAGCAGGGCCAGTATGCAAAACACCAGGGTGCGCATGTTGCCTCCTTTTGTTGGGGCGAGGACGAGATTATAGGGGAGCGGTCCGCAATATCCGTTTCACGCCGCGGAGGAGCAGGGCGACTATCGCCCAGAACGCCACCAGCGGATCGATCAGATAGTCCCAGAGATTGCCGGACTCATACCAGCCGATCGCCCAGGCAGAGAGGGCAAGCGCGACGCCCAGCGCGAGCGGAGTCAAGCTCGCGCGCCAGGCGGCCAGGGCCACCAGGCCGAGCGCTCCGGCGAGCCAGGGATCGCCGAACCCGGAGCGGTACGGATCGAAGGCGCCGAGACCCAGGGCGAGCGGATACAGCGCGAGTGCCGCGAGCGCAAGCGCGATCTGCAGCGCCAGGTCGTTGCGCGCATCCAGGGGTTGCCGCGCGAGCAGACAGCGAACCAGCAGCGCGACGCTGCTCACGCTCAGATCGCCAGTCGCGCCGCGCAGATACGCGGCGGCCGACAGATCACCGAAGGGAATCAGTGCGAGAACGGCAGCGGCCACCGCGAGCGCCGTGCGCCGCGCTCGGGGCCAGCGCCCGGACAAGAGCATGCACGCCGCGGCGACGGCGAGCACCGGGCCCGCCAGCCCGGTGAAATCAGTGGGCGCCATCGGCAGGCGGCTCTTTCATGCGCTGCTCGAGCCAGGTGCGGTTGAAGCGAACGTGCTTGATGAAGCTTCGGTTCCAGGAGTAGGCGAGGTGTAATTCGCCGTTGCGTGCCTGGATCAGGTAAGGGTAGGAAAATTCGAAGCCGCAGCGCTCTCCCCTGCAGGAACGCGACTCGGCCGACGCGGCGATGGCGGCGGCATCGCCAGCGGCGGCCCCGGACTCCCGGGCGAGCGCCGCGAAAACGTCGCGATGGCCCGCCCGGTCGAAGGGGACATCGCGGCGCGCTCGCTGGTTTTCCAGATCGTAGATCCGCTCCCAGCGAACGCCACCGTCGCGCGAAACCGCGAGCGAAAGCACGTCGCGCTCCTCCTCGCTATCGTTGAGCGCGAGAAGCATCACGCCGTCGGCGAGCATCACCCCGGAGAGCGCAGCGTCGGGGTTGGCGAGCGTCGCCTGCGACGCGGGCGTCCAGCGCTCCCCGGCGTCTGCGGTCGAGGTGACGACGACGCGCCTGGGCGTGGCAGACCCGGAGTGGCGCATCAACGCCAGCGCGTCGGTTTCGCTCTTCACCAGCACGACCGGCTGCAGGCTGCGCCTGCCGTGGGTGAGGCGCTGCTTGTCGAGCACGACCCCGGAGGAGTCCAGACGCAGAACCTCGCCGAACTTGCCGATGAACTCGTGGTAGACCGGCAGCCCCAGCGTGCCGTCGGCGTAGAGAAACGGCGTGCCCTTGACCAGCGTGCTGAGGTTGAGGAACGGCGAGGTGACGAGGCGGCGCGGCGCACTCCAGGTTTCGCCCTCGTCGCGCGAGCTCATTGCCGTGATCGAACTGCCCGCCCAGCCGCCGACCGACACCGTCACGACGAAGAGCCACAGCGTCCCGTCGGCGCCGCGCGCCGCGACCGGATTGCCCAATTTGGCCACGTAGCGCTGCAGCGCGCGCTGCAGGGCGAGACGCGTCACTACCGTGTGTTCGGCGCCCCACTCGCCCAGCCGCGGGTCGAACACCGCGCCGTGGATTTCGACGTCGCGCGCGCCCTCGCGGCTGCCCGAAAACCAGAACGCGCGGATGCGCCCGTCGCGCATTTCCACGAGCGATGCGGCGTGCGCGAGCACGCCCTTGCGCGTCGACAAGAAGCGCGCGTGCAGTCGCGGCGCTTCGCCGTGCGGCTCGACGACCCGCGCCACGTCGAACGCCGCGGGCCGTGGGTGCCCCAGGGACTTCACAATGCCCGCTCCCCAGGCGATCAGCACGAGGCCGAGCACCAACTGGCGCCACAGCGCTCTGCCAGCAGGCGTGCGATCGTGCGCCGCAGACATCAGCGACAGCTCTCGATCGCCGGCACCGCCGCCGCACCGACGGTGATCCCGGGGGATTCGATCAGAAGCTCTTTGACGAATAGATGCTCGAATACCTTGCCGCGCAGCATCTCGCCGATTTCGGCGGAACTCAGGCGCCCGCGCACTTCCAGGCGCTCGCCGAGCACGCGGCAGTCGCTGCAACCGGGGCCGCCGATCGGCGCCTGGACGACGAACAAGGGAAATCTGGCGCCGAGCTCGGCAACGTCGAACTTACTGCTGTCTCGATAACCCTGTACGTCGGCTTCCGGTAAGAGGAAGCGGTAGCCCTCGAAATCCGCCCTGAACTTGCACGGCACGCCGACCGTCTTGCCGTTTGTGAAGCGCTGCAGCTCGGCGCCATAGGTGCCGAGCGCGCCGTCGAACGGCCGCAGAAATGCCGCGAACGAGGCGTACGCGAGAAACACCACGGCGCACAGTCCCGGTCGCGTGAACCGCGGCACCAGCAGCGCCAGGACGAGCAGCGTGGCGGTGGCGGCGAGCAGCACCCAGAACCACGCCGCGTAGAGCTGGCCGGCGATTTCCTGCTGAAGCCGCAGCGACAGGTTTGCGATCAGCCCGACCAGCGCCCCGGTAACGAGCAAGCTGGCGACGAAAGCCCAGCGGCCGATGCGCTGCCAGTTGAGCGCGGCGAGCACGGCGAGCGCCGGCATGGCGGAAAGGAGGTAGCGGCCTGAGCGCTGGCTCGGCAGGCTGAACACGATGAACAGGCTCAGCACCCATATCCACAGCAGCTTCTCGGCGTCGTCCATTTTCTTTCGCCGCCTGAAAGCGATGAAGAAAAGCACCCCGACGGGGACCACCAGCATCCCCGCGTTGAGCGGATAGTCGAGCGCAAGGTTCCACACACTGCCCTCGCCCCAGAGAAAATTCCCGAGGTAGCTCCCGCCCTGCGCCGGCAGCTTACCGAAGTTTTCGTAGAGCACGAACTCGCGCCAGATCGCGCTCGGGTCCGGGTCGAAAACGAACCACAGCCCGAACACGGCGAGGCCGATCGTTGCAGCGACGCAGACCTTCCACGCGTCACGGGCGAGAAACTCGCGGGTGCGGTAGCCGCGGTGATGCAAGTACCACCAAGCGAGTCCCAGCGCGACCGGCGCGACCAGCGCGAAAGACTTGTACAGCAGGCCGATGCCGATCGCCGCCCCCAGGGCGAACGGCGCCAGCCGCGACTCGAACGCCGCCGGACGCCAGTACAGCAGCGCGAAAAACGGCAGGAACAGCCAGAACGCTTCCGGCGGGTTGGTGAGGAAGGGGCGGCCGTAACGATAGGTGCTGAAGAACGCGAGGTAGCAGAGCAACCCGACAAATCCCGTCTCCAGCGAGCCGGACAGCTTCCGCGCGAGGAGGAAAACGAGCAGCGCAGTGAGCAGGCTGTAGACGACGCTCGGCCAGCGAAGATGCCACAGCGTCCAGTCGCGCGCGCCGCTGGTCGAGGCGATGCCCTGCCAGACCAGCATCGGCGGCTTGGTGTTGCGCATGCCCTCGAGCTGAGACTCGAGCGGCAGCCAGTGACCGGCGCGCCCGGTGAGCCGGGTAATGTGCTCGTAGGGATACTCGTCGCCGTTCTTGGGGATGTGCAGGCCGTCGAGCCCGTAGAAATACGCGAACACCGCGAGCAGCGCGACGCCACCGTACCAGGCGAGGCGCCCGGCCGACTCAGCGGTTTTCATCAGGGCGGTTCCGGTTGCGCGCGATCGACATGGATTTCATCCGGCCGAATGCCCAGAGATCGTTGAGCGCGAAGTTGAAGACACTCGCGAGAACGATCGCCGCGAGGTTCGCGACGAGGTAGTGCAGGCCGATCCCGGCGAAGATCTTCGTGAAGGCGACCTGCAGCGCGATGGCGAACCAGCACGCGAGCGCGTACTGACCGAACTGCAGCGGCAGCGACTTGTAGCGATTGCGGTCCTTGCGGTCGGCCCAGGTCCATTTCCGGTTCCAGGCGAAATTGTTGACCGTGGCGCAGGAAATCGCGAGCGCGAGCGAGAGATTCAAGCGGGCGTCCTCCGGCCGAACCGCGGCGAACAGGAACTCCTGCGCGAGATACAGCACACCCAGATTGACGACGGTCCCCGAAGCTCCGACGGTGCCGAATTTCAGGAAGCGATGCCGCAGCAGCGCCCCGACCACCGGCAGCGCAGCGAGCCGGGCGGCGAGGCTCATGCGGGACCTGGTGCGCCGGACGCGAGCAGCTCGCGTGCCTTGGCCAGGGCGCGCTCGGGGGTGATGCGCTTCAGGCACTGGTTGTCGCCGTCGCACGGCGAGACGCGGTGGTTGTAGGCGGTCACGCAGGGCGAGCACGGCAAGGCGAGATGGAAGCAGTAGGCGTTCTTCGAGAGCGGTCCGTAGAGCGCCGGCGTCTCGGGGCCGAAAAAGATGAGCACGGGAATGGGGGTGAGCGCGGCAAACTGTCCCGGCCCGCCATCGTTGGTGACGAGTAGCGAGGCACTGTGAAACAGCGCGAGCAGATGCCGCACCGAGCGCGTGTAGCCGGTGAGATCGACGCAAAGCGGGCTCGCGCAGTGCGCCGCGATGGCCTGGCCGAGAGGCTTGTCCTCCGCGAGACCGGTGATGCCCACCGCGCAGCCGTCGCGCAGCAGCTCGGCGCAGAGCCGGCAGTAGTGCTCGAGCGGCCAGGCGCGGATCGCCAGGATGCCGCCGCCCGGGTTGACCAGAACCAGGCGCTTGCCGGCGATCGCCGGGAAATCCGCGTGCAACTGCGCCGCAGCCGCGCGCAGTTCCCCCTCGGGAAAAGCTAGCGCGGGCGGCGGCCCAAGTTCGGCGGAGGTACCGTGTTTCGAACGCGGCACGGTCTCCGACTCGATCGCCTCGACGAGCGTCAGGAATTGCTGTGATAGGTGCCGGTACGGGTTGTACAGCACCGGGCAGTTGATGAAGGAGCCGCGGTACAGGCCTTCCTGCGTGTGGCGGTGGAATCCCACCCGCAGCGCAGCGCCCGACAGGTACGAGAAGATGCAGCTCACGCGCGCGAAGAGCTCGCAGTCGATGACCACATCGAACCGGTGCGAACGCATCGCGCCAAGGACCTTCAGGCTGTCGCCGACAAACCCGGCCAGGCTGCGGTCGTTCACCGTCAGCACGTTTCCGGCGGGCATCACGCCCAGCAGGTCCAGCACTTCGCGGTTCTTCGCGAACACGAGCGCGTGGATCGAGGCCTGCGGGTAGCGCTCGCGGAGTCGCGCGAACATCGGCTGCGCGAGCACCAGGCTCCCCATCTCGGAGAGCAGGATGACGAGGATTTTCCGCGGAGGCTCACCTGCATCTTTCGAACCGCGCCGGAAAAAATCGAAAAGGGAAAACAGCGCGCAAATCGCCACGCCCAGGTAGCGGTCGACCGCGCGCTGGAATCGGATGTCCATCGCGCCAATTATTGCATCAGCTCGGCCGCCATGTCGCGGATCGCGCGCGCCGCAGCCTCGGGCCGCTCGAAGGGAAACAGGTGCCCGCCGGCGATGCGCACGACGCGGAAATGCCGGCGCGTCGTCTGCAGGCCAACCTGCCTCGCCTCGGCCGATTCGCGCCCGCAGATGAATCCCGCCGGCACGCGCAGCCGCGGCAGCTCGCTCGCCAGATGGTGGGGAAAGGTGCGATAGATCCGGTACTCGACCGCCGGATCGAAGGCGAGGCGCACGCCCTGCGGCGTGGCCACCATACCCAGCGTCGCGTAATCGCGCAGGCAATCCGGGTCGAAGCTGCGGAACGCGCCGCGGTTGCGGAAATGCGCGTAGGCCTCCTCCGAAGACGCCCATTCGGCGCGGCGAGCGCGCGTCGCCCCCGCCGGGGTCACCCGGTCGGCGAGCCCGAAGCGTTTCACCATGTTGAACACCGTCCCCTGCCATGGGCCGAGGATAGGCGAATCGAGCAGCACGATCGCGCGGAACAGCGCCGGGCGCTTCAACGCCGCGAGCGCGGTGAGATAGCCGCCCAGCGAATGCCCCATGCCGAGTACCGGTTTGCCATAGCGCTCCAGGCGCTCGATCAGCTCGGCGACCAGATGCGGCCAGCCGTCGGTGACCGGGTGGCGCGGATCGTGGCCGATGGTGTTGACGTAGCCGATCTCGAAATCGGGCTCGAGAAGGGAGAACATCTTGCGGTAGCAGGCGGCGGGGAAACCGTTGCCGTGGGAGAAATGCAGGATCATTGCCGCTATTGTGACTGATCCGCCCGTCGCGGCGCCTCGTGCCACGCGTCCTCCGACGGGGAAACGGCGGGCTACCGGGCGCTAGGTGCTCTGCGCCGTCTCTCAGGCCCCGCGCGCGAGCCTCAAGCCCGAAAACTGCCAGCGCGCCTGCGGCGGAAAAAAATTCCGGTAGCTCGCGCGCACGTGGTCAGCCGGCGTGACGCACGATCCGCCGCGCAGGACGTATTGCCCGCACATGAACTTGCCGTTGTATTCGCCGACCGCGCCGGCCGCGGGCCGGTAGCCGGGGTAAGGCCCGTAGTCGCTTCGGGTCCACTCCCACACGTCGCCGAAGGCTTGCGCGAGCCTTCCTTCCACAGGCGCCTCGCGCAGCGCAAGGGGATGCAGCGCACCGCTTTCCAAAAAATTGCCGGCGCGAGACGCCTCTTGCGCGGCGGCTTCCCATTCTGCTTCGGTCGGCAGGCGCGCGTTCGCCCAGCGCGCATAGGCCTCGGCCTCGAAGAAACTCACGTGGCACACGGGCGCGTTGCGATCCACCGGCGCCTCGCCGTGCAGCGTAAACACCTGCCAGCCGCCTTCGCGGCGCTCCCAATACAGTGGCGCCTCCCAGCCGCCCGCCGTCACCGCCTCCCATCCCGCCGAAAGCCACAGCTCGGGCCGCCGGTAGCCGCCGTCGCCGATGAAATCGATGAAATCGCCGTGAGTGACGGGATGCGAGGCGATGCGAAACGCATCCAGCCAGACGCGGTGGCGCGGGGTTTCGTTGTCGAAGCAGAATCCGCCGCCGCAGTGCCCGACCTCGCGCAAGCCTTCTTCGAAAGCAATCCAGCGCGGCTCTCGCGCACCGATCGCAGTCAGCGGCCATTGCTTCTGGTAGGCCGGCTTCAGCGGACTACGCGAGAGCATGTGTTTCACATCGGTCAGGATGAGCTCCTGGTGCTGCTGCTCGTGCTGCAACCCCAGCTCGATCAGCTCCGCGACTTCGGCAAGCAGGCGCGCTTCGCAGAGCAACGCGACGACGGCTTCGTCGACATGACGGCGGTACGCGATCACCTCGTCGAGGCCTGGGCGGGACAGCATGCCCCGCTCCGGTCGCGGGTGGCGGTCGCCGACGCTGTTGTAGTAGGAGTTGAACAGGAAGCGGTACTCCGGCGCGAAAGCGCGGTAACCCGGCCGGTGCGGGACCAGGACGAAAGTCTCGAAGAACCACGTCGTATGCGCGAGATGCCACTTCACCGGGCTCGCGTCGGCCATCGACTGGATCGCGCAATCCTCCGCCGAAAGCGGCGCCGCGAGCGAGCGCGTCGCCCCGCGAATCGAGAGGTATCTTTCGCTCCTCTCCACGCGCGGATCGGCGCGCGGGTAGGCGGAAGTCGAATCGGGAATCGGTTCCATGGGACACCTCCTCCGCAAGATCGATCGATAGAATCCGGCCGATTATAGGCGAAGCCGCGCGGCGCTGGCGCCGTTCACCCGGGCGGCAGCAGCCGGCGGATCGCGCCTTCGACCGCGGGGGAATCCCATTCCAGGTCGCCGATCACCAAGTAGCGGATGCGTTGCTCCGGGTCGATCACCAGGGTGGTGGGAAGCACCTTCACCTTCCACGCGCCGGAAACCGAGATGTCGCGATCGAGCAGGATGGTGAACTTCACCGGCAGCTTGCCGAGGAACTCCCTAACGCGCGGCGCGCCTTCGCCAAAGTCGACTGCGAGAATGGCGAAAGGCCTGCCGGCGAGCTTGTCCTGCAGCCGCTGCATCGATGGCATCTCCTCGCGGCAGGGTTCGCACCAGGTCGCCCAGAAGTTGAGCACGACCACTTTGCCGCGGTAATCGGCGAGCTTGTGTTCCTTGCCGCCGAGGTCGCGCAACGCGAGCGGGGGCGTCGCGCCTCCCGTCCAGGGCTTGAGTTCGCCCCCGGCGGCAAGCGCGGGACAGGCGGGTGCGGCGAGAAGCACCGCGGCAAGCAAGGCGAGGAGACGGCGTTGCCGGTTCATGCAGCCTCTCCCCGTTTCCCGGCGAGGACCGCGGCGTCCTCGGCGTAGTCCCGCAGACGCTTGACGACACTGGCGCGCTGCCGAGCGGACATCGAGCGGTCGAGCTCGACGACGAGGTGCGCGAAATCCTCTTCCCAGCGCTTGTCCTCGCGCGCGAATTCCTCGGTGCGGCGCAGCTCGGGTCGGGTGAAGGTTTCCGCAAGCCGCCGGCCGAGCTCCTGCGGCTCGCGATGCTGGCGGATCAGCGCGATCGCGTCGCGCTGCCAGTGCTGGCGGTCCTCGAAGCGCAGCACCACGTGGCGCTCGTGGGCGAGCAAGAACTGCTCGACACGCGCCTCCTGCTCGTCGGTGAGGTCACCAGCGAATTCGCTGAAGCGCCCGATCGCGCGTTTCAGCTGCGCGCGGCGGCGCCGCGCGTCGTCCGAAGCCAGGTACTCCCTGGCGTACTTCTCGTTGTTCTCGGCGAAGGTGTGCTCGATCTCCGCGACCTGCGCCGCGCCCAGCGTGACCAGCACCGGCGCCACCTCTACGGCCGCCCGCGCCGTGAATGCACGCAGGTGCGCGCGAACGCTGGCAATCCCCCACTGCACGTCTTCGGCCGTGATGCCTTCGGCGGCGCGCTGGCTCGCGCTGCGCAGCACCGCGGCATACGCGGGAAGCTCGTTCGCCCGGTGCCATTGGTGAAAGCCCGCGACGCGCGGCTTCAGTGCGTCCGCCTGCGCCGGGTCGAGATCGACATAGCGCCCGAGCATGAAGCGCGACACCAGGCCGAAATTATCGTAGGCGATGCGCGTCGCGCTGCAGCCGATCAGCAGCGAGGTTGCGGCGAGCAGCAGCAGAACCTTCTTCACCAGTAGTTCTCCAGGGTGATCTGTCCAGGCTCGCGCCTGCGGTGCTTCTTCATGCCGCGCCGGCCGAGCGCCTCGGTGGTGTCGCTCACCATCTCGGGGTTGCCGCAGATCATGACGTGCGAGCCCTCCGCGGAAATCGGGGCGCCCGCCGCGGCTTCAAGGCGGCCGTCCTCGATTGCCGCAGGAACGCGACCGCCCAGCGTCCCCGCTGTATCTTCCCGGCTCACGAACGACACTGCGCGCATCTGCTCGCCGCGCCGGCCGAGCAGCTTTTCTACCGTGTCGCGATAGGTCAGCTCTTCCGCATGGCGCACCGCGTGCACCAGCACCACCCGCTGGAAACGCTGCCAAGGCGTGTCGGTCTTGAGGATGGATAGGAACGGACCGATTCCGGTTCCCGTCGCGAGCAGCCAGAGATGGCTTGCGGCGGGAACCTCCGACAGCACGAGGAAGCCCGACGGACGCGGCGCGAGATAGATCGTATCCCCCGCGCCCAGCCTGCACAGTTTCTGGGTAAGCGGTCCTTGGGGCAGGGTCACGTAGTAGAACTCGTGCGGGTGCTCGCGCGGCGCGTTGACGAAGGAGTACGGCCGCGCCACCATCTCGCCGCCCACCGCCAGGGCGAGCTTCGCGAACTGCCCCGCCTCGAAACCGGCGATCTCCGCGCTCACGCGCAGCGAGAACAGGCGCTCGGTCCAGCGCCGCTGATCGACCACCGTGCCTTCCACCCACTTCTGCATGAATTCACTGCAGGACGAACGGTTCCATGGTGAGGGATTCTACCTTGCCGCCGAGCATGACGATGCTGCCGGCGCGGCGGTTGTCGCCGCTGTCGGAGAACTCGAAGCGATAGACGCGCCGCAGCGCCATGTGGCCCGCATCGTCGCGCGACGGGCGAAGCGAGATGCATTCGACCGTCTCGTCGAGGAACTGAAGCCGGTCGCGCTCGCAGGCACGCTGCCCGGCCGCCACCGCGCGCTCGCGCGCCCGCATACTGTCGTGCCACAACCAGCCGAGAGCCGCTATGCACGCGAGTGCCCATATTTCCCACGTCACCCGCACATCATAGCCGGGTTATGATGCTGCGCCGCCGCCGCAATCCATGAACCGAAATTTCCCGCCGCTCGTATGCACGTTCGCGGGCCTCGCCGCGGCGACCGCGGCGGCATGCGCTTTCATGGTCTGGTCGGACTACCGGCAGGACCTCGCTGCGGCGCACGCCCGTGTGGCGTCGGGCAGCGAAGTCGCAAGCACACCATGCGGCCCGATCGAATATGCCGTTCTCGGGAACGGGGCTCCGGTACTGGTCGCCCACGGGGCCGGGGGAGGCTTCGACCAGGGACTGGAGCTCGGCCGGCCGCTCGCGCAAGCCGGATTCCGGGCAATTTCCGTGTCGCGCTTCGGCTACCTGCGCACGCCGCTCCCCACCGACGCTACGCCCGCGGCGCAGGCGGAGGCGTACGCCTGCCTGCTCGATGCGCTCAAGATCTCGCGGGTGGCGATGCTCGGCGTTTCCGCCGGCGCGCCCTCCTCCCTGCAGTTCTGCTTAGGGCATCCCGGGCGTTGCTCGGCGCTCGTACTCCTGGTTCCCGCGACCGCGGCACCGCGCCCCGCGAACGATGCGCCGCTGCCCGCAATGGCCCGCTTCCTTCTGGACGCGATGCTCGGATCGGACTTCGCCTTCTGGGCGATGGCGAACCTGTCGCAGGAGCAAATGCTGGAAAAGCTCTTCGGCACACCTGCCGCAGACTTCCGGCGAGCCTGGCGCGAAGAGCAGGAGCGGGTGCTGCGCATCGTGCGCCAGCTCGCGCCCGTGAGTCGGCGCGCGGAAGGCGTGCAAAACGATTTAGCGGTACTCGCTTCGGCCCCCCGCGCCGAAGTGGAGCGGATCACCGCTCCAACACTCGTGGTCAGCGCCGCGAACGATCTCTTCGGCACCTGGGATAGCGGGCGCGCCCTCGCCGCGCGCATTCCGGGAGCGCGATTCTCGGGATTCCCCG
Organism: Gammaproteobacteria bacterium; assembly: GCA_041496705.1. GTDB lineage: Bacteria > Pseudomonadota > Gammaproteobacteria > Burkholderiales > SG8-39 > VBDM01. The sequence goes on along the minus strand of JBGQFD010000034.1, from coordinate 10,632 downwards.
ACGGCGGGCACCTGCTCGTCGGCCACTACGCACAAGTCGTGGCGGAAATTGCGCTGTTCCTGAACCGCCTGCCGGTCGGCCCCCGCGGTGGGTGATACCCGCCAGCGAAGACTCTCCTTAGTGATGCCGGCGCGTGATCCACTCGGCCACGAGCACCGGCTTCTCCCCGCCTTCGCGCTCCACGCTCACGTTCCAGGTGGTCTGCACACCGCGGTCGATGTCTTCCACCGCGGCAAGCTGGAAGCGCGCCCGAACGCGCGAGCCCGCCGGAACGGGACCGGTGAAGCGCACGCGATTCAGCCCGTAGTTGATTCCGAGCCGCAATCCCCGAATCTCGACGGCCTCGCGCAGCAGGTGCGAGAGCAGTGACAGCGTCAGGAAGCCGTGGGCGACGGTCGTGCCATACGGCGATTCTCTGGCCGCGCGTTCGCGGTCGACGTGGATCCACTGATCGTCCCCGCTTGCAGCGGCAAAGCTGTCGATCCGCTCCTGGGTCACGGTGAGCCAGTCGGTCAGGGCGACTTCCTTGCCCACCCAGTCCTTGAGCCGGGGGACGCTGGGGATTACGATTTTGGCCATGTGTTGCGAAGAAGTCTCGACGGGCCCGCTATCTTATCGTGAAGGATCGCAATGACGACAATCGCAAAGCTTTTCCTCGCAGCGGGCGGCCTTGCGGCGCTCGCGGCCGTGGCGCTCGGCGCCTTTGGTGCGCACGCGCTGAAGGCGCGGCTGCCGGCCGACGCGCTCGCCGTGTGGCACACCGCCGTGGAATACCACGTCTATCACGCGCTCGGCCTGCTCGCGATCGGGCTGGTGGCACAGCACCTGCCGGAATCGGACCTGTTGAAATGGTCGGGCGGGCTGATGCTGGCGGGAATCGCGCTCTTCTCCGGCAGCCTGTACGCGCTGGCGCTCTCCGGGGAGCGCTGGCTGGGCGCCATCGCGCCCGTCGGCGGATCGGCTTTCCTCCTCGCCTGGGCCCTGCTCGCCGTCGCGGTCATCCGCTCCTAGCCGCCCCGGCGCGGCGAACCTCGACCGGTTCCCTACCCGAGAAGCTTGTCCAGCCAGCTCCTTTTCTTCGGGCTCGCGGGCTTGTCCGACTTGGGAGGGACGCCACGCGCGAACCCGGCGTCGCCCTTGCTGCGGCCGGTGTTCGCGCTGTATGCGGGATCGTTCCACGCGGAGGCGAGCGCCTGTGCCTCGGCCTCGGCGTTGGCGAGCATGTGCTTGTAGGCCTCCCAGAAAGGCTGGCCGGTGGCCTCGGAGGCGACGATGGCGCGCTTGGTGACGCGCAGCTCGAACAGAAACAGGATTTCCTCGGCAACGTCCCACGGTAGCCCCTGGCGTTTGCCGTCGCGGGAATCCATCATCAGATGCTGGCTGAAGCTGTCGAACTCCTTGTGCGGCCAGAGCAGGCACATCTTCTTGATGATGTGCGGCAGCCGTTCGAGCGCGCAGGCTTCGGCTGGGGCCGCCTTGGGCGCGCCTGCGGGCGTGCTTGCTTTACCGGTGTCCGCCATGGAGTCTTGCCCACCGGCTCGACTCCGGCGGGACCTGGCTAGTGTAGCGCATGCGCCGCGCCGGCAAAAGCCGTGGGACCCTCAGCGACCGTCGAGGCCGGCTCGAACTTGACCAGGGGAGAGGGCACGGTCTTTCTATGCCGGCCGTCGCGGAACGACGAGATTCCCCACCGAGATCTGCACCGCTTCGCCGTTCTGATTCTTCGTCGTCGTCCTTACCTTGATCAATCCCTGCTCCGGACGGGATTTCGAAGCGCGCACTTCGAGAATTTCGCTCTCGACGCTCAGCTCATCTCCGGGCCGCACGGGCAGGGGCCAGCGGAGCTCGTCGAACCCAGCCCCGACGATGCCGCCCGCGGGCCTGAACTCGCTCTGGACCAGTAGCCGCATGGTCATGGCTGCGGTGTGCCAGCCGCTCGCCGCCAACCCGCGGAATATCGAGCCGCGCGCGGCCGCTTCTTCGAGATGGAAAGGCTGCGGGTCGAATTCGGCGGCGAAGGTCTTGATGCGTTCCTTCTCGACCTGCAGTCGCCCGGAGCCGAAGGTCTGCCCCACGGCGAAGTCTTCGAGATATCGTTCGGTCATTCCTGCGGTCTCCCCGGTTGACCTAGCGCTCCTCCGGCGCCTTGAGCTTGCGGAACGAGAAATACAAGAGCGCGTCGTAGAGGACCTTCAGCCCCGCGGCGGCCATGATGGGCGCGCCCAGCGTCAGCACCTGCATCGCACTCCCCGCGATGACCGGCGCGACGGCGCGCGCGCACATGCGCGCGAGATTGGTGACGCCGCCGGCGAAGGTGCGCTCCCCCGGCTGCACCACCGCCATCAGGTAGGACTGGCGCGTCGGCACGTCCATTTCCGAGAGCCCTTCGCGCAGGAGAAACAGCACCGCGGCGACCTCGAAGCTGCCGGTAAACGGGATGGTGAAGGTGAGGACGCTCGAGGGCGTGTGCGTGAAGACCATGGTGTTTACCAGGCCGATCCTCGCCGCCAGCCACGCCGCGCCCAGGTGCGAGAACGCGTTCATGATGCGCGCCCCGACGAAGAGCATCCCGATCATCGCCTCGGAGGCGCCGAACTGGGCGTGGAAGAAGTAGGCGAACAGGGCGCTGCCCTGGAAGCCGCCGGCGAAGCTGTCGAGCGCGAAGAGAAAAGACATCTTCGTCAGGATCGAGCGGCTTTGCGGGCTCACTTTCACGTGCAGCGCACCCGAGGGCGCCTCCGCCTGCGGCGACAGGCCGAGATAGAGCACCGCGGTGGCGGCGTAGAGCAGCGCGTACACGACCACCGCCCCGCGCAATGAATCGACTGGATCGAGCCCGGCGAACTCGCGGAGGAACGGCGACACCACCGCGAGCCCGGCGCCGAGCGCGTGCCCCACGTCCTGGATCACGTTGTACCAGGCAAAGGCGCGCGTGCGATCGGCGTCGCCGCCGGTGGAGGGCAGGATCGCCTGCTCGAGCGCGAGTGCCGCAGCGCGGTCCTTGCCCAGGGAATTGAGCATGCCGAGGAACGCGGCGACGCCGAGCACGACGAGCTGCGAGGAGAAGGCGAACACCATCCCACCCCCCGCTGCAAGGACCCCGAGCGCGATCAGCCAGCGCCGCCGGCCGAAGTGGTCGCCGCGGAACATCACGCCGGCCGCACCCACCGCGGTGCCGGCGACGCCGGCGCCGAGGATCGCGCCCCAGGCGGCCGGTTCGAAGCCGAGTTGCGCCAGGTAAATACCCGCGATGACGCCGATCAGGCCGTTGGCGACGGCGCGCAGGAAGCTCGCCGCGAAAATGATCTTGCGATCACCATGCAGCTTGGCCCCGGTGTGGCTCACCCTAGCGCTCGAACAATTTCACCGAACCGCGGCCGCGCGATTGGGCAAACTCCAGCGCCGTGACGCCGGCGTTGTTGCGGATATCGGTGCGCACGTTCTTAGACAGCAGGTAGTGGATGAGCACGATGTCGTCGTGCGAGACCGCGGCATGCAGCGCCGTGTTGCCGGTGCGCATGTCCTGCGCGTCGAGGTCGGCGCCCGCGTCGGCGAGCGCCTTGACCGCGAGGAAGGTCCCGGTCATCGCCGCCCAGTGCAGCGGCGTCTCGCCGTCGCGGTTGGCGAGGTTCTTGTCCGTGCCCGCCTCGATCAGCGCGGTCATCAGCGCGGTGCTCTCGATCATCGCGGCGGCGTGCAGCACGCTCTCGCCATTCTTCGTGAGGGTGCGCACGTCCGCGCCGCGAGTGATGAGCAGCCTCGCCATCTCGACCTGGCCCTTTTCGGCGGCGAAATACAGCGGCGTCTCGTCAAGCCTGTTCCTCGCCGAAAGGTGCACGCCCGCATCGAGAAGCCGCGAGAACTCTGCCATGTCTCCGTCCTCGATAGCGCGAAACAGCGCCTGGTCCGGTGTCTGCGGCGGATTGCAGCACGGCATCTGCGCGTGCGCGCAGCCGGCGGCGAGCCAAAGGGCGGCGGCGAAGAGACACGGGGCGTTTTTCATTTCGAATTCGGGTCGGAGCGGGTCCGACGGGCTGAGAGCCTAGCAGAACGGCCGTCTCCGCGGGTAACATCTCCGCCGCCCGAGTCGCCCGCGGCTTCTATTTGAAGCAAAAAACTGTCAAGATCGCGGCTCTTGCGGACCATGCCAATGGAATCATGAACGCCCAGCTGAAGAAGAAGATGGCTGCCATCGGGGCGGCGACCCGGGTGTGTTTTCGCGCCGTCTTTCCCGACGGGTCGTCCTACCAGAACCGCGAAGGCACGCCGGACGCGACCCTCATCATCCGCCGCCGCCGCGTCGCGTGGCAGGTGCTGCTGTTTGGCCACGTGGGACTGATGGAGGCCTACTTCGACGGGGATGTCGACGTCGAGGGCAGCCTCGCCATGGCGTTCCGGGCCGCGATGGACGCCGGGTTCGACGATCGGCCCACCTTCCTCGTTTCGGTGCGCAACTGGTGGCACGAGGTCCTCCACAGCAACGCGTCCGTCCAGCAGGCCAAGACCAATGCGCGCTTCCACTACGGGCCCGGCGAGGACTTCTACCGGGTGTGGCTGGACGAGGTCGGCATGGCGTACACCTGCTCCTGGTTCATGGACGGCACCAAGACGCTCGAAGAAGCGCAGGTGGCGAAGATGGACCACGTATGCAGGAAGGTTCTGCTCAAGGCGGGGGATACGTTCGCCGACATCGGCAGCGGTTGGGGCAACCTGCTGTTCTACGCTTGGGAGAAATACGGCGCGCGCGGCACCGGCATCAACGCGACCACCGAGCAAGTGCGCGAGACGCGCGAGGAGATCAAGCGCCGGGGACTGGAAGGCAAGGTCGAGGTCCTCGAGCGCGACTTCCGCGAAGTGCCACGCCAGTTCGACAAGATGCTCTCGATCGGCACGCTCGAGCACGCCGGGCGCGACCAGCTCGGCGAGGTGATCAAGGCTCACGCCGACTATCTGAAGCCCGGGGGCCTCGGCGTGATTCACTTCATCGGCCACGTCGGGGTGCGCGACACCGAGTTCTGGATCCGCAAGTACATCTTCCCCGGCGGCTGGATCCCCAGCCTCGCCGAGGCGATCGACTGGTGCGAGCGCTGCGGCCTGGAGATCGTCGACATCGAGAACCTGCGGCGCAACTACGCCCTGACGCTGGACGACTGGGCGCAGCGCTTCGACAGAAACTGGGAAAAGGTCCACCAGCTCGATCCGAAGCGCTTCGACGAAAAATTCCGGCGCGTCTGGCGCAGTTACCTCTGGTCCTGCGCCGAGATGTTCCGCTCGCCGAACGGCAAGACGCACCTCTTCCAGATCGTCGTGAGCAAGGGCAACATCGGCGACAACTACCCGATGAGCCGGGCCTTCCTGTACCAGTGAGCGGCTACGCCGAAAAGCTCGCCAGGCTGCGCGCCGACCTGGGCGCGGGCGGGCCGGGCGGCATCGGCCTGGCGAAGAGCACTTCCAACCTGTTCCGCGACCGCAAGGCGCAGGCGCGCCCGCGCGTCGACCTCTCCGGGTTCAACCAGGTGGTGGAAGTCGACTCGACCCGGGCGCACGTCTCTGCCGAGGGGATGACGACCTACGCGGACCTGGTGGAAGCCACGCTCGAGCACGGCGTCATGCCCTGCGTCGTGCCGCAGCTCAAGTCGATCACGCTCGGCGGGGCGGCGGCGGGCGTCGGCCTGGAGGCCTCCTCGTTCCGCTACGGCCTGGTGCACGACACGCTGCTCGGGCTGGATGTCCTGCTCGCCGACGGCTCGATCGTCACTTGCACGCCGGAAAACGAGCACCGCGATCTCTTCTACGGCTTCCCGAATTCGTACGGCACCCTCGGCTACGCCCTCAAGGTCACCGCGCGCACGGTTCCCGTGAAGCCCTACGTGCGTCTCGAGCACCTGCGCCACTCGCGAGCGGAGACCTTGTTCGCCGACCTCGAGGCACGCTGCCGATCCGACGCGGATTTCGTCGACGGCACGGTGTTCTCCGGGAAAGAGATGTACCTGACGCTCGGCCACTTCGCCGACAGCGCCCCGCGCACCAGCGACTATACCTACGAGCACATCTACTACCGCTCGATCCGCGAGCGCGACAGCGACTACCTCACCACGCGCGACTACCTGTGGCGCTGGGACACGGACTGGTTCTGGTGCTCGAAGAATCTTTTCGTGCAGAATCCGCTGATCCGCCGCCTGGTGGGACGCGAGCGGCTGAACTCGACGACGTATGCGAAGGTGATGCGCTGGAACAGCAAGTGGGGTTTCACCCGCGCCTTTACCAGGCTCTCGGGCAAACACCCGGAATCGGTGATCCAGGACGTGGACATCCCGGTCGGCCGGGCGGCGGAGTTCCTGGAATTCTTCCTCGCCGAGGTCGGCATCCTGCCGGTGTGGATCTGCCCGATCGGGGTTCACGACCCGAAAGCGTGCTTTCCGCTGTATCCGCTCGATCCGCGCACCCTGTACGTGAACTTCGGCTTCTGGGACGTGGTGACGGACCCGGTGCGGCGCGAGCCGGGCTGCTACAACCGCAAGATCGAGCGCAAGGTCGCCGAACTGGGCGGGATCAAGTCGCTCTACTCGGACTCCTACTACACGGAAGACGAGTTCTGGAGCACCTACGACCGGCCCGCCTACGAGACGCTCAAAGCGCGCTACGATCCGCAGGGAAGCTTCAAGAACCTCTACGAGAAGTGCGTGCTGGGGCACTGAGCCAATGGGCTGCTGCCATTACTACGCGATATCGCAAGGCCACGAGTCCGCGTTCTCCATAGACATCTCCAGCATCGCTTTCGGACCCGGCGTGCTGAAGGAAGCCGGCGAGCACGCGCGCGCGCTCGGCATGAAGCGCGCCGCGCTTTTCACCGACAAGCGCGTCGGCGCGCTCGAATGCGTGGCCGATGCGCTTGCGTCGCTGCGCGCCGCGGGCGTCGAAGTCGAGATCTACGACGAGGCGAAAGTCGAGCCGACCGACGAGTCTTTCCTCGCCGCAAGCCGCTTCGCCGCCGAGGGCCGCTTCGACGGCTACGTGTCGGTCGGCGGCGGCTCGGTGATCGACACCTGCAAGGCGGCGAACCTCTACGCGAGCTGGCCCGCCGGGTTTCTCGATTACGTCAACGCGCCGATCGGCGCGGGCAAGGCGGTTCCCGGCGCCCTCAGGCCGCACATCGCCTGTCCCACGACATGCGGAACGGGCTCCGAATGCACCGGCATCGCCGTCTTCGACCTGCTCTCCAAACACGTGAAGACCGGCATCGCATCCAAGCGCCTCAAACCCTCGCTCGCGCTCGTCGATCCGACGACCACCTATACGCTGCCGAAGAACGTGGTCGCAGCGAGCGGCTTCGACGTCCTCTCGCATGCGCTCGAGTCCTATACCGCCCGACCCTACACCCTGCGCAAAAGCGGAGGCGCGCGGCCGATGAGCCAGGGTGCCAATCCCTGGAGCGACATTGGCTGCGAAGCAGCGCTGAAGAAACTCGGCGCGCATCTGGTGCACGCGGTGAACGACGCATCCGACCGCGAGGCGCGCGACAGCATGATGTTCGCGGCGACGCTCGCGGGCATCGCCTTCGGCAATTCGGGCGTGCATGTACCGCACGGGATGTCGTACGCCGTTGCGGGCTTGGTGAAGGATTTCCGTCCCGAGGGTTATCCGGCCGCGGAACCGATGGTCCCGCACGGGATGTCGGTGATCGTCAATGCGCCCTCCGTGTTCCGCTTCACCGCCGAAGCCTGTCCGCAGCGCCATCTTCAGGGCGCGGAGTGGCTAGGTGCCGATGTGCGCGGTGCGGCGCCGACGGACGCGGCCGAAGTCCTCGCCGGGCATCTCATCAAGCTCATGCGCTCGACCGGGATCCCGAACGGCATATCGGGAGTGGGCTACGGAGAGCGCGATATCAACGCCCTCTCGGAGGGGACATTCGCGCAGCAGCGCCTGCTCACCAACGCGCCGCGGGACGTCGGACGAGACGACCTTGGACGCCTGTTCCGAGGGGCGATGCGGTATTGGTAAGGCGCGATGAAATGGCTGGTATTTCGGTTGGTGTCTCCCTAACATACCGATAGATTTGATATCTGAACCAGTCATGGACAAGAAATATTCGATCGCCGAAGCGCAGCGCAAGCTGCTCGCGATCCTGAACGAAGTGGAGCGCACCGGCGCCGCGCGCATCACTCGCCACGGGCAGGTCGTCGCGCGGCTGATCTCGGAGCACGAATTTCAGCGCCTCGCGCGCCGCAAGCGTCGTATCGATTGGGGTACGATGCTGATCGATACGCGGGGCTTCAAGTTCGACCGCGAGGAAGCGAATGCCCGCTGAGCGGGTCGCCGCGCCGACTCGCTTGGAGGCGCTCCAGCCACCCAGCCAACCAGGAAGTGCGTTATTGGACTCATGACCTGTGCGACCGTCCTGACCTGACCCCCGCAAGCAGTGCCAGCTTATGTTAGCCGAGCGGCACCCTTAGCAGCCAAGAGTGCCCAGTTTGCCCTGAACGGGGAGCCCACCCTACGCTCGAACTCAAAAGGCGAAACGCAGCGAAATTACGCGTTTCGGAGAATGAGAGCGGGCTATAAGACAACAACTCTTAACTCGTTTCCCAGGCAGTCGCCGTCGTGCGAGCGGCCGCCAGCCCCGGCATGTCGAAGCCGCGTGCTTCAAGCTCTGCCATCAGCGCCTTCCCCTGCGCGGGCGTCAACTCGACCAGCGGCGGCCTTACCGTCGCCCAATCCGGATCGCGCCCAAAATGCGCGATCACCGCCTTCAGCGCCGCCATCATCGGGTACTTCTGCATGACGTTGCGCGTCGCGGTAATGCCCTTCTGCAGGGCGTCCGCCTCCGGCGCCTGCCAGCGTTCAAAGACCGCGTTGATCGCACCCGGGTTGATGTTGCCGGTCGCGGTGATGCACCCCTTGCCGCCGTTCCGCATGTTGTCGAGCAGGAACACTTCACTCCCAGCGAATACGTCAAAGCCGGAGTTCGCAAATGCATCCAACATTGCCTTGGTGTTGTTCCAGTCGCCGGAGGAATCCTTGACGCCCGCCACCGTGCCCGGATATTTCTTCAGCAGCCGCTCGATCAGCGCGAGCGTGATCGGCACCTGCGACACCGGCGGGATGTGATAGAGGTAGACCTGCAGGCGGGAATCGCCGACGCGCTCGATCACCTCGGAGAAATTGCGGTACAGGCCCTCGTCCGGCACGCCCTTGTAGTAAAAAGGCGGCAGCATCAGCACCCCCGAGCATCCCAGCGCGACGGCATGTGCCGTAAGCCGCACCGAGTCGGTGAGCGCGCAGCAGCCGGTGCCCGGCATGAGCTGCTCCGCCGGCACCCCCTCCTGCACCAAGGCCTCGAGCAGCAGCATGCGCTCGTCCACCGACAGCGAATTCGCCTCGCTGTTGGTGCCGAACACGGCCAGCCCGCGGCAGCCGTGCGCGAGCAGCCACTTGCAGTGGCGCACGTAGCGTTCGCGGTCGGGTGCAAGGTCGCGCCCGAACGGCGTGACCACCGGCGCGAGCACGCCCGAAAGTCGTTTCTGGGATGTCATGTCAGGGCGCTCCGGAAGAGGATCGCCCGAGATTATCTCACCTGGCACGCCGGGTCGAAGCATCCGCCGCGCACGGCCTGGCGTGGTCGCAAAGCGGCAATCCCGGTATCATGCCTGCGCCGTCCATTTCGTCACATCCTCGGGAGGACCCCACCATGAACCGCTTTGCCGCCTTCATTGCCCCTGTCGCACTTGCCGCCACCGCGGCGCTGCTCGCCCCGCTTGCCGCGGCGCAGGAAGTCACGCTGCGCCTGGTCAGCGCGTTTCCCGAGAACCAGTTCTATGTAAAGCGCACGATCGACTGGATCGGCGAGGTCAACAAGGACGGCAAGGGCGTCCTGCAGATCAACTTCATCGGCGGCCCGAAGGCGATCCCGACCTTCGAAGTCGGCAAGGCGGTGCAGACCGGCGTGGTCGACCTCGGCTTCAGCACCGGCGCCTTCTATACCAACGTGATGCCCGAAGCGGACATCCTCAAGCTCTCGGAGACCAGCGCGGCGGAGCAGCGCAAGAACGGCGGCTACGAGCTGATCAACAAGATCTGGGCCGAGAAGGCCAACATGCGCTACCTCGCCAAGGTGGTCGAGTTCACGCCCTTCCACCTCTATCTCAACAAGAAGATCGACAAACCCGACCTCACCGGCCTGAAGATCCGCATCACGCCGGTGTACCGCGACTTCTTCCAGTCGATGAACGCGGCGGTAATGACCACCGCCCCCGGCGAGGTGTACACCGCGCTCGAGCGCGGCGTGATCGACGGCTACGGCTGGCCGATCCACGCGCTCTTCGACCTGAACTGGCAGGAGAAAACGAAGTTCCGCGTCGATCCCGGCTTCTACAACGCCGAGGTGGCTGTGATCATGAACCTCGACAAGTACAAGTCGCTGACGCCGGCGCAGCGCGAGTACCTCGAGCGGAAGGCGCTCGCGTATGAGCAGCAGAACGAGTTCTGGAAATCGTACAACCAGAACGAGGCGAAGCGCCAGGCCGAGGCGGGCATCCAGGTGATCAGCTTCGACGCGGCGACGAGCAAGGCGTACGTCGAGAAGGCGAAGGAAGTCGGCTGGGCGAACGCCATCAAGTCGAGCCCGCAGTACGG
>JBGQFD010000033.1:0-33511 GCA_041496705.1 Gammaproteobacteria bacterium | reverse complement strand
GTGGGTGCTAGCCTTCGGGGTCGTCGCCATAGCGATCCTCATCATTTGGAGCGTGAAGAACCTGCGGGTGCGGATCGGCGTTGGCGTCCTTGGGCTCCTGCTGCTGTGCGGCTTCTACTATTTCGAGCCCAAGGTCTGGGGTGTAGTGCTCATGGGGGTGTCGGTGATGGTCTTTTTCCTCCTGCCCTGGCTCGACCTGAGCCCGGTCAAGTCGATCCGCTACAAGGGACCGCTCACCAAGATCGCGCTCGCGCTTTTCGTCGTGGCATTTTTCGTGCTCGGCTACCTTGGTACCCAGACGGTGACCGAAGGGCGCACGCTGGCCGCGCAGGTCGGCACGGCCGTGTATTTCCTGTTCTTCTTCCTGATGCCCTGGTACTCGAAGATGGACAGCTGCCGTCCCGAGCCTGAACGGCTGACCGGAAAATGAAGAAGCTCGTCGCAGCAGTCTTTCTCGCCGCGCACGCGGCGCTCGCCGCCGAGGAACAGGTCCGGCTCGACGTCGCGCCGATCGACCCGCGCGACGTCGCCAGCCTTCAGGCCGGGACCCGGACCTTCGTCAACTACTGCCTGAACTGCCATTCGGCCGCGATGATGCGTTACAGCAAGCTGCTCGATCTGGGGCTGACCGAGCAGCAGATCAAGGACAACCTGCTGTTCAACGCTGAGAAGGTCGGCGAGCTGATGACCGTGTCGATGACGAAAAAGGACTCCAAGGAGTGGTTCGGTGCCGCGCCACCCGACTTGTCGGTGATCGCGCGAGCGCGCGGGGCGGACTGGCTGTATACGTACCTGCGCAGCTTCTACCGCGATCCCGACTCGGCGACGGGCTGGAACAACATGGTGTTCGAGCGCGTCGGCATGCCGCACGTACTGTGGACGTTCTCGGGGGAGCAGGTGCAGTCGGAGCAGGAGTTCAAGAGCGAGGAGCAGGCCGAGGCGGCTGGCCGGCAGCAGCAGGGCGCGTGGAAGGTGGAGAAGGTCCTCGCCGCGGAAGCCGGCAAGACCGGCGAACGCTACGTCCTGAAGACCCTCAGGACGCAGACGCCGGGCCTGCTGTCGCAGACCGACTACGACATCCTGGTGCGCGACCTGGTGAATTACATGGCCTGGATGGCTGAACCCAACCAGGTGCAGCGCAAGCAGACGGGCTACTTGGTCATGCTTGTGCTGTTGGTGCTCCTCATTTTCGCCTACCTTCTTTACAGGGAGTTCTGGAAAGACGTGCACTAAGCGGATCGCCTGTCGGGCGCGGGGCGATTCCTACCCGCGCCTATTTCATCCGGACTTCCCACTCAAGCCGCAACAAAAGCCGCAACAAGGCAAACCATCATGATGAATCTCTACTCTGGAACCACCTGCCCATTCTCGCAGCGCTGCCGCATCGTGCTCTACGAGAAGGGCATGGATTTTCAAATCATAGACGTCGACATGTACAACAAGCCGGAGGACATCGCGGTGATGAATCCGTACAACCGGCTTCCGGTGCTGGTCGAGCGCGACCTGATCCTGTACGAGGCGAACATCATCAACGAGTACATCGACGAGCGCTTCCCACACCCGCAGCTGATGCCGGCGGACCCGGTGATGCGCGCGCGTGCGCGGCTGTTCCTGTTCAATTTCGAGGTCGAGCTGTTCAGCCAGATCGACCCGCTCGAGCACGGCAACCAGAAGCAGCAGGACAAGGCGCGCCAGCAGGTGGCCGACCGGCTCTCCGAACTCGCCCCGGTGTTCGCCAAGCAGAAATACATGCTCGGTGACGAATTCTCGATGCTCGACGTGGCCATCAGCCCGCTCTTGTGGCGACTGGACTACTACGGCGTGACCCTGCCCAAGCCGGCGGCACCGCTGATGAAGTATGCCGAGCGCCTGTTCTCGCGCCCCGCATTCATCGAGGCGCTGACACCTTCGGAAAAGGTGATGCGCAAGTGACCTGATGGCCGACCCTATGTCCACCAAGCCCTACCTGCTGCGGGCCATCTACGAGTGGTGCGTCGACAACGGCTACACCCCGTACCTCTCGGTGGCGGTCGACGCGCAGACTCGCGTGCCCGTGGAGCACGTGCGCAACGGCGAGATCGTTCTCAACATCGGTCCGGTGGCGGCGAACCGGCTGCGGATAGGCAACGACGTCATCGAATGCACGGCGCGTTTTTCCGGCGCCGCGCGGGACCTGTCGATCCCCGTGTCCGCCGTCGCGGCGATCTACGCGCACGAGAACGGGCACGGCATGTCGTTCGAGACCGCAGCACGGGAACCGCCTGCCGAAGACAGCGGGTCGTCCGTGGCGGACAAGCCCAAGGATCCGCCGAAATCCGGCGGCAAGCCCGCCCTGCGCCGCGTAAAGTAGCCGACCGCGCGGACGTATAATTGCCGCGACGCCGGGTTAGCTCAGCTGGTAGAGCAGCGCATTTGTAATGCGACGGTCGAGGGTTCGAATCCTTTACCCGGCACCAGCCCGATCCATTTGTGAGCCCGGGGTTCCCCACACCGATGTCACTCAAGCAGCGCTCGCCGTGGCGTTTTTCCGTCCGCGGTTCCTCCATAGAAGGCCGCGGCGTTGTTGCCCTGCGGCCCATGCGCAAGGGGACCCGCGTCATCGAGTACGCCGGCGAGCGGGTCAGCCACCGTGAAGCCGATCGCCGTCACGACGCGCAAGGGACGACGCACACCATGCTCTTCATCGTCGACAGGAAAACGGTGATCGACGCAACCCGCCAGGGCAATTCAGCCCGCTGGATCAACCACTCCTGCAGCCCCAACTGCGAGGCGGTCGACGACGCCGGGCGAATCTACATCGAGGCGATCCGGAATATCCGTGCCGGCGAGGAACTGACCTATGACTACAATCTGCTCCTGGAGGAGCCGCACACGCCCGCCGCGAAGCGCGAGCACGCCTGCCTTTGCGGCGAGCGGAATTGCCGAGGAACGATGCTTGGCAGGAAACGCTGAAGTGGGTGCAGGCAGCCGACCAAGGCAACCAGACAGGTTTCGTTCAAGTTGAAAAAAATCATCGTCATCACCGGCGGCAGCCGCGGCATCGGCGCCGCCACGGCACGATTGGCTGCTTCCCGCGGCTACGCCGTCTGCGTGAACTATCTGAAAAACCAGCTCGCGGCGAAAGCGGTCGTCGATGAGATCCGCTCAGGCGGCGGGCAGGCCATCGCCGTCGCCGCCGATGTCGCCGCGGAAACGGACGTCGTCAATCTGTTCGAGGCGGTCGACGCGCAACTGGGGACGGTTACCGCACTGGTCAACAATGCCGGCATCCTCGAGACGCAGATGCGCGTGGAGGACATGAACGCGGGCCGCCTCTTCCGGGTTTTCGCGACCAATATCACCGGATCTTTCCTCTGTGCAAGAGAGGCGGTCAGGCGCATGTCGACCCGGCGTGGCGGAAACGGCGGGGCGATCGTCAACGTATCGTCCGGGGCATCCCGGCTGGGGGCACCTGACGAATACGTCGACTACGCGGCCTCCAAAGGCGCGATCGACACCTTCACCATCGGCCTGTCGAAGGAAGTCGCGCTCGAAGGCATCCGCGTGAATGCCGTCCGGCCGGGTTTCATCTATACCGACATTCATGCGAGCGGCGGCGAGCGCGGCCGCGTGGACCGCATCAAGGACTCAGTTCCGATGAAACGCGGAGGACGGCCCGAGGAAGTGGCGAATGCCATCCTTTGGCTGTTGTCGGACGAGGCTTCGTATGCGACGGGCAGTATCATCGACTTGGCCGGAGGAAAATGACGTCTGACTCAATACGGGATCTCGCGTGAAATCTCGCATTACCGTCATTACCGTCGGCGTCGACGACCTGGAGCAGGCGCTCCGCTTCTATCGCGATGGCCTTGGCTTCAGGACCGAAGGCAAAGAAAGTCCTAGTTCATACTCGAAATGTAGTGCGCCAGATCCTCGATGTCCCGTTCGGTGATGGTCTGGGCAACGCTGGTCATGCTGCCGGCGTCGTTGGTGCGTGTGCGCGCCTTGAACGCTTTGAGCTGCTTGATGACGTACTCAGGGTGCTGGCCAGCGACGCGGGGAATCTCATTCTGCCCGGAGAATCCCCCCAGATGGCACATGGTGCACAACACTTCCTCGGCTTTCTTCTTGCCGCGGGCGACGCGCGCCGCGTCCGCTCTGAACGCAATGGGCTTGGGCTTCTGGGCTGCGAAGTATTCAGCGAGATCGAGCATGTCCTTGGTCGAGAGCTTGGTCACCATCGGCTGCATCGACCGCTCGTTGCGCCGGCCTTCCTTGAAGTCTTTCAGCTGCAGGTAGAGATAGCGGGCGGTTTGGCCTGCCAGAACAGGAAACTGACCGGTCGCCGGATTGCCGTCGGTGCCATGGCAGACGCCGCAGGCTTCGGCTTTGCGCTTTCCCGCGGCGAGATCGGCGTGCGCCGCCGGCAGAAAAGCGAAGAGAAATCCCAAGGCGAGAATCCGTCTCATCCGACACCACAACAAACAAACAAAAGGCCGCCCTCGGGCGGCCTTCAAGGGCTGCAACGATCAGGGCAGAGCGAATACGATGACGCTGTTGCCGCGCTTGAAGTCGATCTGCGTGTTTCCGCCCGCCGCAACGGCGACGTACTGCTTGCCCTTCACTGTATAGGACACCGGAGGCGCGTTGACGCCGGCTCCGGCCTGGTACTGCCACAGCAGCTTTCCGCTCTGCGCGTCCAGCGCCTTGAAAAATCCGTTACCCTCGCCGAAGAAAACCAGACCGCCGGCAGTGGCCAGCGCGCCGCCGATCAACGGCTGCTCGGTGTCGTACTTCCACGCGACCTTGCCCGTGTCGACGTTGACGGCCGAAAGGCGTCCCCATTGCTTCTCGCTCGCTATGGCTTTGAATGCGCCGCCGAGCCAGAGCTTGCTGCCGCCCGGATAGGCCGCGGCTTCGACGTGATAGGTCATCGGCTGGTGCAGGTTGAGCGCGTAGGCGAGGCGCGTCTTCGGGCTGAAGGCCATCGGCGACCACTCCACCCCTCCGTTCGCACCCGGCAGCATGCGCGCGCCCTGCGCGGTCGGCAGCACCCACATGTTTTCCTGCGGGATCATCGCTTCCGAAAAGCGGATCAGTTTGCCCGTCCTGCGCTCGTGCACGTAGACGTGGCCGGTTTTTCCGCCGTGGATCACGACATCGACCATCTTGCCGTCCTTGTCGTTCGCCTGCGTCAGGATCGGCGGGCTGACCGCGTCGAGGTCCCACACGTCGTGCGCGACGTACTGGAAATGCCACTTGTACTTGCCGGAGTTCAGATCGATTGCGACCATCGAGTCGGTATACAGGTTGTCGCCGGGGCGCTCCGCGCCGTACAGGTCAGGCGAGGGATTGCCGGCGACGAAATAAACCGTCTTGGTCTTGCGGTCGACTGCAGGCGTCATCCACACGCCGCCGCCCAGGGTCTGGTAGAAGGCGCCGCCCTTCCCGGCGAGCTGCTTCTTCTCCCCCGCAATGTCCCGCTTCATGCTGCGGCCGGTGGCGTCGGTCTCCGCCCATACACCCTCGTGTCCCTTGTCGGGGATCGTATAGAACGTCCACAGGAGCTTGCCGGTCTTGGCGTCGAACGCCTTGAGAAAGCCGCGGATGCCGTACTCGCCGCCGTTGGTGCCGATCAGCACCTTGCCCTCCACTACGGTCGGCGCCATGGTCTCGGAGTAGCCCTTCTCCGGATCGGCGATCTGGACCTCCCAGCCGACCTTGCCGGTCTTGGCGTCGAGCGCCACGAGCTTGGCGTCGAGCGTGCCCATGTAGAGCATTCCCTCGTACGCGGCGACGCCGCGGTTGTTCGGGCCGCAGCAGAAGGTGGTGATCGGCCCCATCTTGTGCTTGTAGTGCCAGAACTCCTTTCCGGTTACCGCGTCGACCGCATAAACGTGGTTGAACGAAGTCGTGAGGAACATCACGCCGTTCACCACCAGCGGCGAGGTTTCCATCGACTCGAGCACAGCGGTCTGGAACGTAAACACGGTCTTGAGCTTGTCGACGTTGCCCGCGGTTATCTGCGCCGCAGGGTAGTAACGGGTCTGTTCGTAGTTGCTGTTCGGGTGCAGATGGTTCACGCCGTCGTTGGCGGCCGCATCGAGCATCGCCTGTGTCACGGGCGCGAGCGATGACGACATCGGCGCTGCGGTGGTGGTGGCGCCGCCCTTGACCTCCTGCGCCTGGACCCCGTTCAGGACAAGCGAACTGAGGCCTGCGGCAATGACAAAACCGAAACAGGTGCTGTGCGAGGTGCGCATGGAGTCCCCTTTGTCGACTTTTGTTGACTGCGGTTAACGGGCTCGAACCGCACTGCCGAAACCGGTGCTTGGCACGAGCCGGAATCCAGCTACTATAGAAACAATGTTGCGATCAGGCAAGACGGCAATTATGACGAACGCATTCGACGTAAGATTCAGGGAAATGGCTCTGACGCGCAAATGGTTCTTGTCAATCGCGCTGCTTGCGAGCGTCCCCGCGGGCGCACAGGATCTTTCGCCCAACGCACGGCTTCTTGTTGCGGCGCGGCAAGGGGATCTCGCCGCTGTGACGCGTCTGCTGGACGGCGGTGCGGCGGTGAACTCGCGCAACCGCCTCGGCGACACGCCGCTCTTGATCGCGTTGAAGAACGACTACAAGGACATGGCGCGGCTCGCCGTTGAAAGGGGCGCGAACGTGAATCTTGCGAACCTTTCAAGCGTGACTCCGCTGATGGCGGCGAGTTTCTCTGGCAACACGGAGCTCGTGAAAACGCTGTTGAAAAAAGGCGCAGAACGTGCGCCGGCGGACCGGGTCGGAAAGACGGCCATGGTTTATGCCGCCGGTCTTGGGCACACCGAGGTGGTCGAATTGCTCCTCGCCGGCGGCGAGAGCTCCCGCGCCGCGTATCACAACGATCTCACCGCATTGATGTGGGCGGCAGCCTACGGCCACACGGGGACGGTGAAGCTGCTGCTCGAGCGCGGCGCCGATGCAAGTGCGCGCGACAACCGCGGCAAGACCGCGCTAGCGATGGCGATCGAGGGCGGACACAAGGAAACGGAGCAGCTGCTCCGCAAGGCCGGCGCGAGAATAGATTAGCGGACCGCTACGCCCCAGGGTGCCTCGCCCACCGGGATGTCGCGCGTCTTGGTCATCGTCTCGGCGTCGATCACCGACACGGAGTTCGAGCGGCCGTTCGCGACGTAGAGCTTCTTGCCGTCCGGCGTCAGCGCCATGTTCCACGGGCGCTGCCCCACGGGAATGGTCGCGGTGATCTTGCCCGATGCGACGTCGATCGCAGACACCGAGGCGTCGCCGCCGTTCGAAACGAAAACGACTTTGCCGTCGGGGCGCACGGCTATTCCGTTGGAGCGCTTTCCCGCCGGTATCACCGCGATCACCTCGATACGCGCGCAGTCGATCACGTATACGGCGTCCGAGTTCTCCGCGGCGACATAGGCGCGGCTGCCGTCGGGGAGGAAGCCGATGCCGCGCGGACGCTCCCCGACCTTGATCAGCTTGACGGCGCTGCGTTTCGCCACGTCGATCACATCTACTGCTGCACCGTCTTCAGCGCTCACGTAGAGCCACTTGCCGTCGGGACTGAACACCGCGTGCTCGGGGTTATGCCCGCTCACTCTCACACTTGTCACCTCGCGCGGAGCCGTGCCGCGGATCATGGCTACGCTGTTGTTTTCCTCCACCGCGACGGCGACCCACGCACCGTCCCGGGAGATCCCGACACCCTCGGGCGATCTTCCGACCGCGATCCGCTCCGATACTTCGCGCGTCGCGAGATCCACTACCACGAGCGAACCGCTCGGCTGGTCGCTTACGTAGAGCCTCCGGCCGTCGGGAGCGGCGGCGATGCCGCGCGGCTTGCCGCCGACTTGCAGTGTCGCCACGACCTGGTCGCTCGAGGTGTCGATCACCGACACGGTGGCGGACCTTTCGTTGGGCACGTACGCGAAGGGCGCCGCCAAAGCCGGGGAAAACACCTGAGCGGCGCAAAACAAGAACCCTAGTTTCCATAGTTTCATGAGGAGCTCGCGGTTACGGAACGTGGCAGGAAATTGTAGTGCAACCGGGACTCGGCCGGCGTGCCGATCGGACAGGGGCGCGATATACTGCCGTGCACCAGGTGCGTCCATCAGGCATGCCCTCCCCAGTCGAAACCGGAGTGCTCGCGGCGGTCGGCCCGCCCGATCGCGCGAGGTCCGATGCATCAAATCGGTACACCGCGACCGCCGTCGCGCTCCACTGGATCGTCGGCCTGGCCGTCCTCGGCATGATCGGCCTGGGAGTGTGGATGATCAACCTGCCGAAAGGCGTCGGCCCGTTCCGCGCCGAGATGTACAACCTGCACAAGTCGATCGGCATGACCGTGGGCCTTTTTGTCTTCGCGCGCCTCGCCTGGCGAGTGACCCACGCCGCGCCGCCGCTGCCCGCCGCGCTGCCGCGCTGGCAGGTGCTCGCTTCGCGGTTCACGCACCATGCGCTCTACGCGTGCATCGTCATCCAGCCCCTGACCGGGGTGCTCGGGTCGCTCTTCAGTCCCTACCCGATAAAGTACTTCGGCGGTACGCTGCCCTTCGGCAGCTGGGACGTACCGACCGCGAAGGAGTTCATGGGCGTCGTACACCTCGCCAACGCCACGCTCCTCGCTGTCCTGATCCTCGTGCACCTCGCGGCGGTGGCGTATCACCTTTGCATCGCGCGCGACGCAATCTTCCGCCGGATGTGGTTCGCCCCGCGCGACTAAAGGGCATCGTCAGGACTTCTTCTTCGGTTCGTCGAGCTCGCGCACTTCGGTATTCATGCGCACGTCCTTGCGCCGGCGCTTGACGAGTTGCTTGCCCATCTCGAAGTACTCGCCTTTCACCGCGAGTTCCGCGGCATGGTCGAATTCGTCGGACCACTCACCCAGGGAATAACCGAACCACGGCGATTCGGGCTTGAGCTTGGGAAGGCGGAGCTCCTCCCAGATCTTTTTCGCGCGCTCCATGAACTCGCGCTTGGGCAGCGACACCGGCGGAAAATCCTCCTTCAGCGTCGCGTCGATCAGCACCGATGCGTCCTCGCCGCCGGCGCGCTTGCTGCGCGGACCGTGCCCGGAGTCTCGATGCTTCAGGATCTGCAGGTCGAGACCGGGGTTGGCACGGTACGACATCGCCCAGAGCAGCGCGTCGGCGTTGTCCGGATCGATGTCTTCGTTGACGGCGACGACATACTTTCCCGCGGCGCGGTTCCACGCTGCGGCGCCGTAGAGCGCACGCCAGACCTCGGTGGATGGCGTCTTGCGGTCGACGATGACGACCACAACCTTGCGCAGGTTCGTGAGCGGCTCGTGCATCGAAACCCGTTTTACTCCCTGGATGCCGAGAGTGTGGCGCAAGTGGTTGGTGAAGAGCGGCTCGAGCGCGACGCGCTTGATGAGGCTCGATTCGCTCGGCGTCACCTGCGAGATGATGGAGGTGAGGATCGCGTCGCGGCGGCGCGTGATGCAGCTCACTTCCATGTACGCGTTGTACTCCTGCAGGTTGACATGCCCGTGCGATTCGCCGAACGGCGCCTCGGGCTCGAGGTACTCGGTGTCGATGTAGCCCTCGATGACGATCTCCGCCTCGGCCGGCACCAGCAGGTCGACGGTCTTCGCCCTGACGACGTTGATCGGCCCGCCGACCAGCCCGCCCGCGACGTGCAACTCGTCGAGGCTTTCCGGGACTTTCTGCGCCGAGGTGAACGCCACGCATGGCGGCGCGCCGAGGATGACGGCGGCGGGGAGTTTCTTGCCACGGGCTTTCATTTTTTCCCAGTGCGTGTAGATGCCCGGACGAAGTTCCAGTGACGGATTCATGCCCAGGCGCCGCGGCGCCTTAACCTGCCCGCGGTAGATGCCCATGTTCTGCACGCCGGTGTCGGGGTCCTTGGTGATGTACTGCGACAGGGTAGTGAACGGCGCGATGTCCCAGCCGGGGGTGGAGATCGGGATCGGCAGGCCGTCGAGTCCCTTGCCCGGGCGGTCGAGATCTTTTCCTTGGATGACGATTTCGTGGCAGGGCGCGTTCTCGACAACCACCGGCGCGATCGGGTGGGCGATGGCGCGGTTCCAGGTCTCGTTGATCTTGTCGAGGGCGCAGCCCATGCCGATGCGGTAGATCTCGCGGCTCGCCGCCAGCGCGCCGACAGCGACCGGGATGTCGTACTTGCGCTTCTTGCCGTCGGTCACCTTGGTGAAGAGAAAGGCCTTGCGGTCGGGTTCCTCGATGCCGCCGCGGAACTGCCAGCGCACCAGCGGATGCATCTCGGAGTCCTTGTCGATGCTGCGCTCGACCGTGACGAGCAGCCCGGCGCGCTTCAGTGCCGCCAGGTGTTCGTGAAGATCGGGGTAGACGCGGCGCGGTGCCGTGCTGCCGCTCGCGACGGCCGTTTTGTTTTTCGGTTTCTTTGCCATGGAACTCCTGCTTCCTCCAAGTGCGCCTGGCCGATGCTAGGCAACGGGCCGGGCCGCGTCAAGAAACCTCAAAGCGTCGACGCATCGAACATCGCCACGCCCAGGCGTTTCCCCAGCGCCTCGAGTTCCGCCGCGATCGCGCGCGGAACCGGAATGCCTTCACGGCTGCGCTTTTCGAAACTGCGCTGGCCGCGCTCGCCCGGCATCAGGATCGCGCCCGTCTGCGGGTCGGCGGGGAGCGACTTCACCGCCTTCACCAGGCGGTCGATTTCGCGCCGGAACGCTTCCACATCACCGAACCGGGCGATATCGATGGCGATGATCAGTGCGTTTTGCCGGTGGCGCAGGCCTTGCGGGGTCTTCTCGATGAATTCGGCGACGAGCGGATTGGCGACGATGAGGCTGGTGATGCACTCAATCATGAGCGCGAGTCCCGATCCCTTGGGGCCGGCCATCGGCAGCGGAATGTCGGCGGCGTGCGGATCGGTGGTCGGATTGCCCGCCTTGTCGAGGGCCCAGCCCGCGGGCAGGGTCTCCCCGGTTCTTTTCGCCTGGTTCAGCCGCCCCATCGACACGACGCCCGTACCCATGTCGAGCAGGAGAGTGCCGTGTCGTCCGCCGGGCACCGCGATCGAAATCGGGCTGGTCGAGACGCCGGCCGCCCGCGTTCCGTGATAGGCCATGTTGGGCCAGGACGCCGAGACGGCGATCGCCGCGAGGCCCTCGTGCGCCGCGGCGTACGTGTAGTAGCCGAGCGCAGCGGTGTGCGTGGTGGCGCGCACCAGCGCGAAGCCGATTCCCGCCTCCTTGGCTTTGCGCACCGCCTCGGTCTTGGCACGCAGCATCGCCACCGGGCCGGCGGCGCGGTCGGCGTCGATGAGGACCGACGCCGGCGTTTCCTGGAGGACACGCATGGAAGGCCGTGGGTTCATGTCGCCGGCCTCGATGAGGTTCACGTAGCGCGGCAGCCGCGTCACGCCGTGCGTGTCCACCCCGCGCAGGTTCGCCCAGACCAGGACCTCGGCGACGGTGGCCGCGTCGACTTCGTTCATTCCGACGCGGGCGAGTACCGCACCGGCGAATCGCCGCAGAGCGTCCGCCGTAACAGTCGACGCCCGGGGCGCAGGCGCTGCGGTCTTGTTCATGCCCGGATCAGGCGCGCGCCGGAAAGTATTTGTCGAGCCAGTTGCGCACCAGGTTCGCGACCAGCGTGTTGCCTTCGGAGAGCATGAAATGATCGACGTCCGCCATGAGGTGCAGATCGGCGGGCTTGCCCGCGCGCGCGAAGAGTTCGATCGACTGCTCGGTGGGCGTCACCGAATCGTTCGCTGAATGCAAGAGCAGCAGCGGCCGCGGCGCGATTCTCCCTACCACGTCGTTGGCGGTGAAGGCGAGCATGCTTTCGACCGCTTCGAAGGGGAATTCCATGATCGAGCCCGGCGCGAGGTTGCCGCGCAGGCGCGGCGGGATCGGCACGATGTCGTAGCGCGGCACCAGCAGCGGCTTTGCGGAACGCTTGCGCCGCCTGCCTTCGGCGAGCATCGCCGAGAATTTCTTCCACGCCCGCGCCGAGGCGTGCTGCTTGCGGAATTTCTTCACGCCGTCCCCCCAGCCGCCCGAGGAAATGCAGGCGGCGATGCGCTTGTCGACCCCGGCCGCGTATACGGCCACGGCCGCTCCGAAACTCTGCCCGACAACGCCGATGCGCCGCGGGTCGATTTCCGCGCGCGTGGCGAGATACGAAAGCGCGTTCTTCGTATCGCGCACCTGCTCCAGGCAGATCACCCGCCCGCGCTCGCCTTCGCTTTCTCCGCAGCCGCGGAAATCGAAGCGCAGCGCCGCGTAGCCCAGGCCCGAGAGCATCTTCGCCACGGCCGTTCCGCCGCCGCCGTCCTTGTTGCTGCCGAAGCCGTGCAGCACCAGGAACGCGGCGCGCCGCTCGGTCGGAGCGCGCCCCTCGGGGAGATGCAGCACGCCGGTGAGCTTCAGCCGGTCGGACACGAAACTGACGCGTTCTTCCATTGCCTCGTTCCTCCTCAAGCGCGCAATTATAGGTGCGTCCCCGACACCCGCGGTAAAATCTCCGGAAAAATGGAGTAGCGAATGCCCCACGATCATCCGCACAGCGCTGTCGACGTCCACGCGCATTACTTCCCGCAGTCGTTTCTCGACCTCGTCGGAAAACACGGGCCGGCCCACGGCTTCGAGTACAAGATGGTCGAGGGCAAGGGCCCGCAGTTCAAGCACGGCCATGTGACCACCGGGCCGGTCGGCGCGAAGTTCGTCGATCTGGACGTGCGCCTGGCGGCGATGGACGAGCAGGGCGTCGGCGTGCACGCGCTGTCGCTGTCGCAGCCGATGGTGTACTGGGGCGAGGGCGACCTCGCGCGGCGGCTCGCCGAGACCTACAACGACGCGCTCGCGCGCGCGCACGAACGCCATCCGCGGCGCCTCGTCGGTCTCGCCGCGCTGCCGATGCACGAGCCCGCACTCGCGGTGAAGGAAGTCGAGCGCGCAGCGCAACTCCCCGGAATACGCGGCTACTACATCGCCACCCAGATCCGCGGCAAGGACCTGTCCGACGCCGCGTTCCTGCCTGTATACGAACGGATCGATGCCACCGGGCTGCCCGTCTTCCTGCACCCCCTCGATGTGATCGGGCACCAGCGTTTGAGCGCCTATTACCTCACCAACCTGCTTGGCAATCCATTCGAGTCGGCGATCGCCGCCGCGCATCTCATCTTCGGCGGGGTGCTCGACCGTTTTCCGAACCTGGTCGTCTGCCTGCCGCACTCGGGCGGCGCGTTTCCGTGGCTGGTCGGCCGACTCAACCGCGGCTGGGAGAAGCGCGCCGACCTGAAGCACATCCAGCGGCCTCCGGTCGAGTACCTGCGCCGCTTTTACTACGACACGGTCGGCTATTCCGACCACGTGCTCGAGTACCTCGTCAAAGTGATCGGTGCCGACCGCGTGCTGATGGGCAGCGACTACTGCTTCCCAATCGCCTACGAGCAGCCGGTGAAGATCGTCACCGACCACCCCTCGCTCGAGCCCCAAGTCAAACAGGAGATCGTCGAGGGCAACGCGCGGCGGCTGCTGAAGCTGTGATCGCACCCGCGGGTGCGATTTCTGCGAAAATGCGCCGTTGCGCGGGAATGGAAACCCCGCTGCCCGCGTTTACCTAGCGCCTTGCAACGGGTAAAGCAGATCAACCGGCCGTAGCGGCCACTCAAGAAGGAGTCATAACCATGAAGCAATCAGGACTATTATTGGTCGCCGCAGTGCTGGCGCTCTCCAGCGCGCTCGCGAGCGCGCAGACGCCGATGCGCATACGCGGCACCATCACCGGCTTGGATGGGGATGTGCTCTCGGTGAAAGCGCGCGATGGCAAGGACCTCAAGATCAATCTTGCCCCGAACCTTGGGGTGATGGCTGCCAAGGCCGTGACCCTGGCCGATTTCAAGCCGGGCTCCTACGTTGGCTCGACGGCTAAGAAGAACGCCGCCGGCGTGCTGGTCGCGAGCGAAGTGCACACCATTCCCCGCGCCGTACCCGAAGGCCACATGCCCTGGGAAACCGGGCCCGGAGACACGATGACCAACGCCAACATCGCCAAGGTGGTCAGGACGGCTGGTGGGAACGAACTCACTCTTGAATACAAAGGCGGCTCGCAGCACATCCTGGTGCCGGACGGCACGCCGATCGTGGATTTCGTTCCCGGCAACCGTTCGCTGCTGGTGCCGGGGGCGACCATCTTCACCGGAGCGCAGGTCGCCGCCGATGGCAAGATCACGACCGGCCGCGTCTCAGTGAGCAAGGACGGCGTCAAGCCGCCGCAGTAAGCCGTTCAGGCG
Source organism: Gammaproteobacteria bacterium (assembly GCA_041496705.1). Lineage (GTDB taxonomy): Bacteria > Pseudomonadota > Gammaproteobacteria > Burkholderiales > SG8-39 > VBDM01. Next base: position 19,240 of record JBGQFD010000033.1, on the reverse strand, counting down.
GGGCCGGGGCGACCGGTCCCGCAGCGATGCGCGCATGGAAACCTACGCTACGCTGCGGGTCGAGGAGCGCCCCGACGCCGTTCTCCTGGTGACCCTCGCCCGCCCCGAGGTCGCCAACGCTTTCAACACTCGATCCGCGCTCGAGCTCGATGCGGTGTTCCGCCGCGTCGGGACCGGTTCGCGCTGCGTGGTGCTCACGGGCGCGGGCGACCGCGCGTTCTGCGCCGGTGCCGACCTCAAGGAGCGCAACACGCTCGACGACGCGCAGTGGCTCGCGCAGCACGCGATCTTCGAGCGCATGTTCCGCGCGGTGCTCGACTGCCCGGTTCCGGTGATCGCGGCGGTCAACGGCGCCGCGGTCGCCGGCGGCCTGGAACTCGTCCTGATGTGCGATTTCGCCTACGCATCGAAAACCGCGCGCTTCGCGCTCACCGAGGTGTCGCTTGGCATCATGCCGGGGGGCGGGGGCACGCAGACGCTGCCGCGCGCGGTGGGCGAGCGGCGCGCCAAGGAATTGATCCTCGCGGCTCAGGCCTTCTCCGCGGAAGAGGCGCTCGCCTGGGGCGTGGTCAACCGCATGTGCGAACCCGCGCGCCTGATCGAGCAGACGCTGGAGGCGGCGTCGCGCATCGCCGCCAACGCGCCGCTCTCGGTGGTGCACGCGCGGCGCGCGATCCGCGCGGGCCTGCAGCGGGACCTCGCCGCGGGCCTGCAGCTCGAGATAGAAGCCTACAACCGCCTGGTCGGGACCGAAGATCGCAGGGAAGGCATACGCGCGTTCAACGAGAAGCGCAAACCGAAATTCCAAGGACGCTGAAACGAGAGGAGGTCACGTGAACTGCACACCCTTCATCGGCCGATGGCAGGCCCTGATCGTCGCGCTGCTCGCGGGCTGCGCCAGCCCGGCAGCCGTGGACTACGCCGCCATCGTGTCGAGCCCGGACCGCAGCGAGGTCGACCGGCAGACCGACCAGCGCAGGCATCCCGAGCGTCTGCTCGCCTTTACCGGCGCGCGTCCCGGGATGCGCGTCCTCGACATGGGCGCGGGCGGCGGCTATTCGACCGAGCTGGTTGCGCGCGCCGTCGGTCCGGGCGGCACCGTGTACGCCCAGGATTCCGCGGCGCTTCCCGAGCGCGTCAAGGAACGCTTCGACGAGCGCGCGAGGAAGCCGACGATGAAAAATGTCGTGCGCGTCCTGCGCGACTACGACGATCCGGTGCCGCCCGAGGTGCGCAGCCTGGACCTCGTCACATTCTTCTTCGCCTACCACGACACCGCGTTCATGAACGTCGATCGCGCCAGGATGAACCGGGCGCTCTTCGACGCGCTCAAGTCGGGCGGCGTTCTGGTGGTCGCCGATCACTCGGGCCAGGCGGGCGCGGGCATCGGCGTCGCCAGGTCCCTGCACCGGATCGAGGAATCGGTGCTGCGCCGGGAAATCGAAGCCGCGGGCTTCCGCCTCGACGCCGAGGGCGACTTCCTGCGCCACCCCGAGGACCCGCGCGACGCCGTCGTGTTCCGGCCCAAGGTGCCGGTGGACGAATTCGTACTGCGTTTCGTGAAACCGTTCGAAGGCGCCCGATCCGGCGCCCAGATGGGGTACTAACTACCGGTTATCTCGAGAAGTCGAACGCGTTGCTGAGATCGCCCATGTTGACGCGCACGCCGGGCAGCGGCTCGAGGTCGAAGCGGCGTGTGATGAATTTCAGGATCGAGGTCGTGTCGTAGGGCGTCGAGTCGACGAAACCTTTTTTCGCGAACGGGGACACGATGATCGTCGGGACGCGCGTTCCCGGTCCCCAGCGGTCGCCCCAGCCGGGGCCCGAGGGCGGCGGCACGTGGTCCCAGTACCCGCCGTTCTCGTCGTAAGTAACGATCACCGCGGTCTTCGCCCATTGCGGGCTCTTGCGCAGACGCTGCAGCAGCTCGTCGATGTGGCGGTCGCCGCTCTCCAGGTCGGCATAGCTCGGATGCTGGTTGACGCGGCCCGCCGGCTTGTAGAACGCCACCTGCGGCAGCGTTCCCTTATCGACCGCCGCGAAGAACTCCTCGCCGTCCTTCAGATGCCGCGCGCGGTCGGCGCTGCCGGGCGCGAAGCGCACGTAATAGTTGAGCGGTTGGTGGTGCGGCTGGAAGATCGGGCTGCCTTCGACGTTGGCGTAGATCACGCCGCGCTTTTCCTTGGGATCGCGCCTGCCGTCGGCGAGCGCCGCGTTCCAGCCGCCGGCGTACCACGCCCAGGAAACGCCCCTGGCGGACAAGGTGTCGCCGATGGTCTTTGCCGTCTGCGGCGGGCTGGGATGATGCGCCGGATCCGCGAGATCGGGATTTCCGCCGGGGGCGGGCGGAACCCCGCTCGGCTGGTAAGGCGGCTGCGAGGTGTTGACGATGTAACCGTCGGGGGAAATCCTGCCGTCGAAGACCTGCACGGGTCCCTCGAGGACAGACTTGGGCGATGCCGGCCGCTTCTTCAGCTTGCCCTGGTCGTCGAGCTGGGCCCGCACGGATACCGGCGCGCCCGGATCGGCCGGGGTACACGCGCATACCAGCCACTGGTGGTTGAGGAAGGAACCGCCAAACGCCCCCATGAAGAAGTTGTCTGTAAGCACGTAGTCCTTTGCCCAGCGCCACAGGCGGAAGCCCGAGCCGTCGTAATACCCCATGGCCCAGGCGCCCACCGTCGTCATGGCGACGAAGCGGTTGTTGGCGCCGCCGTTGATCTGCTCGATGTTCTGATAATAGTTGTGAATGGGGCTCGGCACGATCTGGTCGGTGCGCGCGCTCACCGGCGGCGCATCGATGCGAAACGGGCCGTTGGGAAGGGCCTGTGGGAAGCGCGGGTCGGGCTTGCCCTGCGTGTATACGGGCGGCAGGTGGGGCAAGGGTCTGCCGTCGTGGTCGAGCTGGGTCTTCTGCTCCAGCCTGGCGTCGGCGATGCCCTTGGCGCCCGGAAACAAACCGTAGAGATTGTCGAAGCTGTGGTTCTCGGCGTAGATCACCACGATGTGCTCGATCTTCGCGAGATCTTGGCGGCCAGGTCCCGGCAGGGCGCAGCCGGCGACGAGCGCGGTGAGCAGGAGCGAGGGAACCAGGCGCAGTGTGCTGTGCATTCTTCGATACCCTTTCGAACAAAGGCGGCCGAAGCGTAGCAGAGTATGACGGATGTCGTCCCCCCACGACATCGCGTTCCGGAATGCAAACAGCAGCTTGATGAATTCCACGCGCGCTCGCGTCGCTGCGCGGCGACATCGCGGCGCGCGTATTGCACCCGCTCTTCACGTAATCGCATGAATTCTCCGAGGACTTTGTCGTGGCACGCGTGTTGCTACGGCCTACGGATTCGCTTCGCCGATTCCGCCGCCTCCATCGCCCGCACACACAGGAGTGACTCATGCTCGACAATTTTCGCCGCAAAGACAGTTCGCCTTTCGCCCAACCGCGTCCGTATTCGTCCTTCAACGAAATACAGGCAGCCTTGAGTCCAGTCGGTGCGGACAAGGCGAAAACCGAAACGCCCAGGCCCGAACCGGCGAAGCCGGTCGCGCAGGAAAAACCAGGCCGATCCAGTGAAGATTCCGTGAGCAAGCTGATCGTCGGGCCCGACATCAAGCTGAAGGGCGCGGAGATCACTGACTGCGACACGCTGGTGGTCGAGGGCCGGGTCGAGGCGGCGATGGACAGCCGCGTCATCCAGATCGCCGAGCACGGCGTGTTCGTCGGCAAGGCGGGCATCGACGTCGCCGAGATCCGCGGGCGTTTCGAAGGCGAGCTCACCGCGCGCAAGCAACTGGTGATTCGCGCGACCGGCAAGGTATCGGGAACGATACGCTACGGCAAGGTCGCGATCGAGGAGGGCGGGCAGCTGAGCGGCGACGTCGGCGCGATCGACGCGAAGGGCCCGATCGGCGCAGGTGCGACGAGTGTCCCGGACGTCGAGCGCAGGCCGGGCGCGGTATCCGCGGCGCTGCCGGCGCCGAGCGCTGCGGGAGCCCTTTTCGGCAAGCCGGCGGTGCCGCACTAGGAGCCGGAGGATCGGTTGCCCGGGATGAAGCCCGGCCAAAGGCCGAGGCAAAAATCGGCGATGTCGCCCTGGAGGGCGTCGGACCAGAGAGGAAAGCTCAGCCGCGGGCGACGCCGCTCGTCGCCATGCGGCTCACGCGCATGAAGTAGGCAAACAGGAGGCCGGCGGCGATGACGAGGCTCATGACTCCTGCAAGCCAGAATCCCGCCGCGCCCATCGGTGTTGCAAGTCCCAGCGCGTCGGCGGGTGCGAACGACGTCAGCCCCAGCAGGCAGCCTCCGCCCAGGCCCAGTCCCCACAAGGCGACGGTATACACGAGCATCGGGACGAAGGCGATCTTGTAGCCGCGCAGCGCGTTGACGATGACGACCTGCGCGGTGTCGAACAGCTGGAAGAAGGCGACGTACGCCATCAGGGTCGCGGCGATCGCGCGTACGGCTGCGTCGCGCGTATACAGACCGACGATCGGCTGCGCCACGAGGAGAATCGTCACCCCGGCGCAGGCGGAGATCGCGAACATGACGCCGACGCCGGTGAGCCCGGTGTTGCGGGCCTCGCGCGGCGCGCCCGCGCCCAGCGCCTGCGCGGTGAGCACGGCGGTCGCATTGCCGATCGCGATGCCGAACATGTACACAACCGCGGTAACGTTGGAGGCGATCTGGTGGCCCGCGGAGGTCGCCGCGCCCAGGCGCGCGAGGAAGAGAGCCATGAAGGTGAACGAAGTCACCTCGACGAAGAAGGTGAGGCCCATCGGCACGCCGAGCTTCAGGTGGCTCCAGAGGATGCGCGGGTCGGGCCGGGACCAGCGCGCGAACACGCGGAAGGGCGCGTAGAAGGGCTCTCTCGCGCAATAGATCCAGGCGATCGTGCAGATCAGCCAGCTCGCGATCGCGGTGGCCACCGCGCACCCGGGACCGCCGAGTTCGGGCACGCCGAGCGCCCCGTAGATGAACAGCGCGTTGAGCGGCACCTTTACCGCGAAGTAGACGAGGTTGATCGCCATCACCGCGCGCGGCCGCGACACCGCGGTGGTGAGCGCGAAGAACACGCGGAAGAGGAGCATCGCCGGCAGCGCCCAGGCGACCCCGTGCAGGTAGGCGCGCGTCTTCGCCTCCACCTCCGGCGGCGCGCCTGCCAGGCGCAGGAACGGCTCGGGAAAGGCGAGCAGCAGCACGCCGATCACCGCGAGGCCTGCCGCGATCCACACCGTCTGGCGCGTCTCCTCGCCGATGCGGTCGTATTGCTTTCCGCCGTAGAGTTGCGCAGCGATCGGCGAGAGCGCCTGCACCACGCCCAGCAGGCCGATGAACACACTGAAGTAGACGCTCGCGCCTATGCCCACCGCCGCCAAGTCCACCGCGCTGTAGCGGCCGGACATGATGGTGTCGAGCACGCCGCTCGCGATGACCGCGAGCTGCGCGACCAGCACCGGCCAGGCGAGGCGGGCAATCGAGCGGGCGATACGGGAGAAATGGGCGGACAAGCGCGTGGCCCCGGACCCGGCGGCCGGCAAAAAGGGCGTATTTTACGGCAACGAGACAGGCCGCCCACGCCGGCGAGGTGAAGCAACTGGCCCAGAAGCAGCCCGAAAGGGCCGGAGCCGACGATGGCGACCTGACTGCGCATGGTCGAGGCTCAGGCCGCCGCTCTGCGCTTCGCTCCATAAGTGTGCTTGCGCACAGAGGGAGCGGACCGAGGGGGGTAGAGTGGATTCATCTGTTTTTGGAGACGCCCGATGTCGCTGATGTCGTTTGGGATTTATGTCGGTGGATACGTGATACTCATCATCGGCGTAGCGATTGGCGCCAACCTGCTCAACATGCCTCCGCAGTGGATAGGGGTAGGCGTTCTCTGCATGATCGGGGCGGCCATAGTAGTTGGCGTGAAGGCGACCCGGCAAAAAGACACCCCGTCCGCTTCCCCCCCTTCTCCGAAATGACAACTCGTTTCGAAAGCGGTTCTCAGGGCTTCAGCGCCTTGTAGAGGAACGGCAGGCGGAGAGCTTCTGCCACAATAGCTCCGGAACAAAGCACGAGGAGCTGCCATGCGCGATGAGACCACGGTCGTCCATTCCGGACTCCACCCCGAGCGGCACGACGGCGCGGTAAACCCGCCCGTCTATCACGCCTCCACCATCCTGTCGCAGACGGTCGAAGAATACCGGCGCAAGCGCAGGGACTGGCTGGAGGAAATGCCCGGCACCTACTACGGGCGCTTCGGCACGCCGACCACCGAGTCGCTGCAGGAGGCGGTCGCGGCGCTCGAAGGCGGATATCGCTCGCTCGTCTACCCCTCTGGCCTCGCCGCCTGCGCCGGCGCGCTGCTCGCGTGCGTCTCGGCCGGGGATCACGTGCTGATGACCGACAGCGTCTACGGGCCGACGCGCAACCTGGCGAAGGGCGTGCTCAAGCGTTTCGGGGTCGCAACGAGTTTCTACGACCCGCTCGTCGCTGGCGGTATCGAGTCGCTCATCCAGCCGAACACCCGTGTCATCTATCTCGAGTCCCCCGGTTCCTTGACATTCGAAGTGCAGGACGTGCCGGCGATCACGGAGATCGCGCGCCGCCGCGGCATCACGACGATCATCGACAACACCTGGGGGACGCCGCTTTTCTTCAAGCCGTTCGCGCACGGCGTGGACGTGTCGGTGCAGGCGGCGACCAAATACATCGTCGGACATTCCGATGCCATGCTCGGCATCGTGACCTGCACGAAGGAGGCCTGGCCGAGACTGAAGAGCTCGACCTACGAGCTCGGCCAGACCGCCGCGCCCGACGACGTCTACCTCGCGCAGCGCGGCCTGCGCACGCTCGCCGTCCGCCTGAAACAGCACTGGCAGGCGGGCGTCACGCTCGCCGAATGGGTCGCGCGCCAGCCCGAAGTCGAGCGAGTGCTGCATCCGGGATTGCCCGGCGATCCGGGACACGCGATCTGGAAGCGCGATTTTACGGGTGCGTGCGGCTTGTTCGGTGTGGTACTGAAAGAAGGCATCACTGATCGCGTGCTCTGCGCGATGCTCGACGGACTCGAGCTCTACGGCATCGGTGCTTCCTGGGGCGGGTTCGAAAGCCTGATCGTGCCCTTCGATCCTCGCGAAGCGCGCACCGCGACACGGTGGGCGCACAAGGGGCCTTGCTTCCGCATCCACGCGGGGCTGGAGAGCGTCGAGGACCTGAAGGCGGATCTGGAGGCGGGGTTCCAGCGATTGCGCGCCGCCTAGCGGTGCCCGGCCGTCAGCCCGCGTGCACCACGCGGCTGTCCTGCGGCGCTTGTTTTCGCTCGTTCATTCCGTAGTCGCGGATCACGCCCGCCACACGCAGCCGGTACTCGGCAAAGACTCCGGATCTTCCGCGCGCCTGCGCCTCGCGGTGGCCGGCGAAATTTCGCCAGCGCTTCACTGCGTCCTCGTCGCGCCAGAACGACAGCGAAAGGATCTTGTTTTCGGTTGTCAGGCTCTCGAAGCGCTCGATGGAGATGAAGCCGTCGAGTTTTTCTAGGTCCGGGCGCAGCTGCGCGGCGAGGTCGAGATACTCCTGCTTCCTACCGGGAGCCGGTACCACTTCGAAAATCACCGCAATCATGAATCCTCCTATCGGGCGCCGAGCTCCTCACGCATGATCTTCGCACCTTCGACCATCGCTTTCATCTTGCCGAACGCCACCTCGCGCGGCAGGTATTTCATGCCGCAGTCGGGCGCGACGATGATGTCCTCGGCCTTTGCGTAGGGGAGCGCGCGGCGGATGCGCTCGGCGACTTTCTGCGGCGTCTCGACCGTCATGTCGTTCAAGTCGATGACGCCGAGGATGACCTTCTTCCCCGGCAGCGTCTTCAGGACCGAGCAGTCGAGATTGGACTGAGCGGTCTCGATCGACACCTGTTTGCAGCTGCAGCCCGAGAGTTCTGAGAGGAACGAGTAACCGCTCGGCCGGCTGTGGATCACCGCGGCGTAGCCGAAGCAGATGTGCACGGCGGTGGTGCCTTCGACGCCCTCGAGCGCGCGGTTCAACGCCTTCAGGCCGTACTGGCGCGCCTTTTCCGGCCGCGCCTGCATGTAGGGCTCGTCGATCTGCACGACGTCGGCGCCCGCGGCAAAGAGGTCGCGGATCTCCGCGTTCACCGCGACGGCGTAGTCCATGGCGGCTTCTTCCTCGGTCGGGTAGAACTCGTTCTGCGCCTGCTGGCTCATGGTGAAAGGGCCCGGCACCGTTATCTTGATCATTTTCTTCGTGTGAGCGCGCAGGAACCTGAGGTCTTCCACTTCGACCGGGCGCTTGCGTCGGATTCTCCCAACGACCCGCGGCACCGGATTAGGGTGTCCCGAGCGGTCCAGGGCCGAGCCCGGGTTGTCGATGTCCACGCCCTCGAGCGCCGTGGCGAAGCGGTTCGAATAACTCTCGCGGCGGATCTCGCCGTCGGTGACGATGTCCAGGCCCGCTTGCTCCTGCGCGCGGATCGCGAGCAGCGTCGCGTCGGCCTGCGCCTCGGCGAGGAAAGGCTCGGGGATGCGCCACAGCTCCTTCGCACGCACCCGCGGCGGAAAACGCCCGGCGAGTTTCTTGCGGTCGATCAGCCACTCCGGTTGCGGGTAGCTGCCGACGAGCGTGGTCGGAAAAAGCATGGTCAAGGTTTCAACCCTTGGAACAATTTCTCCCGCCCGAGCTTAATGCCGGGCTTACCGTCGTAGAGAAAAACGTCCGCGGTGGCGAAGGTATCGTTGAAGTTCTCCGGGATGAAGCTGCCGGTGCCGACCACGTCCACGGGCGCGCGGGCGTTGGCGAACATCTTGCACTTGAAGAGAGTGAACCCCGAGGAGCCGACGATCCGGCAGGCGTTGAATCCGCCCGCATCCAGGACCTGCCGCAGCTGGATCACCGATGCGACCGAGACGCCGGTGCCGAACAGCACCTTCCTCACGCGGTCCTTGACGATGTTGAGGCTGTCGGCGTCAAAGGCCTCCTCGCCCATGACGTAGCGCACCGCCTCGTACTCGTTCGGCACGTGCAGCCAGTTGACCACGATCTCGGTGGATTTTTCGTAGTCGAGGCCTTCGGCGTAGCGCTCGCCGTGCGTGTCGATCCGCAGCGAGAGCTGCCGCGCGCCGCTTTCGTCTCCAGGCAGCATGTCGTGATACCACCAGCGGCAGACTTCCAGCGAGTCGGAATATTCGCGGCCGTAGTAGTCGACGAGCACCGTGAGGTTGTCCCTGGGGTGCGTTTCGACGTACATCTGCGCGGCGCGCAGGGTCGAGCCGGCGTAGCCGACGATGGCGTGCGGCATGGTACCCACGCCCTTTTCCTGTCCGTAGAAATGTGCGGTGAGGTCCTGCGAGGAGCCGATGAAGCCGGTGGCGCCCCCCAACTTCGCCATGCGGCTGCCCACCGAGGCGCCGTAGGCCGCGAGCAGCGACAGGTCGTCGCCCGGCGAGTGCCGGGCGTGCATGTCGATGAACGCGGCCTTTTTCAGGTTCATCGCCATCTTGTAGGCGTTGTAGGCAGACACGCAAGCGACGCCGACGCGCTGCAGGATGAGGGTTTCCAGCTCGACCAGGGCCGCGAACGATCCGGTGTAGGTGAAGAGCGCCTTCTGGTCGGGGACGAAGGCGCCTTCCTCGTACAGGCGCGTGATCTTCAGCGGCTCGGCCGCTTTTCCGACGGGGGCCGAATAATGGGTGCGCAGCACGTCGATGGCGGGATTTACCGCGCAGATGACGCCGCGGCGCAGGAACACGCCGTAGGTGACGCTGCGGTCGCCGAAGCGCTCGATGATTTCGCGCGACTTGCTGAAATACTTGTCGGTGCGGCGCTTCAGATACTCGAGCTTTTCGGCCGGCAGCGATTCGACGGGCTTGTTCATGGCAGGCACTCCTGCGGGCGACGCCGCCCGCATCGAAGGGGGAAATTCTATCAGGCCCTATCGGAGGGGAGGCCGGTGATGTGGCGCGGGTCGTTTTCGCGTGCTAACGTGGGCCATGCGCGTTTTCGTATCCTGCATCGCCGTGGCGCTCGTCCTCCCGGGTTGCGCGGTCAGGTATACGTCGACGACGGGCGCGGCCGGCTCCACGGCCAGCTCGCAGCTGAGCGTCTCCAGCGGCTCGACGCTCGGCAACGCCATCATCCTCGGCGTCATGCTCGACGACGGGGTGCAGTACTACCGCCTCGGCCCGGATGGCAAGACCCAGGTGCGCTCGCCCGAGATGGATCCCGCGCGCAAGATCAACGTTCAGGACTGCACCCGGCCGATCGACCGCAACGCCGGCAACCTGATGTGCCGCTAGTATAATCACGCGCACTTCCGAAAGCGGTCAAAGCGCGGTCAATCACCGAGACATCTCATGATTCATTTCGTGGTGCACGAGGAGGGCGACGGCGTCGGCGTCGTCGTCGTCGAGGGCGTGAAGGCGGGCCAGGAGCTGGTCGGCTGGATCATGGAGGACGACAAGGAGATCCGGATGATCGCGAAAAACGACATCCCGATCGGGCACAAGCTCGCGCTGAAGGACTACAAGCCCGGCGACACGGTGATCAAGTACGGGGTCGACATCGGCAAGGTGGTGGCGCCGATCGCGCGCGGCGAGCATACCCACGTGCAGAACCTGAAAACCAAGCGGTGGTAGGAAGGAGCATGGGCATGGATCTTTCCAGGGCGAGCTTCCTGGGCTACAAACGCGAGAATGGCAGGGTCGGCGTGCGCAACCACGTCATCATTCTCCCGGTGGACGATCTGTCGAACGCCGCCGCCGAGGCGGTGGCGAACAACATCAAGGGCGCGCTCGCCATCCCGCATCCCTACGGGCGGCTGCAGTTCGGCGCGGACCTCGACCTGCATTTCCGCACGCTGATCGGCACCGGTTCGAACCCGAACGTCGCCGCCGTGGTGGTGATCTGCATCGAGGACAGCTGGGCGAAGAAAGTCGCCGACGGCATCAGCGCGACCGGCAAGCCGGTGTCCTGGTTCGGCATCGAGCAGCACGGCGATCACGACACCATCCTGCGCGCCTCCAAGGCGGCGAAGGAATACGTGCAGTGGGCCTCCGAGCTGCGCCGCGAAGAGCGGCCGCTGAAAAACCTGTGGGTCTCCACCAAATGCGGCGAGTCCGACACCACCTCGGGTTGCGGCGCCAACCCCACGGTGGGCAACGCCTTCGACAAGCTCTATCCGCACGGCGTGACGCTCGTATTCGGCGAGACCACCGAGCTCACCGGGGGCGAGCACCTCGTCGCGGCGCGCTGCCGCAACGACGAGGTGCGCAAGAAATTCCAGTTCATGTTCGACCGCTACCAGGAAGTCGTCAACCGCCATAGGACCACCGACCTCATGGATTCGCAGCCGACCAAGGGCAACATCGAGGGCGGCCTCACCACGATCGAGGAAAAGGCGCTGGGGAACATCCAGAAGATCGGCCGCAAGTGCATCGTCGACGGCGTGCTCGACAAGGCCGAGGCGCCGACCGGCCCGGGCCTGTGGTTCATGGATTCGTCTTCGGCCGCCGCCGAGATGGTGACGCTGCTGGCCGCGAGCGGCTTTGTCGTTCACTTGTTTCCGACGGGCCAGGGCAACGTGATCGGCAATCCTATCCTTCCGGTGATCAAGCTGTCGGCAAATCCGCGCACGGTGCGCACGATGAGCGAACACATCGACGTCGACGTCTCCGGCCTTCTGCGCCGGGAGATGTCGCCCGACCAGGCCGGCGACAAGCTGCTCGAGTGCATGTTCCGCACCGCCAACGGTCGCCTGACCGCCGCCGAGGCGCTCGGCCACCGCGAGTTCGTGCTGACGCGTCTTTACGAGAGCGCCTGAAAGGTTGCCGATCCGTTGGCGCTGGCGATCCGTGGTATCGAGTACGGTTCCGGGAGAACGCGATGAAGAAAGTCCTGTTGCTGCCCCTGATGCTCGGCTTCCAGCTTGCGCTAGGGGCGGAAATCGAAGGCGTCAGAGTGGACGAGCGCGTCACGCTCGGCGCCGCGGAACTGCGGCTGAACGGCGCGGGCGTGCGCAAGCGTGTCTTCTTCAAGGTCTATGTCGGCGCCCTCTACCTGACCGAGAAGAAATCCGGAGCGGCCGATGCGATTGCGCTGAAAGGTCCCAAGCGCGTGTCGATGACGCTGCTGCGCGATCTGGGTGCGCGGCAGCTGAGCGATGCGCTGGAGGACGGCATCCGCGCCAACCATTCGCCGAGCGAGCTCGTACCGCTGAAGGAGCGGGTCGACGCTCTGGTTGCCGTGATGAACGAGATTGGCAGCGCGAAAGAAAAGACCGCAATCACGCTCGATTTCCTGCCGGAGTCCGGGACCCGCATCGCGGTGGACGGCACCGCCCGCGGCAAGCCCATCCCCGGAGAGGATTTCTACGCGGCTCTGCTGAGAATCTGGCTCGGTGATAAGCCGGTCGACGCCGATCTGAAGAAGGCGATGCTGGGGCAAGGGGGCTAGGTGTTCATCGGGCATTTCGCGGTCGCGTTCGCGGCGAAAAAAGCCGCGCCGAAGGTGTCGCTCGGCACGCTCATCCTCGCCGCAGCCTTTCTCGACGCCGTGTGGCCGGTGCTGGTGCTGCTCGGGGTCGAGCGCTTCCGCATCGTGCCCGGCTACACCGCGGTCAACCCGTTCGAGTTCCTGCACTATCCGTGGTCGCACAGCCTGCTGATGACCCTCGTCTGGTCGCTGCTGGTCGCGTTCGCCTATCGCGCCGCAAGCGGCGACCGCACCGGTGCCCTCTGGGTCGGCGCCCTCGTCGCCAGCCACTGGGTGCTCGACTTCGTCACGCACCGGCCCGACCTGCAGCTCTATCCCGGCGGGAGCGAGCGGCTGGGCCTCGCCCTGTGGCAGTCGTGGCCCGCGACCTTCGCTGTGGAGGGACTGCTGTTCATGGCCGCGGTGGCGCTGTATGCGAAGACCACCTCGGCAAGGGACCGCACTGGATCGCTCGCCTGGTGGGCGCTGGTCGCGGTGCTGCTCGCGCTCTATGTTCCGGGACCGTTCTCGCCTCCACCCCCGAGCGAGAATGCGGTGGCGATCGTCGGCATCGGCGCCATGCTGGTTTTCGTTCCCTGGGGCTGGTGGATCGAGCGCCACCGCGCCGCCGTCTGAGGGCTCCGGCAGCGCCCGGGCGTCAGAACGGCAGGCTGGCGGTGATCACTATGTAGTTGCGCGGCGGCGCCGGTTCGTAGAAGCGCCCGTTGGCGTCGCCGACGATCACCGAGCCGGTGTAGGACTTGCTGAAGAGATTTTCCACGCGCAGGAACTCCGTGAAGCGCCAGCGGCCCAGGCGCTGATCGAAGACGGCGCGCCAGTTGAACACCGTATACGGGTACGCGAATTCGCTGTTGGCGTCGCTGGTGAAGATGCGGTCGCTGTAGCGCAATTCGAACGCCGTGCTCCATCCCTGTCCGGGCGGGGCGAAGCGCGCCTCACCGTAGGCGGTGCGCCTCGGCACGCCCGGGATGTAGCTGCCCGCGCTTGTCGTTACGCCGTTACTGGTGAAATCATCCCGGTAGCGGGCATCGACGTAGGCGAGCGCGGCGAGCAGATCGACTGAATCGAGCACTCGTATGTTCCACAACCACTCTGCGCCGTCGCGGGTGGTGCGGCCGGCGTTCTTGAAGGTGTTGCGCCCGCCGCTGGCGATGTCGACGACGATCTCGTTGTTGGTTTCAATATGAAATACGGCGAAGTTGAGGCGCAGGCCATTCGCCAGCATCAGCTTCGCGCCGATCTCCGAATTCACGCTGGTGCTCGGTTTCAACGCGAAGTTCAGGCCCGTCACGTTGTTGTTCTGGTAGGCCAGTTCGGCGAAGGTCGGCGTCTCGAAGCCCTTGCCGATGTTGCCGTAGAAATTGAGATCGGGCGACGCGCGGTACACGACGCCCGCCGCCGGGCTGGTATTGGTGAAGGAGATCCGGCCGCTGTCATCCCCATTGGCCGTGGCCGGGACGATGAAGTAATCGCGTGAAGTGAACCTCACTTCGGTGCGGCGCACGCCCGCGTGCGCGCTCCAGTCGGGAGCGAATTTCCATTCGCCCTGGGCATACACGGCGGCACTGTGCACGCTGTCGTCCTCATCGCGCTTGAGGGCGCCGATGCTGCCGAAGTTGTTCATGTAGCCGCGGCGCCGCTCCTTCTGGTAGTCGTAGTCGGTGCCTACGGTGAAGCTGAACGGCTCGCTCGCGAGCCGGGTGCCGTGCGTCCAGCGCAGGTCCAGGCCGTAGTAGCCGCGGTCGAGGTTAACGACCGCGCCCGAGGATGTCACGGGGTTCTGCGCGGCGATCGGTATGGCGAGAAACTGCTCGACCTGGCGCGACCCGCCGTAAAAGGCGAAGCGCAGACTGTCCGAGGCCGAGAGGCGCTGTTCGAGCGTCGTGCCGAGCTGATCCTGGCGTACGTTCTTTTTCGTGTTGAACTGCAGCACCGTGGGGTTGACCTGGCGCGGGTTCTGCTCGACCTGCGAGCGCGACAACCCCGCCGGGTCCTGCGCCGGCTGCGCCACCGAGTTGACGATGAGGTTGACGCGCGTGTCCTCGCCTGGCCGGAAGCCGAACTTGGCGTTTATCAGGTCCTTCTCCGCGGCGCTGTGATCACGGTAGCCATCGGTGTTGAATCGCGAAGCGTCCATCACGTAGTTGGTCCCGTCCGACTGACCGCCGAGCTTCGCGCCCCAGCGCAGCGTGCCGTAGCTGCCGGCGGCGAGGCTGGGTGTGAACGTGGGCTCGGGCGGGCCGTTCTCGGTGAACACCTGGATCACCCCGCCCGAGGCGTTGCCGTACAGCGTTGAAAACGGCCCGCGCATCACTTCAATGCGCTCGGCGGAATTGAGGTCGAAATTCGAGGTCTGGCCCTGGCCGTCGGGCGAGGTCGCGGGGATGCCGTCGGCATACAGGCGCACGCCGCGCACGCCGAACTGGGCGCGCGCGCCGAAGCCGCGCGAGGAGATCTGCAGGTCCTGCGAATAGTTCTGCCGGTTCTGCACCACCAGCCCGGGCACCCGCGGCAGGCTCTCCGAGAGGTTGAACATCGGCCGGCCGTCGCGGATCGCCTCGGCGTCGATGCGGTCGATCGACACCGGCAGATCGAAACTCGAGTGCTCGGAGCGCGTCGCGGTCACCACGATGGAAGGCGCGGCGGCCGTGGCGGGCCCGGCTGGCGGCGTCTGGGCGGCCGAGCCGCAGGCGAACATTGCCCCCAGCGCGACGAGGGCGGCAAAGCGAGCGGATTCCTGGCACTGCGTCATGATTCGTGTGCGCCGCGCCCGTGTCCGGGCGCGCCTCCTCTCCGTGATCCTGCGCGGGATGTCCCGGGGCGCTCCCCGGATTCTCTCGGCATCCGCCTTTTGTTTTCCCCGGTTGCGGCCGGGGTCGGGCGTGGCTATGATGCCACTGCGCCGCGCGAATTGCAGCGCGGCTCGCCTCGAAGACAATAACACCCGGGAAAAGGAGGACATTCCATGTCGCCCGCATCTTTTCGAAGACTCGCTTCACTCGCAGTACCTGTTCTCGCCGGCGCCCTGAGCGCCGCGGCCGCGCAGGCACAGGCTCCCGCAGCGCCGGCCGCTCCGCCATCCTGGCAACAGGGCCGCTCGAGCGAGCAGGAAAGATCGACGCTGCACCCGTTTGCGGTTAACGTCACCGGCAAGGCCGCGAAGGATCTACCGATCGACAAGCTCAAGGTCCCGGCCGGCTTCAAGGTCGAGGTCTGGGCAGAAGGGCTGCCAAACGCGCGCTCGCTTGCCTTGGGCAGCAAAGGCACGGTTTTTGTGGGGACCCGCCAGTTGAAGAACGTGTACGCGGTCGTCGACCGCGGCGGCAAGCGCGAGGTCAAGACTCTTCTCAAGGACATGGATACGCCGAACGGAATCGTATTCAGCAGGGGCACGCTCTACGTCGCCGAGCGCAACCGCATCACGCGCTACGACGGCATCGAGGACCGGCTGGACAACCCGCCCGAAGCGAAGGTCGTGATCGACAACCTCGATCCGAACAATGCGCCCGGCCACTTCTGGAAGTTCCTCGCGATGGGACCCGACGGCAAGCTCTACTTCAACATTGGCGCCCCAGGCAACATTGTCATGCCGAGCTACAGGGAGGGGTCGATCTCCCGCGTGGATCCGAAGTCCGGCACCATGGAGAACGTCGCCATGGGCGTGCGCAACTCGGTCGGTTTTGACTGGCACCCGAAGACCAAGGAGCTGTGGTTCACCAACCACGCGCGCGACTGGCTAAGCGACGATGCGCCGAACGACACGCTTCACCGGGTTGCGAGGAAGGGGGTTCATTTCGGCTATCCCTTCTGCCACCAGGGCGATATCCTCGACCCGGTGTACGGCAAGGGCCGCGACTGCAAGGAGTTCACGCCCCCTGCGCTGAAGCTCGGCGCCCACGTCGCGCCCATCGGTATGCGTTTCTACACGGGCAAGATGTTCCCGGCCGAGTACCAGAACAACATCTTCATCGCCATGCGCGGCTCGTGGAACCGCACCATCAAGCAGGGCTACAACGTCACACGCGTGACATTCGACGAGAAGGGCACTCCGAAGATGGAGCCGTTCCTGACGGGCTTCCTCGTCGACGAGAAAGCCGATCCGCCGATGTGGGGCCGGCCTGCGGACGTAATGGTGATGCGCGACGGCTCGCTGCTCGTATCGGACGACCACAACGGGATCATCTATCGCGTCAGCTACGCGAAGAAGTGATCTGCAATCGCAGTAACACGAACGCGGCGGCGATTTTTGCCGCCGCGTTTTCTTTTTTCCTCGCTTGCGCCGCGCTCGGCGAAGAAGTCCCGCTGAAAGCGCAGGCCTGCCTCGCGTGTCACGGCCTCGGCGGAAACTCGACCGACTCCGCCATCCCGTCCATCGCCGGGCAGCCGGCGCAGTTCATCTCGACGGCGCTGTTCATGTATCGCGAGGGTAACCGCAAGGATCCTCTGATGTCGCCGATGGCCTCCGGCCTCTCGAACGCGGACATGAACGAGCTTGCGGCGTATTTCGCAAGCCAACGACCGGCGGCCCCGTCGCACAAGACCGCCCTGGAAAATACCGCCGATGGGCGGCGCCTCGCCGAGCAGCACCACTGCGTGCAATGCCATGGCCCCGCGCTCCTCGGTCTGCAGCACATTCCGCGGCTTGCAGGCCAGCAGCCTGCCTACCTCAAGAACCAGTTGCGCGGCTTCAAGGCGAGGATCCGCGGCGATTTCGACGGCAACATGACTTCCGCCGCGCAGCTGCTGTCGGAAAGAGACATCGAAGTCCTCGCCGATTACCTCTCCGGCCTGGGCGCGCCCTAGCCGCATATGTCCGCGCCGCTCTTTCACCTCGCGTTTCCGGTCACCAGTTTGGACAAGGCGCGCGCGTTCTACGGCGGGCTGCTCGGCTGCGCGGAAGGCCGCTCGGCGCCCGACTGGGTGGATTTCGATTTCTACGGCCACCAGATCGTCGCGCATCTCGCGCCGGAGGAGGCCGGTCACAAGAACACCAACGCCGTGGACGGGGACAACGTTCCGGTGCGCCATTTCGGTGCGATTCTCCCCATGGACGATTGGGAACGCCTCGCCGCGAAATTGAAGGCCGCGGGGACACGCTTCGTCATCGAGCCGCACGTGCGCTTCCAGGGCGAGGTCGGCGAGCAAGCCACCATGTTCCTGCTCGATCCCTGCGGCAACGCGCTGGAGTTCAAGGCGTTCAAGGACATCGGGCGGTTGTTCGCGAAGTAGAGGACACTACTTGGCGCTCTCCCGCGCCGCGGGTATAGTCGCCGAACAGAAGGGCGGGGTTCCACCCGCCTCGACGCAGTTCCAGGGAAGAGTCTTCACAGGAGGAAATCCGATGAGAGTTCTTGCTTCTGCAGCATTGGCCGCGGCGCTTGCGTTCCCGGGCGGCGCGCCCGCGCAGGAAAAATACAGCCTGTCGATCGCGACCGGCGGGACGGGCGGCGTGTATTACCCGCTGGGGGGCGGCATGGCGAACGTCTTCTCCAAGTACGTGCCGGGGATGCAGGCCACGGCCGAAGTGACCGGCGGCTCGGTCGACAACCTCAAGCTCATCGCGAGCGGCAAGCCCTATATCGCGCTTGCCATGGCCGACGCCAGCCAGGACGCGTACCGCGGCGAGGACAAGTTCAAGGGCAACAAGGTCCCGCTCAAGACCCTCATGATTCTCTACCCGAACCGCATGCACGTCGTCACCATCGAAGGCACGGGTATCACCAAGATGGCGGACTTGAAGGGCAAGCGCGTCTCGACCGGCTCGCCGGGCAGCGCCACCGAGGTGATGGCCTTCCGCGTCATCGAGGCGGCGGGCCTCGACAAGGACAAGGACATGAAGCGCGAGCGCCTCGGCGTCGCCGAATCGGTGAACGCGATCAAGGACCGCAAGATCGACGCGTTCTTCTGGGTCGGCGGGCTGCCGACGGCGGCGGTGACCGACCTCGCCAACACGCCCGGGGTCACGATCAAGCTCATCGACCACGCCGAAACGGTGGCGGCGATGAACAAGAAGTACGGCCCGCTCTACATCCAGGACGCAATTCCGAAAGCAACGTACCGGGGCATGTCCGAGGACAATCGCCAGGCCACCGTGTGGAACATTCTCATCACGCACGAAAATATGAGCGATCAGACCGCCTACAACATCGTCAAGACCATCTTCGAGAAGCGCGACGACCTCATCGCCGTGCACAAGGAGGCGGAAAACTTCAGGCTGGAGAACCAGAAGGCGGCTGCGTCGCCGATTCCGTTCCATCCGGGAGCGGCGAAGTATTTTGCCGAGCGCGGGGTGAAGCTGCGCTGAACGCGTGACCTGATTCGCCGGGCTCAGCCAGCCGAGTCCGCGACAGCGAAGCGGCTCACGGCGAACGTTAGATGCCGCTAGAACCGTCGATCCGTTAGCTGGCGATACAGCGCTGGAGAAAGGAACTTCGCGCTATTGGTCTCGTGCTCGCCCTTGCTGCTATCGCCGGGTTCGGCGTGTACCTGAAGATGGACCGCACGGTCGGTGAGATGGAACACATAGGAACTCTTGAGACGCTTCACCAGAGCCAAGGAAATACCGGTTCGCGCTTTTCGGTTTTTTTCGTGCGTCTCCCGAGCAATGAAGTCATTACTGTAACCCCTCCCGAGATGACGCCCTTTACAGAAGGCGCTCGTGTTCGCATCTTTGAAGCCACAAAGGAATCAGGGCGCAAGTCGTACGCATTCATGGGCTACGTTGATGCGGCATCTAACCCCACAATCGAG
>JBGQFD010000032.1:0-33527 GCA_041496705.1 Gammaproteobacteria bacterium | reverse complement strand
GCTGCCCGCGGTAGTCTTGGTCAGCGCTCCGGCTCCGGCGAGGATCGCGCTGATGGTGCCGTTTTGCACCGCGTAGGAAGCACCCGTCAGTACCCCGGTCGTGCCGGTGATGCTGCCGCCGGAGAGCGTGACCGCGCCTACCGTGTCCGAAAACGCGCCGATACTCCAGATGCCCCCCGATACCGTCACCGCCCCGGTGTTCAGCGCGTTGGATACGCCGTAGGACAGCGTGCCCGCGCTCAGCGTCGTCAAACCGGTGTAGCTGTTGGCGGCGTTCAGAGTCAGCGTGCCCGTTCCGTCCTTGGTCAGCGTACCGCTGGTGATGCCGATGTCCGTGTTGATCGTGGTATTGCCCGCACCGCCCAGCGTGAGCGCCTGTCCCGCACCCGAGATCCCGCCGCCCGAGAAGGTCAGCGTTCCCGCATCGGAATTGATCCGCGAGGCGCTCGCAAGCGTGATCGCACCGCTCAGCGTATTGTTGTTGGCGAGATTGCGCAGCGCCCCGCCGGCGCCGACACCGGTGCCGTTGAGGGTCAGCGCTTCGGCGATCGTCAAGCCGCTGCCGTCGATCTGCAGCGCCGCGCCCGAGGCCACCGTGGTGCCCGCGCCCGTCCCGCCCAAGGCCGCGCTGTTCTGAACTTCCAGGACTCCCGCGCTGACCGTGGTCGCACCCGTGTAAGTGTTCGCCCCGGAGAGCCTGAGCGTGCCGACGCCCTGCTTGCTGAGTGTGGTGCCCGTGCCGCCGATGACCCCTGACGCAGTCGATGCAGCCCCAACGTTGATCGTGATCGCGCCGCCCGCAGTCGCCAACCCGCCCAGCGTCGCGCCGCCGGCGGTCGTGATCGTCAGCGCACCCCCGGCCGTCTGAATGGTGTCGCCGGTGTTCATGGAAAAACCGCCGGCGCCCGCGGAAAAAGTGACCGAGCGCCCCGCCGTCTGCGCGAGGTTCAGGACGTTGCTGGTCAGATCGTTGATGGTGATGCTGTTCGAGGCCGCCAGCGAAATGTTGGTCGTAGCAGCGATGCCTTCGAGCTCGGACTGGAAAATCGTGCTCGGCGCGGCGTCGCCGGCGAGGACCGTTCCCACTGCGCCAGACGGAGTGCCGGCAAACGAATTGTTCGCCGCGTCGGCGTCGTTGCCGTCGCCCGTGCCGTTCAGAATCGTGATATTTGCAGGGTCGAGGAGAAGCGTGCCTGCGCTGCCATCGCTCGCGCGCGTGTCCACCGCGCCTTTGAATACCAGATGCTCCTTCCCCGAGACTTCGACAAAGCCGCCGCCGCCCCCGCCGGCGCCACCCTTCGCCGAGATGCCGCCGTAGTAGCGCGTGTCGCCATCGGCCCACACGACCACTTTTCCGCCGCTGCCTGCGCCGGTCGCGTCGGCCTTGATGGTCGCGCCGGGTCCGACGTAAGTACTCAGCGAGTTCTGAACCTCGGGATTTTTCCCCTGAAAGTCGCCACCGACGAGCACCGTTCCGCCGCCCGTCTTGCCCGAAACGTCGACTGCCGCCTGCCCGAGAAGGGCCACGCCCTCACCGAGCAACTTGATCGAACCGCCCGAAGATTCCGACCCGATTGCTTCGATGCGTCCGTCGGCGAGGAGCGTGCCGGCCTTCGCTTGTACGCTCACCTCGCCGCCGCTCGCGCCGCTCGCCGCGATCACGGAAGATGGAGCCAGGCTTATGTCGCCCTCGGCCTGAAGCGCGATTCGCCCGCCCCCTGCCGCGGAAACGGTGCCGCTGTTCGTGACGATGCCGCCTTCGAGGCGAATCACGCCGTTGCTCGAGGTGATCGTGTTCGCCTGGATGATCCCGGCATTGTTGACGACCGACCGGGCAAGCGTGTCGGCCGACTTGGCGCTGAGAAGAACCTGTCCGCCATCGGCGCTGATCAGCTGGCGGTTGCTCGCGAGTGCATCCAGCGCGCCTCGGTCGACGGCGATGCTGACCAGGCTCCTGCCGCTCAAGTTGAGCGTGACCTGCTCGCCAGCGGCGAGCGTCACCGTGCCGAGTTGCGCATTGATCACGCCCTCGTTCACAACCTGCGGCGCGATCAGCGCAATATAGCCGCCGCTCGCCGCGGTGATCGTGCCTTGGTTGAGCACCGCTCCCGCACCCGGGACCTTGGCGAAGGTGTAGCGTCCTGCCAGAAAATCCGCGTCGGACAGGTTCAAGGTGGAAGCGACCAGTCCGCCGACGTTGACCTGCGCGCCTTGCCCGAACAGCACGCCGTTCGGGTTCAGGAGAAAGACCTGGCCGTTGGCCGAAAGACTGCCGAAGATCTGCGAGGGATCCTGCCCGAGCACGCGGTTGAGGACGACCGACGACGCGCCGGGCTGGTTGAACCGGACTGCTTCGTTCGCCGCGATGCCGAAGCTCTGCCAGTTGATGGCCGCGCGGTCGGTCGCCTGATTGATGGTCATGCCGGCCCCGGAGCGCTGTATCGTCGCGCTTCCCGCGGCGACTTGCCCTCCCTCCGGAAGCGCGAGCAGCGATGTCGGCGATAAGCCAGCGATCACCGAACTCGACACCGCCACCAGCAATCTGGACCGCACAAGATACCGGGTCCACCACATCTTCTCGATGATCCCTCCCTGGATATCTCCTTGTATTACCGAGACTAATAGTTGTTCTACGAGACCAGAAGGCAACCCATAGCGGTCTGGACAACTCAGAGTCCTCCAACCCTCAAGCAACTATCGTACCGTGGCAGCACAGGCTAGGAAATCCGCCCCGGGGAGCGCCGGCTCGGAGCAGTGCCCGACGCGGAGCACGTGCGCCTAGCGCTCACTCCCTTCCGCGAACCGTCGCTTGCTTTTCGGGTTCGTCGCATGTTTTTCGCGCTCGTCGCAAGGAGATTGCCGCGTGTCGCTCGGATGAGTAACTTCCCTGATGCAACGAGCTCCCATAGACCAACAGGAGAAGCGAGATGAAAAACCAAAATGCTGACGCGTCACCGACCCAGCGAAAGATGCTCGCGAACTTCGTCGCCTATCTGCGCGCCGCGCTTCCGCAGATGCGCGGCGACGAGACGACGCTGGAGCAGGAGGTCGAGCTCGATCCGGCGCTGTTCTGGCAGATTCATCGCTCCACGATCATCAACGTGAACGCGATCGCCGGCGTGTCGCGCGACCTCGCCGGTCACTTGATCGTGAAACTCAAGAGCCGCAAGGAAACCCTTCCCGTGAGCCAGCCTTTCGCCCACCTGTTCCGGCAGATGTGAGGCTCGCAATCAGATTATCCGGATCGTTTGTTGGAGGGCTACAATCGGCGGTATCGGCTCCCCGCCTGAGGCATGAATCCGCTGCTATCTACCCATCCCTACAAAGGAGAAGACCCATGAAAAAAATATTCGGATTGTCCGTCGTCCTGGCCTTTGCGCCCTTGGCACAGGCCGCGGATATGGAAGCCGGCAAGGCCAGGGCCGCCGCCGTCTGCGCGGCATGCCATGGCGCGAACGGCGCGAGTGTGAGCGATACCATCCCCAACCTCGCCGCGCAGCGCTCGGGCTACCTCGAGGCGCAGCTCAAGGCGTTCAAGGACGGCACGCGCAAGGCGGCCGGCGCGACCAGCCCGGCGGCGATCATGACCGCGATCGCGGCGCAGCTCGGCGCCGAGGACATCGCCAACGTCGCGGCGTACTTTGCCGCGCAGCCCGGCGCCACGGGCGCCAAGTCCGCGTTGCTGCCGAACGTCGCCAAGACCCATGTGAGCTTCCCCGAGGGCTACAAGGAGTCGTTCACCAAGTACCACACCATCAGCTTCCCCGCGACCCGGCAGGTGCGCTACTACTACGCCAACAAGATCGCGGTAGCGGCGGCCAAGGCGGGCAAGCCGCTGCCCGACGGCTCGGTGCTCTTCGCCGAAGTGTATGCGGCGAAGCTCGGCGCCGACGGCAAGCCGGTCGTGGGCGGCGACGGCTTCTTCGTGGCGGACAAGCTGGTCGTCTACACGGCGATGGCGCGCGATGCCGGCTGGGGCAAGGATATTCCCGATATGCTGCGCAACAGCGACTGGAATTACGCCATCTTCACCACCGACAAACAGCACCGGCCCGGCGTCAACCAGGCGGAGTGCCTGGGCTGCCACAAGCCCCTGGACAACGTCAGCTACACCTTCACGCTGAAGCAGCTCGCCGACGCGAAGTAGACCGCGTACGGGGGTTAGCCCCGTGCAGAATAAGACGCTAAGGGAGGGGAGACGCGATGCGGCTTGGTCTGGGAGCGAAATTCACTCTTACCGTGCTGTTCATCCTGGCGGGCACCAATGCCGCAAACACGCTCTATGACCTCAACGCGTCGCTCCAATTCCACGAGCAACAACTGGTTGAACGCGGCCGCGCGCTCGGGCGGCTGATTTCGCTGGTCAGCCCGGAGGCAATACTGGGCTTTGATTTTCTGGCGCTCAATACTTACACCCGCGAGGTTTCCGAGCAACCGGATATCGTTTATAGCGTGATCCAGAGTCCGGAGGGGGCGGTCTTGAGTTCCCATATCGACGACTCCGATCCTGTTGCCAAGAAGTACCTGGGGCGGACCGGATCGGGCGACGTGCTGAAGGTCCTGCAGAACCTGGACGGCCAAGACGAATTGATCAACCTGCAGTTTCCCATCACCCACGACGGAAAACTCCTCGGGCATTTTCTGGTGGGTCTCAGCCGCGAAGGGGTGCAGAGCGAATTTCGCCGGCAATTGACCATCAAGATGCTGGTGCTGGCCGCCGTTGTCCTGTTTCTGAGCCTGGCGATCTATGCGGTCTTCCGGTTCAACATCCTGCATCCGATCCAACGGCTGATCGCCGCGTCCCAGGATGTCGGCCGCGGCCAGCACTCCGTCGTGGAAGTGAAGTCTTCGGATGAAATGGGAATGCTCGCAACGGCATTCAACGCCATGGCCGAAGGAATCAAGCAGGAGCAGGCCCAACTGCACCGCCAGGCCAACTTCGACACCTTGACCGGCCTTCCCAATCGGCTGATGGCTTTCGACCGGATAAACATGGAGATAAGCCGGGCCAAGCGTTCCGATCAGCGGTTCGCCGTATTGTTCATCGATCTCAACGATTTCAAGAGCGTCAACGACTCTCTGGGTCATGCGGCCGGTGATCGGCTGCTGGTCGCGATCGGGGCTCGCCTGCAGGCCGCCATGAGAGACGCCGACACCGTCGCGCGTCTGGGCGGAGACGAGTTCCTGGTCCTGGCAGCCGATGCCGCCAGCGAAGTGCAGGTGGAAAAGATCGCCGAACGCATGCTGGAAACGGTGGCCGAGCCGCAGGAGTTGAACGGGCGCAAGGTCGTGGCCCATTGCAGTATCGGGATCGCGGTTTATCCGGACAACGGAGAGGACGCCGAAACCCTGGTGGCGAACGCCGATAACGCGATGTACCAGGCGAAAACGACGCAGCAGGGCACCGCCACGTTCTTTACGGAGGAGATGAATATCCGGCTGCGCAAGCGAGTGCAAATGGAGCAGGACCTCCACGTGGCGATAGAGCTCGGCCAACTGACGCTCAACTTCCAGCCGATCGTCGATACCGCCGACAGGCGGCATCGCGGCGCCGAGGTGCTGTTGCGCTGGAATCATCCCGAGAGGGGCCCCATCGGTCCGGCAGAGTTCATTCCCCTTGCAGAGGCCGACGGCCAGATCGTCGAAATCGGCGATTGGGTTCTCGAACAGGCCTGCCGCTACTGGTCGGCGTGGCGCGACAGCGGGATCGATTCGGGATTCCTCGCGATCAACATATCCCGCATCCAGTTCAGGAGGCGCTTTTCCGCCAGGCTCGCCGACCTGATGTCGACGTACGGCGTACCGCCCGAGGCGCTGGAACTTGAAATTACCGAAAGCGTTCTTCTGGACGATCACAGTCAGGTGGCCGAGGAGCTGAGCAGCTTGCGCGCTGTGGGCGTAAAGCTGTCCCTGGATGACTTCGGCACCGGCTATTCGTCGCTGAGTTACCTGAAACGCTTCCGGTTCGACACGCTGAAGATCGACCGGAGCTTCGTTGCCGGCGTGCCCGACGATCCGGATGACGTCCTGCTGGTCACGGCGATACTGGCGATGGCCCAGGGATTTGGCCTCAAGGTGGTCGCCGAGGGAGTGGAGAACCACGAGCAGTTGAGCTTCATTGCGGCCCAGGGTTGCGAGCTTGCGCAAGGCTACCTCCTGGGCAAGCCCATGACCGACGAGGCATATCTCGGTTATCTGAAAAACCTGCAAGCCGGTTTCGAGCCGCAGCAACGGCCTGGGCTGAAGAACCTGAAGGTCGCCGAGTGACGTGGCGTTCAAAGGAGCACCGCAAATGAAGATTCAATCCATCGCAGACCCGGGGCGCCGGCGGGGGAGCGTCGTCCTCCTGCTCTGTTTGGTTGCCATGACCGCAATGCCCGTCGCTCGAGCGGCGGAAGGCGCATTGGTCATGGGGGTGTTCCCGCGGCTCAACGCCGGCGAAACCACCACGCGCTACGCGCCGCTGGCGGGCTATCTCAGCGAGGGGCTCGGTCGCGAGGTCAACCTGGTCACCTCCAAGGACTTCCAGTCGTTTTGGCAGGGCATCCAGGAACAACGTTACGATATCGTGCTGTGCAACCAGTATCACTACATCCGCGCGGCAAAGACCTACCGGGTCATAGCGCATAACAAGGAATTCGGCAAAAGCACCCTCGCCGGCGTGCTCTACGTGCGCAAGGACAGCGGCATTACGAGTCTCGCCCAGTTGCGCGGGCGCACCGTTCTGTTCGGCGGCGGCGAGGATGCGATGATCGGCTACATCGCGCCGGTCTACATGCTGTTGCAGGCCGGGCTGAAAAAAGACGACTTCAAATCCCAGTTTGCCATCAACCCGCTCAACTCGGTGATCGGCGTCTATCGCAAGCAGGCCGATGCCGCGGGCTCCGGCGACATGGTCATGGGGCAGGCGGCGGTGGCGAACGCCGTCAATTTCGACGAGTTGACCCGCCTGGCCGTGTCGGAGCAGCTGCTTCACCTCCCATGGGTAGTAAAGCGCGCGATGCCCGCCAAATTGCGCGTATCGATCCAATCCGTGCTGGTCGATCTCGAAAACAGCGAGGCCGGCAGGAAGGTGCTGAAGTCCGCCGTGCTGACCGGCATCGGAAAGGCGGAAGACAAGGATTACGAGCCGCACCGCAGGATGGTGAGGGCCGTTTTCGGGACCGCTTTGGTACCGCGTTGAATAAGGGCTCCTGATGGATGCCGCACGACGAGGTCCGGTCTGGACACGCCTGTTGTCCTTGGGCAACCCGATCATTCCGGCAGTGGCGATAGCCGGCTTCGTGTTTTGGGCCCATTTCGGTTCCAATATTCCGGTATTTCGTTCCAAAGTGTCATTCGAACCCGGCTGGGAACAGTTCCGCGCCGCGTATCACGTCAATGATTTTGGTGAAGACGGCAATTTCGTCCGGGCCGCCCAGAACGGCTACAACGTGTTTACTTTCACTCACAAGTATGCCTCGCGCTTTACGCGCAAGACCGGCACGGACCGGATAAACGCCTGCGCCAGCTGCCACACCCCCGAGGACATGGCCTACGGCTTCGTGAATTCGGATCGCTTCGACTCCAGGCTCGGACGCAGAGTGTCGTTTGAAG
Source organism: Gammaproteobacteria bacterium (assembly GCA_041496705.1). Lineage (GTDB taxonomy): Bacteria > Pseudomonadota > Gammaproteobacteria > Burkholderiales > SG8-39 > VBDM01. The sequence continues at coordinate 25,931 of JBGQFD010000032.1, read as the reverse complement.
AGCGGGTGATGCGATGTTTTGCCGGGCCCATGGAGGGGTTCGTTCCCACGCTCTACGATCCCACGGTGCGGGACCTGCGCATCTTTGCCCGCGCGGTTGCCCATCATCTGCAACTGAGCGAAGGCGCACTCGAGACGGAGCCTAGGCCATCTCTACGCTATCAATAAGGCTGTCGAAGGTTCTTGCCGCGCTGCTGATCTTCGGCGGTCTCTACTGGCTGACCGTGCAGAAACACGCCGGGCGCGATCAACTCCGGCTGGCCCCGGTCGATCTCACGCCGAGCTGCAAGGAGAAGCTGCAGGGCTACCGCCTGGCCGCGGCCGAGCGCTATCGCTCGCCCTACGTACGCAAAATGAGCGGTGCGTGGAGCACGGTCCGCGGTTACAGCGAGGAGGATGTCCGCGCCATCCAGCGCGGCTGCAATATCGTCGATGACCTGCAGGGGCATTTGGCGAAGAGCGGGTCGCGCGAGCGCTGGCATGCGGACCGCTTCGTCCGTGGCGCGCAGACCACGTGCGTCCACTGCCACCAGGGCGTGGGAGACAAGCAGGACGCGGCCGGCAATCGCCTGGTGGGCTCGAACAGCCTGGGTGCCTCGTGGGTGATGGCGGACATGTACGATCGATTCACCGGCATGCTGCTGCCTCTGGAATTGCGCCAAATGCAGTGCTACATCAATTCATCCAACGGTTTCAAGCCGAACGCCGCCGACGATCTGATGCGGGACGTCACCGCTTACAGCCGGTTTCTTTCCGCCGCGCTCGATCTGAAGATCGGCAATCATTATTCGGAGCAGGGCATCGACGAAATTCCCGCCTCCGCGACGCTCAAGCGGGGTGACGACTATATTCGAGGCGCGCACTTGTACCGGCAGAAATGCGCGAACTGTCACGGTCTCCAGGGTTTCGGCAAGGTAGTGCAAGGGCGGGTGCTCTACCCGGCATTGGCCGGCCCCGAGTCCTTCAGCCTCGCCTCGCGCATGAATTTCACCATGGTCAATTCGGTCATGCCCGGCTTCATCTGCCGCAACATGCCCCCGGGAGAAGAGGGCAGCCTCGACAATCAACTGTGCCGGGATATCGCGTACTACCTCAGCACCCTGCCGCGGCCCGCCGGCGACCGGCAAGGTCCTCTGTTGGCCGCTTGGGAGCAGCTGATGATGACCGTCATGCCGCCCCTGACGCGCTACGCCGAGTCGCTCGGAAGCAACGGCACGCCGCACGCTCCCGATTAGACCCGCGCCGATGAACGCCATCACCAGCGCGCTGCCGCGCATTCTCCCCGCCCTGCGCGGCAATCTGCTGGTGGGACTGACGCTGGCGGTGGTGACGCTCCCCCAGGCAATCGCCTTCTCCACGACGCTGGCCGGCTTGCCGCCGCATTTCGGCATCTATGCCGCCATCTGGGGCGTGTTGTTCACCGCCATGCTGAATCCTTCGCGTGTGTTCAGCGGCGGTCCCAACACCACCATGTCGGCGGCGATCGGCGTGACCCTGCTGCCGGTGGCGCCGCCGTTCGGCGCCGATTATATCGGTTATGCGCTGACCCTAATCCTGCTCGCGGGCCTGATCCAACTGCTGTTCTTGCTCATCCGTCCGCTCGGCCGGATGCTGGACCTGATAAACGAGCCGATCATCAACGGCCTGATCTGCGGCATCGGGCTGTTCCTCATCTTCAAGTCCCTCACCAGCTTCGCGGGCCTGCCGATCAATACCGAGGTGGAATGGCCGCTGTGGATCGCCTGGCAGTCGTTCCAGGCGGTTCTGGAATTCGGCAATCTATACGCCATCGAGATCGGGCTGATTACCTTGATCACCAGCCTGGTCGTGCGGCAGATCGACACCCTGCGCAACTGGGCGATCCTGATCGGCGTCGCCGCCGGCACGGCGTACTCGGCCTACCTCAACGCCAAGGTCGGCTTGCAGAATACGATGATCGAAGAGATCGCCAATCTGTCGTCGGTAGGATTTGTCTTTCCCTCGCTGCCGGTTTTCAATCAGGAGGCCATGCCGGACATCATCTCGATCCTGCCGGGTGCCGTGACCCTGGCGCTGCTCGGTCTGTTTCAAACGGTGGCGGCGATGCGGCGCATGAACCGCAAGATCGGCGGTTACACCGACAGCCGCAAGGGCATCTTTGCCGACGCGGTATCCAACTGCCTGCTGCCTTTTCTTTCTTCCCTGCCTACCTGCGCTTCCTTCAACCGCATGTGGCTGGTGTACAAGCTGGGCGGGCAGAGCCGCTGGACCTCGGCGAGTTCGGCGCTGATCCTGCTGCTGATGGTGCTGTTCCTCGCCGACTTGATCGCCATCATTCCGATGCCCGCCATGGCGGCCACCATCATGGTGTTGGGGGCCAACATGATCAATTGGGAGGACATCAAACCTCACCTCAAGGATCGCCGCGAAGCGGTGGTGTTCATGGCGTCCTTTCTGTCGGTCCTGTTCCTCGATTTGTTCGGCGCCGTGGTCGTCGGATCCGTCCTCGCCATTGCCTATTCGAAGTGGGAACAGGCCCATCCCAGTATCAGCCTGCGCGGCAATGTGCTGAAGGTCAGGGGCAACATATATTACGGCTCGCTGCCGGTCATCGAATCGACGTACCACGGCGCGATCGAGCGCGTGGGCAGCGTGATCCTCGACTTTTCCGAGTGCTACTACATCGACCAGGAGGGGATTCGCTGGCTGGCGGCGGCGAAAGCGGGGCAGAAAGTTTCTTTCGCCGACCGCCGCAGAAGTGAGGATCGCCGCGCGCTCGAACGGCGCACGACTGGCGACAAGAACCGCGCGCCTGGCCAACGGCGCGGCAAGCCGGATCGACGGCAACGATCGGAGTTTTGACTCCGGAAACTGGTTGCACCGAAAGCTCAGCGGGACGCGCCTCCCGCTCAGGGCATGAAGCCGCCGCCGTTGACGTGAATCGTTTGACCGGTGATGTAACGCGCGTCGGGACCGCAAAGGATTCGCACTAGCGCAGCGACCTCCTCGGGTTCGCCGCGCCGGCCGACCGGGGGGAGTCCGCGGCGGTCGTCGGGGCGGGTCGGCGCGCCCGGCAGTCCGCGAACGGTCTCGATGGTGCCGGGCACGACGCAATTCACCGTGATGTGCTGCGGAGCGAGGTCGAGCGCGAGCGCTCGCGTCATGCCGGCGATGCCCGCCTTTGCGGTGATCACGTGGGCGCGACCGGTCGCGCCCTTGTGCGCAGTGAGGCCGCCGATGTTGACGATCGCGCCGCCGCGCGCGCGCGCGAGGTGCGGCAGGCAGGCCTGGGTGCAGAGGAACGCGCCGTCGAGCACGGTGGCGATGACGTGCCGCCACTCATCGAGCTTGATCTTCTCGAAAGGGGTCTCGCTGCGGATCGCGGCGTTGTTCACCAGGATGTCGAGCCGGCCGAACTGCTTCACCGCCGCATCGACCATCTGCGCGACTGCAGCCGGATCGGTGACGTCGGCGAAATGCGCGGCCGCCCGGCCTCCGGCCGACTCGATCATCGCCACCGTATGCTTGGCCTCGGCGCGAGAGGTGTTGGCGTTCACCATGACCGCGGCGCCGCCTGCCGCAAGCGAGCGGCTGATTGCGCGGCCAATGTTGCGCGCGCCCCCGGTGACCAGCGCGACTTTTCCCGCGAGCTCGCTGCCTGGGGTCATGCCTGCGTTGCTGGTCACCGTCCCTCCGGAATGTCTTGCGATTATCCTGCAGAAATTTCCTGGCGTGCCGCCTTCAGCGCACTCTTTCGAGCAACAGCAGCAGGCCGCCGAGGATGGCGAGGTTGCCGAGGAGGTTGATGCGGCTGCTGTTGCGCTTTGCCGCGTCGGCCATGCCCCAGAAGCGGTGGAAGATGAGCGTCGCCACGACGATGAAGACAATCAGACAGCCCGCGCCGACCGCCGGGTGCCAGTCGGCCAGAAGCAGCGCGCTGCCGGCGAGCTGCAGGGCGATGCCGGCCCAGAATGCCGCTCGCGGAAACGGAGTGCGGGACGCGCGCATCCGATCGACGTGATCCTCTACCCGTGCCCGGGTCAGGTTGCACAGCCCGGTGACGAGGAAGCAGGCGACGATGAGCAGCCTGCCCGCGATGTCGAAAATGTGCGCGTCGCCGTACATGAGGTCGGGCCGATTATAGCTAAGGCAGTGCAAGATAGAATGCGCTCCGGACGCGCGCCATCGAGGAAACCTTGTCATGCCCTTTGCCGACATCGACGGAATCCGCATCAATTACCTCGTCCAGGGCTCAGGGCCGCACCTGCTGATGTTCGCCCCCGGCGGCTGGCGCTCGGTGATGTCGCGCTGGACCGCCGCGGGCGGCAAGGAAGCGTTTGGCGAGATGGACGGCCTGGCGGCGCTGTCGCGCCATTTCACCTGCATCGCCTACGATCGTCGCGAATGCGGCCTCTCGGGCGGGCGCGTCGAACCGCTCCACTGGGATTTGTACGTCGCGGAGGCGAAAGCCCTGCTCGAGCTCGCCGGAGCGAAACAGGCCTTCATCCTCGGGTCGTGCATGGGCGCGTCCCTCGCGCTCGCCTTTGCCGCGCGCCAGCCTGCGGCGTGCCGGGGCTTGCTGCTGCACTGGCCGGTGGGGGGCTACCTGTGGATGCGCAAAGGCCGCGAGTTCTTCGAACGACACATGAAGTTCGTCCGGGCGAAAGGCTTGAGCGCCGTGGTCGCGCGCGCGCCCAAGGGCGAGAACTTCTGGATGGATCCGGAAATCGGCCCCTGGGGATCCCCTGCCGCGGTCTATCCGGAATTCGCGGCGCAGCTCCAGCGCCAGGACGCGGATCGCTACCTGGACATCTGCGCGAAGAGCCGCGACGCGATTTTCAACGACACCATGCCCTCGGGCGCGAGCGGCGCCGAGTTGATGGGAATGCAGATACCCGCTCTCATCATGTCGGGCGCGGATACGCGGCACACCGTATCGGCGTCCTGGGCGCTGAAGGAACTGATGCCGCAAGCCGAACTCTGGGACGTGTTCCCGCCGAAGCAGACCGGGCAGAACGTGCTCGAGCAGATCCTGGGCTTCAGATCGAGACTCGCTTAGAGTATCGTTAGCGGGGCGCCGGTGACGAGGCGCCGGATTCCAAGACCGATCAACCCGAGGAGAGACCCGTGAGAAGACTGACTGCAATCCTTTGTTTGACGATGGCGATGTCACCGCTTGCCCAGGCGCAGGACAAGAAAGAACCGAGCGCCAAGCAGAAGGCCCAGCAGGAGCGCATGACCTCGTGCAACAAGCAGGCGGGCGACAAGAAGATGGAAGGCGACGCGCGCAAGAGCTTCATGAGTTCCTGTCTCAAGGGAGAAGGGTCCGGCAGGACTGCCCAGCAGCAGAAGATGGCCGACTGCAACAAGCAGGCGGGCGACAAGCAGATGAAGGGCGATGCGCGCAAGAGCTTCATGAGCTCCTGCCTCAAGGGCTGATCCTCCCGGGAGCCGCGCCGCGTCAGTCGATCGCCTTGATGCCGGCGGCCGCGATGATGCGCGTGTATTTCTCCGTCTCGCCGCGGAGGAACGCGGTGAACTGCTCGGGGGTGCTGGCGACCACGCTCATACCGTCGGCGGCGATGCGCTCCTTCATGTCGGGCTGGCGGAGGATCGTCGCGACCTCCTGCTGGAGCTTCGCGATCACGCCGCGCGGGGTCGCGCCCTGCACGAACAGTCCGTACCAGGTGCTGATTTCGTAGCCCGGCAGCCCCGCCTCGTCGATGGTCGGGATTTCCGGCGCTACAGCAGAGCGCTGCGCGGTGGTGACGCCCAGGGCGCGCAGCCGCCCGTCCTTCAGGTACGGCAGCGCGAGCATCAGGTTCATGTAGTACACCGGGACGCGGCCGGCGAGGACGTCGGCGAGCGCGCCGCCGGAACCTTTGTACGGGACGTGAGTCATCTTCACGCCCGCCATGGTGTCGAAGAGTTCCGCGCACAGGTCCGACAGCGATCCGTTGCCCGGCGAACCGAAGTTGAGCTCGCCGGGACGCGCGTGGGCGACCGCGACCAGTTCCTTCACCGATTTCGCCGGCACCGAAGGGTTCACGACCAGCACCATCGGGCCGGAGGCGAGGTTCGTCACCGGCGCGAGTTCGCGCGCCTGGTCGTAGGGCAGGTTCCGCATGAGGATCGGATTCGACACGAAGCCCGATTGGACGAGCAGCATCGTGTGTCCGTCGGAAGCGGACTTGGCCACCAGCGCGGCGCCGATCGTGCCGTTGGCGCCGGCGCGGTTTTCCACTACCGCCGGAAGATTGAAGCGGTCCTTGAGCTTCTGGGCCAGGGTGCGCGCCATCATGTCGGTGGAGCCGCCGGCCTGGAACGGAACGATGATGCGCATCGGCCCGGCGGGGAATTCCTGCGCCGGGACCGGCGCCGCGCCGAGCCCGAGCGCGAGCACGCAGATCGCTGCCCGGCCGGACGGCACAGCACCCCTTGCTTCCTTGCCCATCGCTTACTTCCCGAGCGCCGCGACGGCGCGCCGGTAGTAGGAAAGGTCGAGGTATTTATCCGCGGGAGGTATCGCGCCGCCCTTGCCTTCGACCTCGGCTCGCAGCGCAAGCAGGTTCCCGAAACCCTCGAGGTTCAGCTTCGCATCCGGCGTCAGCCCGAACGCCGGATCGACAAGGAGCGCGTAAGTGCGCTCTGCAATTTCCCGCGAGAGCTTCAGCTTCTCACTGAGCATCGTGACGCACTCGGCGCGATTCACCGGGGCGAGCGACCAGCGCAGCGCGTCCACGTAGGCCGCAAGGTAGCGCTCCAGGGTCTTTGCATTTGCGTGAGCCCACGAGCGCATCACGAAGACCCCGTCCGCCTGATACGGCCCGAGCATGTCGATGGTGCGCCCCAGGCTCTTCATGCCTCTGGATACGGCGAGGATGGAAAAGGGCGGGTTCATGACGGCGGCGGCATGCTCGCGGCTCTCGAAGAAAGCCTCGAGCCGCGCGCTGCCGCGCCCGATCGGCTTGACCTTGTAGTCCGCGCCTTCGCGCAGGCCGGCGTTGAGCAGGATTTTCTTCGCAACCAGCGCGTACGCCGTGTTCGGCGCGTCGACGATGAGGCTGCGGCCGCGCACCTCGGCGACGCTCGCGATGTCGGGTTGCACCACGAACTCGTTCATCCCGCTGCTGATGCCCATGACGATGACCACGTCCTTGCCGGCCGACTCGACCATCGCCACGGCGTTGTCCACCGCCGACTGCGCGATGTCGAACGCCCCGGCGGCGAGGCCCTCGCGCTGTTTTTCCGAGTTCTCGGTGTACAGGACTTTCACCTTGAGGCCGTGCTTCGCGAAGATTCCCTTGTCGACGCCGGCGAACATGGGAAGGATCTTCGCCGTGGGAAACACGTTGACTTGTAGCGCGATGGGATCGGCCGCACCAGCGGCGCAAGGGACCGCGAGGACAGCGATCGCCGCCCACCATGCACACATGGATCGCATCAACTGGCCTTCACGCGGCGCGACTTCGGCACGAGCGCCACTGCCGCGGGGGAATCTTCCATGGGGATCGCGACCCGGCGGATCCCGTCGTAGGAATGAAGAGCGGCCGCGACGGCACCCGCCGTGGCTACACAGCCAATCTCGCCGACGCCCTTGGCACCGTATCCGCCAACCTCGTCCGGCACCTCGATGAGGATGATGTCCACTTTCGGCATGTGCTTGGCCGCCACGATGCCGAGGTCGCGCAGCAGGAGCGAGTCGGGGCGCCCGTTGGTGGATTTGAAGTCCTCCGAGAGCGCGTAGCCGAGCCCCATGTGCACCCCGCCCTCCATCTGCTCGGCGCAGAGGCGGGGGTTGATCGCCCGGCCGACGTCGTGCGCCGCCACCACCCGCTCGAGCTGCCCCTGCTCGTTCAGGATCACGAGCTGCGTGGAATAGCTGAAGGTCAGGTGGGTGGTGGGGTTGAGCACTGCCTCCGGCGTGCCGGGACGAGTGGTGAAGTTGCAGACGTAGGTGCCCGAGTACTCGCGACCCGCGAGCTGCTCGAGCTGGCGTATACGGGCGGCGGTGCTCGCGTGCAGGCCGGCCGGCTCCTTCGTGATCGGCAGCGCGTCCAGGTCGGCGGCGAGCTTGCGAGCGGCCTGCTGCGCCGCCGCGCAGCTCAGCGTCGTGGCGCGCGAGGCCCACGTCTCCCCGCACAGCTCACCGAGGTCCTTGTCCCAGCGGACGGTGACACGATCGGCCGGCAGCCCCGTCTCCTCGCACACGGCCTGGATCGTGGCGGTGTAGACGCCCTGGCCGAGTTCCGTGTAGCCGTTCAGCACCTCCAGGCGCCCGCCCTCGAGCACGCGGATCGTGATGTAGCCGCCTTCGGTGGTGCCGTTGCCGAGCCCCGTGCTCTTGATACCGCAGCCGATGCCCTTGTATTTGGCGGCTTTGTAGAGCGCTTTCACGGCGTGGAGTGACTCGCGCATCCCGCGCACGCTCTCGCGCATGATCTGGCCGGTGGCGAACGTGTCATTCGGGTTGAGGACGTTGCGATCGCGAATGTCCCAGCCGTCCACGCCCACCCGCTCGGCGAGCATGTCCATTACGCCTTCCATCGCGAACTGCGCCTGATTGCTGCCGAAGCCGCGCATGGCGCCGCTCGTGGGGTTGTTCGTGTAGACCGCCGTGGACTCGACATCCACGCTTCCGACCCGGTAGGGGCCGCACGAGTGGCAGGCGGCACGCAGCAGGCACTTGCCGCTCGTGCCCGCATAGCCGCCCGCGTCGCCGAGAATCCGGGCACGCACGGCCAGCAAGTGTCCCTCTGCGTCGGCGGCCACCTTGTAGTGGAGCGTCATCGGGTGCCGCTTGACGTGGTGCTGCGTGGACTGCGTGCGGGTGAGGGTGGTCTTCACGGGGCGGCCGATGAGGAAGGCAGCTAGCGCTGTCTGGCCCTGAATCGACAGTTCCTCTTTCGCGCCAAACGCGCCGCCGCTGGCCGCAAGGGCAATCTCGACGTCGGCGTCGGGCAGGTTCAGCAAGCGCGCGATCTGCTTGTGGTCGAAGGCCGAGCCTTGGCTCTGGGAGTGCACCTTGACGCCGTTCCCCTGGGGGATCGCCAAGGCCGACTCCGGCTCGAGGAACGCGATGTCGATCGGCTGCGTCTTGAAGGTGGCCTCGAACACGTGCGGCGCCGTGGCGAAGGCCGCCCCGGCGTCGCCGCGTGAGAACTTCGTCGTCTCGATGAGGTTCGGGGCCATGCGGTACGCGCCCTCGCCGTGGACCTGGATGGCGCCGGGCTGCAAGGCCGCCACCGGGTCGGTGATGGGCTCGAGAACCTCGTAGCTCACGGTGACGGCGGCCGCGGCCTGGCGCGCGTGGAACTGCGTATCGGCCACGACCATCGCGAGAAAGTCGCCCATGCAGCAGGTGACCTCGCCGACCGCGACGAACACGGGAAGGTCCGGGACGTTGAGGCCGGTGCCGCGCTCGCCGGGGACGTCCGCTGCCGTCAGGATGCGGAGCACACCGGGCATGGCGCGTACCGCCTCGGCATGGATGGCGAGCACCCTCGCGCGCGGGTGCTCGCTCATGACCAGTGCGCCGTGCAGCATGCCGGGCGCGTACATGTCGTCCACGAACGGTTTCTCGCCGAGGATTTGCGCGTGGCCGTTCGCGCGAGGCGCAGAGCATCCCACACCGTGGCCGTTCCCGCGGGCGTTGGGGCCCTTCACGAAGGCGGGGTTGCGGCTCAGCCCGAACTCCTCGCCGAAGAAGGAGTGGCGACGGGGCTGGCTGGGGACTGTCCCGCCGTTGCGGGCCGCTTCGCCGGCCGTCTGGATGGCGTCGATGATGCGTCCGTAGCCGGTGCAGCGGCACAGGTGGCCGTCGAGGGCCCTGGCGATGGCAGCCCGGTCGTCGGTCTTGCCCTGCCGGATCAAGTTGGCGGTCCGGACGACGATGCCCGGAATGCAGAAACCGCACTGGACGCCGCCCTCGAGCACGAAGGCGTCGGCGATCAGGCGTCTGGTCTGTTCCGGCACGCCCTCGAGGGTGACCACCTCGTGCCCATCTGTCTTCTCGGGCTTGCTGAGGCAGGAGAGCGCCGGCCGGCCGTCGATCATGACCAGGCAGCACCCGCAGGCGCCTTCGGGGGCGCATCCGTCCTTGGCGGAAGTGATGCCGCATTCCTCCCGGAGCACGTTGAGCAGATGCATGCCGGGTTCGTAGGAGGCCTCGGTCGGCGCGCCGTTCAGGGTGAATCGGATGGTGGCCATTGGTGAACTTTACCCCTCGCGGGATCGTAACATCGGCTGTTCAGTTGGCCTTCACGCCCGCCTTGCGAAGCAGCGCGCCCAGCGTCGCGAGGTCCTCCCGCATCGCGGCGTCGAACTGCTCCGGACTCATCGGCATGGGCTCGGCGCCGAGCTTGGCGTGGCGGTCGCGGACATCGGGCGACTGCAGGGCGCGTTCGAATTCATCGTGCAGCTTGTGGACGATGGGTCGCGGCGTCTGCCCCGGCGCGAGCACGCCGATCCAGAAGTTGAACTCCGCGCCTGGTACGCCGGCCTCGGCCACGGTGGGCACGTCGGGCAGGTTGGGGGCGCGCTTCCTGCTGCTCACGGCTAGCGCGACCAGCCGGCCGTCACGGATCGCGGACTGGGCGGCCGAGATTCCCACGGTGCCGAACTGGGTGCGGCCCGCCATGGTCTCGGTGATCATTTCCGGAGCGCCTTTGAGCGGCACGTGCACCGCCTTGATCCCCGTGACGGCGAGGAACTTCTCGGCGTTCACGTGCGAGGCGCTGCCGATGCCGGCCGACGGGTAGTTGAACACACCGGGCTTTGTCTTCGCCAGTGCGATCAGCTCCTGCGCCGACTTCACCCCGAGCCCTGGAGAAACGAACAACACGCTGGGAAGATTTCCGAGCGGGATCACCCCGGCGAGGTCCTTCGCCGAGTCGTAGGGGAGATTCTCGTAGATCACCGGGTTGACGGCGTACCCCGCCGAAACCACGACGAGCGTGTAGCCGTCGGGGGCGGATTTCGCCACCTGGGCGATGCCGATGGTGCCGCCCGCGCCCGCGCGGTTCTCGACGACCACCGGCTGCCCGAGACTCGCGGCCAGCTTGTCGCTGACGCTGCGCGCCATGACATCGGTCACGCTGCCCGGGGTGAAGGGCACGATGATCCGCAGCGGCCGGCTCGGGAATGGCGCGTCCTGCGCGAACGCCTGCGGCGCGAGTGCGAGCAGCCCCGCCGCGACAATCAACAGAATTCCTCTGGCCATGACGTCTCCTTCTCGGTTGGCTAGGCTTCCGGCCCTGCATAGGCTCCGGCCGTGTGGGGAAACATGAGTTTGACGATCTTGAACTTCGAAATGTCCACCGTCGCGTCCATGTGCAGGAAGACGGTGGCGTCGCGGAACAGTTTCTCGATGCCGAAATCGAGCATGATGCCGTTGCCGCCGTGCAGCTCCACGGCATGCTGCGCCACCTTGAATACCTCTTCCGACGCGAACAGCTTTACCATGTTGCACAGCTCCTCGGCGTCGGGCGCACGCTCGTCCACTGCGCGCGCAGCCTCGCGCAGCAGCGCCCGCACCGCGCGCAAGCTCGTCGCCATTTCCGCCAGACGCAGCGCCACCGCCTGGTGCTTGATGAGGATGCGGCCCCCCTGCACGTAGTTCTGCACGTACTCGGCGGTGCGCTCGAATGCCGCCATGCCCACACCGAGGTTCTTCGAGGCCTGGATGATCTTTCCGGGACGGAAATAGACGCCGGTCTTGGCCAAGGCCTCGTTCTCGACAAGCAGGTGGTCCTTCGGCAGACGCATGTCCTCGAACACCAGCTCGCCGTTGTTCATGAAGCGGCCGCCGAGCGTCTCGTTGCAGCGCGCGATCGTCAGGCCCGGCGTGCCGCGCGGCACGAGGAAGCTGGAGGTGCCTTGCAGCATGCCCACGCCCGGCTTCGTTGTGGCGTAGACGACGTAAAGGCTCGCGTCGTAGCCGTTGCTGATGAACTGCTTGCGCCCGTTGATCACCCACTGATCGCCCTTCAGCACCGCGCGCGTCTGCATCGCCGCCTCGGGCACGTTGTAGGGCAGCCAGCGATCGGACGCCCCTCGCGGTTCGGTCAGGCAATGCGCGAGCAGGAACCCCGGGTCCTTGACGATGCGCGGAAACCACAGTTCCTGCAGGTGGCGCGGCGCGACGTTCCGCAGCAGCACCGAAACCTTCCAGATCTGCACCAGCTTGTCCGAAAGCCCGGAGTCGCCGCGCGCGATTTCCTCGGAAATGAGCGCGAAGGTCTGCACTTCGTGTGCCGGGTCCAGGGGCACGCCGCCGAACTCTTCGGGGACGCCGAGCGTGCGGACGCCGATCTTGTCGGCCTGCTCGAGGATGGCCCGCGGCAGCCGCTGGTCGGGGTCCATCAGCCATTCGCGCTGCCAGTTCTGCCGGATGTAGGGCGTGACGAAATCGTCGACGAAGGCGCGGCAGCTTTCGCGCATCATCCGCTGCTCTTCGGACAAACTGCGGTCGATCGTGTCCATGAAAACCGATTTCCTTTCTCAGGTTCTGCTTGCAGGCGGATGCGCCGCCTCACTCCACCACGATGTTGCCTTCGCGGGCAATGCGTTTCCACTTCTCGAGGTCGGCGCGCACGTAGGCGGCGAAATCGGCGCGGTCCAGATCCATCACTTCCACGCCCATCGAGCGGTAGCGCTCGCGCACGGATTCGCTCGACAGCGCGCGGCGCAGCGCGCCGTATAGCTTCTCCGCGGTCGCGGCGGGAATTCCCGTCGGTCCGAAGATGCCGGTGAAGGTGCTGGCTTCATAACCGCTCACGCCCAGCTCATCGAGCGTCGGGACTCCGGGCAGCAGGGGCGAGCGGGATCGTGACGATACCGCGAGTGCCTTGATGCGTCCGTTGCGGATGTGCTCGATCGACGCCGTCAGCTGGTCCATCATGGTTTCCACCTGGCTGCCGAGAAGATCGGTGATCGCCGGGCCGCTGCCCTTGTAGGGAATGTGCAGCAGCTGGAGGTTCGCCATGCGCATCAGCAGTTCGATGGCGAGGTGATTCGACGATCCGCTCCCGGCGGAGGCAATGCTCAGCTGTCCCGACCTGGCCTTCGCGAGTGCGACGAATTCCCGGTAGTTCGAGACGGGTGTCTTCAGCGCCGCGGTCAGCACGATGGGCACCGACTGGATGGCGCCGATGGCGACGAAGTCCCTGACAGGGTCATAGGGCAGGGTCTTGAACACGGCCGGGCCCGAGGTGATGGTGCCGCTCGAACCCAGCAACAGCGTGTAGCCGTCGGCCGCCGACTTCGCCACGCTGGCGCTGCCGATCGTGCCCGCGGCGCCGGCGCGGTTCTCGACCAGGATTTGTCCGCCGAGGGCTTCGCCGAGCGCCGGCGCAATCGTGCGCGCGGTAATGTCCACATTGCCGCTTGGCGGCCAGGGAACCACCAGCCGGACCGGACGCGACGGAAATTCCTGCGCGATGACGGCGGAAACCGCGAAGGCGGTCGCCAGGGCAAAAAAAAGCCGGAACATGGGAATTTCTCCTTGGTGCCTAATGTACCCCCGAACGAACCGTTCTGGCGAGGCTCGGCTGGCACGCGGCGCTTGCCTATTTGGGTGTATTGGCGGGAAACTATCGCCCCGGGCAATACACGCCACGCCTGAAATTCCCACGCGATTCGAGGAGCACGACCGATGAAGATCTACTATCACCCGATTTCGACGACCAGCCGGCCGTTGATGCTGTTTGCCGAAGAGAGCGGCCTCAAGATCGATTTCCAGATTGTCGACCTGTTCACCGGCGAGCACGTCAAGCCCGCCTACGCCCAGATCAACCCCAGCAAACTCATCCCGGTGCTCGAGGACGGCGATTTCCGGTTGACCGAAAGCTCGGCGATCCTGAAGTACCTGGCGGAGAAGGCGGGCTCACCCGCCTATCCGAAGGACCTGCAGAAACGCGCACGCGTCAACGAACGCATGGACTGGCTCAACACGCAGTTCTACCGCGACTGGGGTTACGGTCTCATCTATCCGCAGATTTTTCCGAATCTGAAGCGGCCTACCGACGAGCAGCAACAGGGCACGATCAGCTGGGGCAAGGAAAAAGCCAGGGACTGGCTGAAAGTGCTCGACGAGCACCTGATAGGGCCGAAGAACGCGTTCCTCTGCGGAAACGAGATCACCTTGGCCGATTACCTCGGCGCCCCCTTCGTCACCGCGGGCGAGATCGTGCGCTGCGACTTTTCTCCGTATCCCAACATCAGCCGCTGGCTTAAGAACATGAAGTCGCGCCCCGCCTGGGCGAAGGTGAACAAGGCCTTCTACGATCTCGCGGCTTCGGTCAAGGAAGCGCAGTTCGTGGCCATATGAGGTCCACGGTGACCGCTTAGTCGGAGATCATTGCCATGCTTGCAACCGAAAGGGTCAAGGTCTTCTGGCAGCCCGGGTGCACCAGTTGCCTGAGGACCAAGGAATTTCTCACCAAGCAGGGCGTGGACTACGAGTCGATCAACGTCCACGGCAATCCAGCCGGCATGGAAGAGCTGCGCGGGCTCGGAGCGCGCAGCGTCCCCATCGTTGCGCGGGGCGGGAAGTTCGTGTTCGCGCAGACGCTGACCGATGTCATCAAGTTCCTCGAGCTCAAGGTGCAATTGCAGGAGCGCCTCAGCCCAGAGCAGCTGATGGCCAAACTCGGCATCGTGCTTCCCGCCGCCGTAAGATTCGTGCGGCAGATTCCCGAGAACTGGCTGGACAAGCCGTTTCGCAACCGCAACCGGCCGATACGCGTGCTCGCGCACCACGTGTTCAGGATCCCGGAGGCGTTCCTCGAATCCATGGACGACGGCCGCGAGCTCACCTACGAGCGCATCATGGCCGACCCTCGCTCGCCGCTGCGCACCGCAGAGGACATCGCGCGCTTCGGCGAAGGCGTTCTCCAGCGCATGCGGGAATGGTGGAAGGCCTGCACCGATCGCAGTTGCGCGCGCGTGATGGACACTTATTTCGGCAGGCATCCCCTGCACGTGGTGCTGGAGCGCACGGTATGGCACCCGACGCAACATACCCGTCAGCTGATGCTGATACTCGAGTCCATCGGCGTCGCCCCCGATCATCCGCTCACCGCCACGGATCTGGCCGGGCTGCCGCTCCCGGACAAGGCCTGGGACGACGAAAAGGGATCGTGAAGTGCGGGGTCAGTGCATGCGCGGTTTCCTGAGCAGATCCTGCCGGTCGACCGAGCGTACGCGCACGCGCGACACTGTTCCCTCGCGTGCAAGCGTCAGCGGCACGTCGACGCCCGCCGCGCCGGTACTCCAGACACGGCGAAACAGGTCCGCGAGGCCGGTGACCCGCTGCTCCGCGATCTCCATGACGATGTCACCCGGCCTCACGCCGGCCCGTTCCGCGGGACCGCCGCCCGCGAGACCGGACACGACCACGTGCCCCTTGATTTCGGTTGCGTAAAGACCGAGCCAGGGACGCGGAGGTCTGGCCGCACGTCCGAGCTTCGACATGTCGTCGAGAATCGGTTCCAGCAGATCGATGGGCACGAACATGTTGCCCTGCACGCTGCGGCCTCCCAGTTCCTCCTGCACCATCAGCGAGCCGATGCCGAGCAGCCTGCCATCCCCGCCGATGAGCGCCGCGCCGCTCCAGTGGGGATGCGCTGGAGCGGTGAACAGAGCCTGGTCGAGGACATATTCCCAGTAGCCGGCGAACTCGCGCTTGGCGATGAGCCTGGACCTGAGAGCGTGACCTCGTCCGCCATGCCCCGCGACGACCACGTCGTCGCCAACGTGGCAGGAGGCAGCCGTACCGCGCGCGAGGGCGCGCACGCCCAGGCGACCAAGCGGCTGCACCAGGCCGTAACCGGTGGCTTGATCGTACGCGAGCGGATGGCCCGCTACGGCCGCGCCCTTGCTCGTCGTAAGCCAGAGTGTCGTCGCTTCCGTGATCAGGTAGCCGATGGTGAGCACGAGCCCGTCATCGCGGATGACCACACCGTTGCCGATGCGTTCGGTGCCCAGGATCCCGGCGGTGAACGCGTCTTCGGGAACTTCGGCGCGCAATAACACAAGCGAGTCGAGCGCCATTTCGAGATCGAACGAAACTGCAGCCGGGTCCGGCTGCATCTCGGGAGGGAACCCCCAGTCACCGGTTGGCGACATTTTTGCCGAGCAAGGCTTCGCGAAACCGGTGCCGCAGGACGTTACCGTCGCGCGGAGGCAGCACGAGCGACAGCGCGTCCGCTTTGACCTTGACCTGGAAGAAAAGCGGGCCGCCGGTGCGACGCAGGCTCGCGCACGCCAGTCCCAGGTCCAGCTCGCGCCTCACCACGCGGGCCTCGGCGAATCCACACGCCCGAGCGACGGACGCAAGGTCAGCGCCGCTCGCGGTGTGGGTTTTCTGCATCCCCGTCTCTCCGTAGCGCTCGTTGTCCAGGACGACAATGGCAAGGTTCCGCGGGTGTTGCGCACCGATGGTAGCAAGGCTTCCCAGGCCCATGAGCATCTCCCCGTCCCCGGTTACCACCAGCACCCGGCGCCGCGGTTGTGCCAGCGCAAGCCCCAGGCCGATCATCGCGGCAGCGCCCATCGCACCCCACAGCGGAAAAGTGAGCGGATGGTCGCCAGCGTCTGCGCAATCCCAGGCCGAGGACCCGAGTCCGGCGACGACCAGCATGCTGCCGCGGTCGCCCAGGAGCCTGTGCACCACTTTGCGGCGATGCAGAGTGGCGCTCACGGTTTCGCCTCGAACGTCTTGCTGCCGATCAGACGCTGGGAAATCAGCACTGCCGCCGCGGCATAACCCTCGAAGGCGAGCCGTGCCGCGGCGCCTGCCGTGGCGCGGGCGTCCTGTGCCCGGTCCAGACGGAACGTGCGCACGCCGCTCAAGCGCAGGACATCCGGTGTGGCCTGGCCCATGGGAATCTGCCAAGGATTGAATTCGCCCCATTCACCGCGCATGGTCACGAACATGAGCAGCGGGATGCCGCAATTGATCGCGAGGGTGAAGGCATTCACGCAGTTGCCGACGCCGCTCGACTGCATCAGCAGCACCGCGCGCTCGCCTCCAAGCCAGGCGCCCGCGGCGAGCCCGACGCCTTGTTCCTCGCTGGTCAGCGTCACAGCAGTCATACTCTTGTCCGCATGGCAGAGCTCGATCAGCCGCTTGTGGCCGGCATCCGGCACGTAAGACACCTGCCGCACGCCGGCGGATTTCAGCACGCTATGAATCTCGGTCGGCCAGTCGAATGCAGCGTGTTCAAGGGGCAACTTCTTGCGCATGGATGCAACACCCATTCCTCGATTGGGCTGATTTTCGCAGGCTTTGCGGGATTTTTGAACCTCTGGGATGATCCTGACCGTCGCACAAGCCTCTGACAGGACAGACATGAACATTTCCATCAGCATCGCGATGGCTTCGAATCCGCGAACCTGGCCGATTTTGGACGGCAGGGTTGCCGCCGACGGCATCGACTTGGTGCCGAGCGTCCTGCATCCCTCGGAGATGTTCTGGCGGCAGTTGCGTTTCGCCGATTTCGATGTCTCGGAAATGTCATTTTCCTCTCTGATGATGGCCAGGGCCAGGGGCGATGAGCGCTGGGTCGGTCTGCCCGTGTTCACCACCAGAAAATTCTTTCACACCGAGATCCTGGTCAGGCGGGACGCGCGCATCGAAAAGCCTGCCGACCTGAAGGGCAGGCGCGTAGGCGTGCCGGAATACCAGCAGACCGCCGCGCTTTGGACGCGCGGCGCGCTGCAGCACGAATTCGGAGTCGAACCGCGAGAGATGGAGTTCTGGATGGAGCGTGTGCCCTCGCACAGCCATGGCGGGGCGATGGGTTTTGCGCCCCCGCCGGGCGTGACGATTCGCCAGATTCCACGCGAAAAAAACATAGGCTCAATGATGCTGGCTGGCGACCTGGAAGCCGTGATCCACTATATCGTGGATCCGAATCTGGTCGATCGCAGCACGGCCGACCTGTGGAGCCATCCGGAAATTGCGCGGCTTTTTCCAGATCCCGTCGCCGAGGGCATCCGCTACTACCAAAAGACGGCGATCTTCCCCATCAATCATGGGATGGTCATCCGCCGGGAGATCGTCGACAAGCACCCCTGGGTGGTCCTGAATCTCTACAAGGCTTTCCAGCGTGCCAGCGACATTGCCGACCGCGAGCGTCTGCAACAGGCGGAATACCATGCCGCTGCCGGCCTGGTCTCCCGGGACTCCGTCGCGGGCCTGCGTACGCCGCTCGTGCAGCACGGCATCATGGCAAACCGCAACGTCCTGGAAACGGCCGCGCGCTATTCAGTGGAGCAGGGCCTGGCGCCGCGCTTCATGAAGCTGGAGGAACTCTTCGCAGCCAGCGCGATGGAACAGTAGCTACCCTACCAACGCTGCCGGTGGCGATACCAGGGTTGGGGTTTCTTGCTTTTCTTGTCAGGCGGCGCCGCTTCGTCGGCAGCTGAATCCGTCGACGGGCGCCGCGGGCCTGCCGATTGCGGCGGGTCCGGCCGTTTGGCCGCATCCCTGGCAATCCCCGTTTCTCGCCGAGCCCCCGGACGCAGACCGCGTAGCCGGTCGAGAATGGAACCCGAGCGCTTTTCCGCCATGACGTCTCGATACGAATTGGACTCTCAATTGTATTACGCCGCAGAGCTCAGCGCGGCGCCGCGTCGCACTCCGGGGTCCGGTACACTGCGAGGCTCGAGGTCTGTCGGAAAAGAGGCAACGGGGACCATGATCTGCCGCCTTTCCCTCGCCGTGCTCGTCGGCGTTTGTTGCGCACCGGCCGAAGCACAAAGTTGCCGCGCGACCTTGCCCGGGGCGGAGGAGCTGGAGTCGCCATCGTATGTCGTGGCGTTTCGCACCGTGCCGGCGAAGGTCGCGGTCGGGCAGCATTTTTCGGTGCAATTCGCCGTGTGCCCCAAGCGCCAGGGGGTGGTCCCAGAAGCGGTCACCGTAGACGCGCAGATGCCCGAGCATCGCCATGGCATGAACTACAAGCCCAGCATCAGCAAGACCGGTCCCAGCCGCTACCAAGCGGCAGGACTCATGTTCCACATGCCGGGACGCTGGGACCTGGAGTTCGAAGTAAGGAGCAGCGGGGTCTCGGAAAAGCTTACCCGGAGCATCGTTCTTCGGTGAGACCAGGCGTTCTGCTGCTAGGGACGTGCGTCGCCGTGTGCGCGGTGTCGATGGCCGCGGCCAACCCGGAACCCCTTCGATTCAGCCGAGAGGAAGTTGCTGCCCTCCTCCGCCATGGCCCATGGCCGGTGCCCTGGAAGCCCGATCCCAGCAACCGCGCATCGGGAAATTCCGCTGCCATGGAGTTAGGTGAGAGCTTGTTTTTCGACGCCCGGCTTTCCATGAACGGACAGATTTCCTGTGCCAGCTGCCATGTTCCCGGGCGCGGTTTCGCCGATGGGCGCAGCCTGGCGATGGGCCTGGAGGAAGTGGATCGACGCACGCCCAGTCTGCTGAACGTGCGCTTGAATCGCTGGTTCGGCTGGGACGGCGCTGGCGACAGTCTCTGGGCGCAGAGCGTAAGGCCCATGCTCGATTCCCGGGAGATGGGCATGACGGTCGCCGGTGTCGCGAGCCTGGTAGGTGCCGACCCCGAGTTTTCCTGCCGTTACCGGCGCGCGTTCGGTACGCCGCCATCGACCGCCGATGACGACGGCGTCATTGTCAACGTCGCAAAAGCCCTTGCCGCTTTCCAGGAAACGCTGCTCAGCGGACGTACGACCTTCGATGATTTCCGGGATGCCCTGGCGAAGGGCAACCGGGCGGCCGTGGCGCGCTATCCCGTAGCGGCGCAACGCGGTGCGAAGCTCTTCGTCGGCAAAGGCAGGTGCAACCTTTGCCATTTCGGGCCGAATTTCACCAATGGAGAATTCGAGGAGATCGGCATCCCGCACTACACCAAGGCCCGCGGGGTCGACTGGGGGCGGGCGCAAGGGATCAAGCTGATGCTGGCGAATCGCTTCAACCGCCTGAGCCGCTACAACGACGATCCCAGGGGGGTCAGTGCCGAGTCGTCGAGGCACGTCGCGCTTGCATGGCGAAACTACGGGGAATTCAAGATCCCTTCGCTGCGCAACGCAGGGTCGAATGCGCCTTACATGCACAACGGACATCTTGCGACGCTAAGCGATGTCGTACGCCACTACTCCGAGCTCGATCTCTCGCGGCTCCATCTTGGGCCGGATTTGGTGGACGGGGACGGCGCAGCCATCGATCCGGGCGTTTCGACATTGCTCAAGCCGCTGC
Organism: Gammaproteobacteria bacterium; assembly: GCA_041496705.1. Classification (GTDB taxonomy): domain Bacteria; phylum Pseudomonadota; class Gammaproteobacteria; order Burkholderiales; family SG8-39; genus VBDM01. The sequence continues at coordinate 5,717 of JBGQFD010000032.1, read as the reverse complement.
ATCTTGAGGAACAGGAAATCTCGGATCTGGTGGCATTTCTCCGCACCCTTGACGAAAAACGACCCAGGCCGTGGCGGGCATCGGAAAGAAAGCCCTGTCGGTCCTGATGGCGACCTACGCGATCGGCGATGTTCAGGGATGCTTCGCGGAACTTCGGGCGCTGCTTGCCGAGATTCGCTTCGACAGCGGCTCGGACCGCCTGTGGTTTGTCGGCGATCTGGTAAACCGCGGACCCGCCTCTCTCCAGACCCTGCGCTTCGTGCGCGATCTTGGCGACGCGGCGCTATGCGTGCTGGGCAATCACGATCTGCATTCGCTGGCCGTGGCGCAAGGATTCGTCAAGGGGCGTCGCGACGATACCCTGGAGGAGCTTCTCGCAGCGCCCGATCGCGCTGAATTGCTCGATTGGTTGCGGAATCGTCCCATGATCCACGTTGATGGCGGGCGAGTGCTCGTGCATGCCGGCTTGCTGCCGCAATGGGGCGCAGAGGAGGCGGCTGCGCTGGCGGGGGAAGTGGAGGCCGAGCTGCGCGGGCCTCGCTACCGGGAGTTTCTAGCGCAGCTCTACGGAAGCCTGCCTGACCGCTGGAGCGAGGACCTCAGAGGAATCGACCGGCTCCGGGTAATCGTCAACGCCATGACCCGCATGCGGTTCTGCACACCCGAAGGGGTAATGGAATTCGGCACCAAAGGCGAAGCGACCGAAGCTCCCGCCGGCTACCTTCCATGGTTCGATGCGCCAGGGAGGAAAAGCGCGGGAGATACCGTGATCTGCGGGCACTGGTCCGCACTGGGGCTGCGCATCAGGCCGAACCTGCTCGCGCTGGACTCCGGGTGCGTGTGGGGCGGGCAACTCACGGCGGTTCGCCTGGAGGACCTGCGCGTGTTCCAGGTGCCCTGTGGGGGCGAGGGTTTCGCGGCACGGGAACGCCCAGCGAGGTAGCGATAGCAGCTTCCGCAGCCTCGGCAAGCGAGCGTCGCGTGTGGTCGCGCGCCGGTATCGGCGCAGGAAAGGCGAGTTTCGCGACGATGCGACGCGTCGATACGATGCTCCATACCGACGCGAGCAGCGAGGTCTCGCCGACATAGCCTGCGGCGTCGGTGTGCCGGCCCGAGGCGTCCAGGTAGCGCAGCGCAACGGGCTGTACTGTGGCCCCGGCGTCGACGGCGGGCTGGAAGAGCGCGGCGTGAAATCGCTCTAGGCTGCGCCCGAACGTAGTGATTCCTTCCGGGCACACGGCGATGAGGACTCCGCGCTCGAGTTCCAGGGCGATCGCCTGCCGAGCGTGCCTGGCGGCCGAACGCTTGCCGCGCTCTATGTAAAGCGTGCCGACCAGGGTGCACAACCAGCCGACGATCGGCCACTGGCGTACCTCCGACTTGGCGACAAAGGTGGCCGGGAATCTCGAGTCGATCACGAATATGTCAATCCAGGAAATGTGATTGAGCGCGAGCATGCAGCGTTCGGGGAGCTTGCTCGGCAGTTTGTCTTCGTGCACGGACACCGACAATATGGAAAGCAGCCTCTTCGACCAGACGAGCTTCTCCGCGTGTCGCTCGGACTCCGACAGTTTTGGAAACCGCAGCCACGCAATGACAAGACCCCGACCCAGGTGCACCGCGAGTCTTGCGAGACGCGCGAGCCGCAGGGAAACCGGAGCGCGGCTGGCCGCCATCAGGCGCTCCTCAGAGATCCGACTGGAAGTGCTGCCGGAAAAGCCTGGCGATCTGGTCGCGATTCGCCGAGTGGTTCTGTCCGCCGCTCGAGGCAATCTTGATGGCGCCCATGAGCGCCGCGAGCCTGCCGGTCTTTGGCCAGTCGAATCCAGCCGCGATCCCGTAGAGCAGCCCGGCACGGTAGGCGTCGCCGCAACCCGTAGGATCCACCTCCTCCACGGCCTTGGCGCAAGGAATGTCGAACTTCTCTCCGCTCGCGTATATCACCGATCCCTTTGCCCCCCGCGTGAGAATCAGCGCCTTGACGCGTTTGGCGAGTTGCTCGAGCGTACTACCGGTGCGTTCTTCGAGAAGCTTGCCTTCGTAGTCGTTGACCGCTATGTAGCTCGCCCTGCCGACGAAGTCGAGCAGTTCTTCGCCGGAGAACATCGGCAATCCCTGTCCGGGGTCGAACATGAAAGGGATGCCGAGCTGCGAGAGTTCCCGGGCGTGCTGGAGCATGCCCTCGCGGCCGTCCGGGGCAACAATGGCAAGATTCGCCTCGAGTCCCGCGGTGATGCTGTTCAGATGCGAGTGATTCATCGCCCCGGGATGGAACGCCGTAATCTGGTTGTCGTCGAGGTCGGTCGTAATGAAGGCTTGGGCGGTGAGGGTACCGGGGACCCGGAGCACGCAGTCAGGTGACAAACCCAGACGATCGAGACGCTCGTAGTACGGCGGGGAGTCATCGCCGACGGTCGCCATGACGACCGGGTCCGAGCCGAGCAGCTTGAGGTTGTAGGCGATATTTCCGGCACAACCACCAAAATTTCTCCGCAATTCCGGGACGAGAAACGCTACGTTCAAGATGTGGATTTGCGCCGGCAATATGTGTTCGCGGAATCGCCCGCGAAACACCATGATGTTGTCGTAAGCTAGCGATCCGCAGATCAGGGTGCGCATAGGCTAGGATCCGCTAAGAATAGAACAGGTACAGTCGGTAGCCGGTGGGGCGCAAGCTGGCGGCTTCAATATACACTCTGACGGAAAGTTCGCTGCCCGCGGCGAACCCGGAACTTGTCTGAGTCCCGCGTGGGACATAATCCTTGGGGTTCAATACGCGTCGCGCAATCGTGCGATCCTGCGCACTGGTGAGGGAAAGTTCGAGAAGCGGGAATGCCTGTGAGAACCCGGCACGATTTCTCAGCGTGGCAGTGAGCACCATTACGTTTGGGCTGGTGCTGTCGGCTTGCAGGTCGGAGGACTCGATGCTCAGAAGCTCTGCGCGGCGGGGCAGAGGAACCTCACAGGCGAGCTCTGCACAGACAAGCTGTATCAGGGGCTTTACTTCCGGGAAAACTAGACCAACCTCTGTGCGATAGTGGTAGGCGAGCTGCAGAGCCAGAGCAAACAGTGCGGTGACAGTTGCGACCCACCATCCCCAAGTCCTGCCCGTTCGGGCCTGGGGACCGAAATCAAACGTTTCCGAGACGGGACGAACGCGGCGGGTCGCCGGCGTGCTGTCTGCGGCACCAGACCGGGCGTTCTCCGGGGCGAGAGACGCGAGTGCGTCGAAGGTCGTCCCGCAGCGGCCGCAACGAACTCTGCCGGCGCTTGCGTGGAGTTGTGCATCGATCACACGAAATACGGTGGCGCATGATGGGCATCGCGTAGTCTTGCTCATCGGCGTGTTCCCGAGAGACAAACCCATCCCTCGGTCTCCAATCGCTCCCTGAAATCAACCCAAGGCGCATAGCATGACTCTACTTCTGTTGCTTGCGACGAAAGAATACCCGCGAGTGCAAGGCGGCCACCACGCGCGCAGCGTGCGCAGAGCAGGGGTGCGAGAACCTTGAGCGGATTGGCAAGAATATTGGCAACAACCAGGTCGAAGCTCACGGAAGGAAGAGGCAGCCCATCAAGAAACTCGATGACGACACGGTTGCGCGCCGCATTGGCGCGCGCTGCAATCAGGGCATCAGGATCGATGTCCACCCCGATCGCTCGCCGCGCACCGAGCTTGAGCGCGGCAATGGCCAATATGCCGGAACCGCACCCATAGTCAAGCACGGTTTCCCCGCCGTGGATCATCAGTTCCAGCCACTGTAAACATAGCCGGGTGCTCGCGTGGCTGCCAGTACCGAACGCGAGCCCCGGATCGAGGATTAGGTTGATCGCGCTGGGTTCTGGGGGCGTGTGCCAGGTTGGCACGACCCATATCCGGTCCGAGGCGCGAATGGGCGCGAATTGCTGCCTCGATTTCGCCACCCAGTCTTCATCGGGGATCGTGTGCGTGACGTGAGCCGGTACCGCGATGTTCGCGAACGTGCAGGCGCGCAAGAGCAACTCTGCCGGATCGTCCTGCGTGCGGCACATCGCTGTGAGCTTGAGCGAGGGCCAGGAAGTCAGGTCGCCCAGTTCGTCGACGCGGAACGGTTCGGCAGCCGTGCCGGCAATCGCATCCTCGCATGTGACGGAAAGCGCTCCGGCCTCGATCAGTCCGTCTGACAGGGGATCGGCGTCTTTCGCCTCCAACTCCAGAACCAGCACGGTAAGCGTCACGGATCGCTCCGCTATCTTGAAGGGTCTCGCTTTTTTTGTTGAGCGAGCTTCTGCTCCAGGTAGTGTATGTTGACCCCACCCTTGATAACCCGGGTGTCCAGCAGGAGATCCTGATGGAGGGGAATATTGGTTTGTATCCCCTCCACGACCATTTCCGACAGCGCAATCCGCATCCGACGCAGCGCCTGGTCCCGGGTCGCTCCGTACGCGATCACCTTTCCGATGAGCGAGTCGTAGTTGGGAGGAACGGCGTATCCCTGATAGATATGCGAATCTACGCGGATGCCAGGTCCGCCGGGTGGATGGTATGAGGTGATGCGCCCCGGTGAGGGCGTAAATCGAAACGGGTCCTCCGCATTGATCCGGCATTCGATTGCGTGGCCGCGAATTTCGACGTTTTTCTGTCGTATGGACAGTCTTTCGCCGGCCGCAACGCGAATCTGCTCCTGAACTATGTCGACGCCGGTGATCATTTCGGTTACCGGATGTTCGACTTGAATGCGAGTATTCATTTCAATGAAATAGAACTCCCCGTCTTCGTACAGGAACTCGAAAGTTCCGGCGTTGCGATAGCCTATCTTGCGGCACGCGTCGACACAGCGCTCTCCAATGCGCTCGCGCAGCTTTGGAGACAGGTCGGGGGCTGGCGCTTCCTCCATGACCTTCTGATGCCGCCTTTGCAGCGAACAATCGCGCTCGCCGAGGTAGACCACGTTCTTGTGGGCGTCGGCGAGCACCTGTACCTCTATGTGACGCGGATCTTCAAGGTACCGCTCGATATACACGGTTGGATTGCCGAACGCCGCTTCTGCCTCGGCGCGCGTGAGTCCGATTGCACTCTTCAATGCGGCCTCGGTGTGTACTACCCGCATGCCCCGGCCCCCACCGCCCCCGGCTGCCTTGACGATCACCGGGTAGCCGATTTTCCGGGCGATTCTGAGCGCCTCTTCCGGGGACTCAGGAAGGGGTCCCTCCGATCCCGGCACGCAAGGTACTCCGGCTTTTCGCATGGCCTCCTTGGCATTAACCTTGTCCCCCATCAGCCGGATCGTCTCTGCCTGCGGCCCAATAAACACGAAGCCGCTCTTGTCGACTCTCTCGGCAAAATCGGCGTTCTCAGCGAGAAAACCGTAGCCGGGATGTATAGCCTCGGCGTCGGTTACTTCTGCCGCGCTGATGATGGCAGGTATGTTGAGATAGCTTGCCGCCGAAGGAGCCGGACCGATGCAAACCGATTCGTCGGCGAGCTTTACGTACTTTGCCTCACCATCGGCCTCAGAATGTACGACAACGGTCTTGATGCCCATGTCGCGACAAGCACGCTGAATTCGCCGCGCAATTTCGCCACGGTTGGCGATCAGAATCTTTTCAAACATACCGTCCGGCTAGCCGATCATCATCAAAGGTTCGCCGTACTCCACCGGCTGGCCATTCTCGACCATGATGGCCTTGATCACACCGTCCTTGTCCGCCTCGATTTCGTTCATGAGTTTCATGGC
>JBGQFD010000031.1:0-33748 GCA_041496705.1 Gammaproteobacteria bacterium | reverse complement strand
GGACCTTGCCAAGCACCTTGCCGCCGTTCTTCAGAACCACGGCTTCGGTGTCGCGCTCCAGCGCCAGGCCGAAGGCATAGTCCGCGGTGATGAAGTACCAGGAGTCGCCGCCCGTCTTCACGATGGCGTTGCCGGTGCCGTTGGCGAGCATCCAGGTGTCGTAGGTCCAGTGGATAGTATTGGGCGAGCAGGCCTTGCCGCTCAGGTCGGAGGTCGCCGCGCCCGACACGAGGAACGCCTTGCCCTTTTCGCGGGTGATCTGGCTGATCGCGAGCGCGATCGACGAGGTCGGTACGTCGACGATAACGTCGACCTTGTCGACGTCGTACCACTGGCGGGCGATGCTCGAGCCGACGTCGGGCTTGTTCAGATGGTCCGCGGAAAGCAACTCCACCTTCATGCCCTTTTTCGCGGCGCCGAAATCCTCGATCGCCATGCGCGCCGCCACCGCGGAACCGCCACCGCCGATGTCCGAGTACAGGCTGGACATGTCCGACAACACGCCGATCTTGACGACGCCATCCGATATCTGGGCCTGCGCGCCCGATGCTGCGAGCGCCGCGGCGAACGCCAGCGGCGCCGCGGTAAGCATGCTGCGTCTTGAAACCATGGTATCTCCTCTGCTCTTGTGGTTAAGTGAAATAGGGCGAATTCTCACACGCCCAAGTATTCGTGGATCTTCGCAAGGCTGGACTCTAGCTCCGCATTCGGGATCATGTCCACCACCCGGCCATTTTCCATCACATAGTGCCGGTCGGCGACTTTGGACGCGAAGCGGAAATTCTGCTCGACCAGCAGGATCGTGAATCCCTCCGCCTTGAGCCGCGAGATGGTCCGGCCGATCTGCTGCACGATCACCGGGGCGAGCCCTTCGGTGGGTTCGTCGAGGAGCAGCAGGCGCGCGCCGGTGCGCAGGATGCGGCCGATGGCGAGCATCTGCTGCTCGCCCCCGGAGAGCTTGGTGCCCTGGCTGGACAAGCGCTCCTTCAGGTTGGGGAACAGGTCGAAGACCTGCTCCAGGGTGAGGCCGCCCGCGCGCACCACCGGCGGCAGCAGAAGGTTTTCCTCCACGTCCAGGCTGGCGAAGATGCCCCGCTCCTCCGGGCAGAATGCGACTCCCAGCCGCGCGATGCGGTCCGACGACATCGCGATGGTCTCCACGCCGTCGAAGTTCACCGACCCCTGCCGCCGGCCCACCATGCCCATCACTGATTTCAGGGTGGTGGTCTTGCCGGCGCCGTTGCGGCCGAGCAGCGTCACCACTTCTCCGCGTGGCACTTGGAAGGCAACGCCGTGCAAGACGTGGGACTCGCCGTACCACGCGTTCAAGTCCCCGACCGAAAGCAAGGGCGTTTCAGGCATGCTCGGTCCCCAGGTAAGCCTTGATCACCTCGGGGTTGCCGGACACGGTCCGGTAGTCGCCCTCGGCGATGATCTCTCCCCGCGAAAGCACCGTGATGGTGTCGGAAAGCTTGGCGACGACACCCAGGTTGTGCTCGACCATGAGCACGGTGCGGTCGGCGGCGACCCGCTTGATCAGCGCCGCGATGCGCTCGACGTCCTCGTGCGTCATCCCGGCAGTCGGCTCGTCGAGCAGCATCATTTCGGGTTCGAGCGCGAGCGTGGTCGCAATCTCGAGCGCGCGCTTGCGCCCGTAGGGAAGCTCCACGGCAATCGCGTTTTCCGAAGCCTGCAGCCCCACCGCCTCGAGCAGCCCCCGCGCCGCTCCGGCCAGCGAATCGAGCGAACGGTCGGAGCGCCAGAAATCGTAGGAATGGCCGCGCTTGCGCTGCAGCGCGATGCGCACGTTCTCCAGCACGGTCAGATGGGGAAACACGGCGGAAATCTGGAACGAGCGCGCGAGGCCCAGCCGCGCGATCGCCGCCGGGCTCGAGCCGGTGATTTCCCGGCCGTTATAGAAGATCTGCCCGCACGTGGGCGCGAGGAACTGCGTGAGCAGGTTGAAACAGGTGGTCTTGCCCGCGCCGTTCGGGCCGATCAGAGCGTGGATCTGCCCGCGCCGCACCTTCAGGTCCACCCCGTTGACGGCGATGAACCCCTTGAACTCCTTGGTCAGCCCGCGCGCTTCGAGGATGATGTCGTCTGCCATTTTCTTATGTCTATCGAAGCTCTGCCTGCCCCCTCTCCAAGCGGGGAAACCGGGCGCAAGCCGAGGTCCGAGACTCTAACAGGCCCCGCGAGCTTGTGGCGCGGCCGGTCGTTACCGTTTTTTCCACTTAGGCGGGCGTTTCTCGATGAACGCCCCGACGCCTTCGGCGGCGTCCTCGCCCAGCATGTTCCGGGTGATCGCTGCGCTCGCGATCCGGTAGGCGCTTTCGAGCTTGGACTCGACCTGTTCGTAGAAGAGCTTCTTTCCGGCGGCGCAGACCGCCGGTGGCTTCTCCTTCACGGTTTCAACCAGCCGTGTGATCTCCGCATCGAGGCGCTCGGCGGGGACGACCCGGTTTACCAGGCCCCAGTCGAGCGCGGTCGCCGCATCGATGAAATCTCCGGTGAACAGCATTTCGAAGGCGCGCTTGCGGGAGACGTTCCGCGACACCGGCACGCCGGGGGTGGCGCAGAACAGCCCGAAATTGATGCCTGAAGTCGCAAAGCGCGCTTCGGCCGACGCAACCGCCAAGTCGCAGGCCGCCACCAACTGACAGCCCGCCGCCGTGGCGATGCCGTGGACGCGGGCGATCACCGGCTGCGGCAGGTTCTGGATCTGGAGCATGAACCTGGAGCAACGCTCGAACAGCCCACCGATGAAATGCGCATTGCGATTGGCCATCATCTCCTTCAGGTCATGCCCGGAACAGAACGCCGGACCGTTCGCCGCCAGAACCACCACGCGCACCGACTCGTCCCGGCCGAACTCGTCGAACGCGCTTTCCAGCGCGTCGAGCATCGCTGAGGAGATCGCGTTGTACTGGCGCGGCCGGTTCAGCGTGACCGTCGCGGCGCCGCGCGTCCTCGAGCGCAGGACCACGGGGGACGCGTCGGCCATTGTGCTTGCTTTCATTTCGGGCTCCTTGGGTTCGCTCTCACTCGATCGCGGCGGCAGACTTTGCCTGCTGCCGCAGCACGAATTTCTGTATCTTCCCGGTGGAGGTCTTCGGCAACTCGCCGAACACCACGGCCCTGGGTACCTTGAAGCGCGCCATGTGGCCGCGGCAGTGTTCGATGATTTCCCGTTCGGTTGCTTTCGCGCCCGGCTTGAGCTCGACAAAAGCGCACGGCGTCTCGCCCCACTTGGCATCGGGCTTCGCCACCACGGCCGCGGCGAGTACCGCCGGATGCCGGTAGATCACGTCCTCGACTTCCAGCGACGAGATGTTTTCCCCGCCCGAGATGATGATGTCCTTGGAACGGTCCTTGATCTTGGCATAGCCATCGGGCTGCAGCACCGCCAGGTCTCCGGAATGAAACCAGCCGCCGGCAAAGGCCTCCTCGGTGGCCTTGGGATTCTTCAGGTAACCCTTCATGGTGATATTGCCGCGGAACATGATCTCGCCCATGGTTACGCCGTCGGCCGGGACCTGCTGCATCGTCTGCGGATCCATCACCGTCATGCCTTCCTGCATCAGGTAGCGTACGCCCTGCCGCCCGTTGCGCTCGGAGCGCTTGCCGATATCGAGTTGGACCCACTCGGGCTGCTTCGCACACACCGAGGCCGGGCCGTACACCTCGGTCAGGCCATACACGTGGGTGAGATCGAAACCCATCCTCTCCATGCCTTCGATCATGGCGGCGGGCGGCGCCGCTCCCGCCACCATCGCCGAGACCTTGTGGGTGATTCCCTGGCGCAGCTCCGCCGGCGCGTTGATCAGCGTCGTGTGCACGATCGGCGCGCCGCAGTAGTGCGTCACCTTGTGCTCGCGGATGGCATCGAGCATGGCCTTGGCCTCGACTTTCCGAAGGCAGACGTTGGTGCCGGCGATCGCCGCGACGCTCCAGGGAAAGCACCAGCCGTTGCAGTGGAACATCGGCAGGGTCCACAGGTAGACCGCATGCTGCGGCATCGCCCAAGTCAGGATATTGGAGGTGGCGTTGAGATAGGCGCCCCGGTGGTGCGTGACAACGCCCTTGGGATTGCCGGTGGTGCCCGAGGTGTAGCTGAGCGCGATCGCCCGCCATTCGTCCGCGGGCGGCCGCCACGCGAACGCGGGGTCGCCGGCGGCGATGAACGCTTCGTAGTCGATCGCGCCGATTCCTCTTCCGGGGCCGGAATATTCCGGATCGTCGACGTCGATCACGAACGGCTTCGTCCCGATTTTTTCAAGCGCCGCCTCTGTCGTCGCCGAAAATTCCCGGTCGGTAATGAGCACCCTGGCTTCGCCGTGCTCGAGCATGAAGGCGATCGCCTCGGCGTCCAAGCGCGTGTTGAGCGCATTGAGCACCGCACCCGTCATCGGCACGCCGAAGTGCGCTTCAATCATCTCCGGCGTGTTCGAGAGCATCACCGCGACGGTGTCGCCCGGGCCGACGCCGCGCGCCGCGAGCGCCGCGCCCAACCGGCGGCTGCGCGCGTAGGTTTCGCTCCAGGTATAGCGGCGCCTGCCGTGGATCACCGAGACACGCGCAGGATGGACCTCCGCGGTCCAGGCAATGAACGAGATCGGGGTCAGCGCAGCGTAGTTGGCCCGGTTACGATCGAGGTCGACCTCGTACGGATTGTTCCTGCCTGCCATCTTCGGTTTTCCGGGGCCTGGATCGCGTTCCATTTTCTCACAGTCACGCGGCTTGCTGCGCCGCCGTCGCCAGTTCGAGCTGGCGCCACACGCAGCGGCCCTTGCTTTCAGCGTCGATATCCGCGAGCAGCCGCGCGTGTTCGGCCAGTTCCTCGGCGCTCGGCGGAACTACGATGAGCCGCGGCCGCTCGACTCCTGCCGGCCCGGCGCCGGCCACCGGCGCTGCGCGCGGCCGCTCCAGATCGATGGCAAGGCTGTCTTGGCCGCGCGTCATCGCGAGATACACCTCGGCGAGCAGCGAGGCATCGAGGAGCGCCCCGTGCAGCTTGCGATGCGCGTGGTCCACCTGGTAGCGCTCGCACAGGGCATCGAGCGAATTCTTCTTGCCGGGATGGAGCTCCCGGGCCACGCGCAGCGTGTCGGTGATCGTCACCTCGTGGTGCTCGAGCGGCTCCAGGCCGGCCTTGTTTAGCTCCACGTCGAGGAACTCGACGTCGAACGCCGCGTTGTGGATGATCAGTTCGGCGCCGCGGATGAAGTCGAGAAAATCGCCCGCCAGATCACCGAAGCGCGGCTTGTCCTCGAGAAATTCGTCGCTGATACCGTGCACCGCGAGCGCCCCGGCCTCGCTCCTGCGGTCGGGATTGAAATAATGGTGCCACTGTCGCTCGGTGAGGCGCCGGTTGAGGATCTCGACGCAGCCGATTTCGATGACCCGGTCGCCCAGCTTGGCGTTGAGACCGGTGGTCTCGGTGTCGAGGACAATGGTTCGCATCGCAGCCTGGTCTGTCCGGCGGCGTCGCCGGCGGCGCGGTCAGACTAACCCCTGCGCGCGAATAAATCAACGGGGAACGAGACCGCGCGAGACGCGCGGCGGTGGCGATCAGCGGGACACGCGGCGATAGCCGGCTAGATGCTCGGCAATCAGCCGGGCAGCCCTCGCCCGCACCCTCTTACCCTCGCGGTCATACAGCCAAAGGCGCACGAGCCCGATCAGAAACGCGCAGGTTGCAAGTGCCGCGAGTTCGGGTTGCAGGCCCTTCCTGAGATAGCCCGACCGCTTGGCGTCGCGGTAGGCCCTGGCGAGCGCCCGGGTCAACTCGGTGCAACGCGCATAGTGGCGTCTGAGCTCGAGATGAAGTTCTTCGACGTATTCGCACTTGAAATGGATGATCTCGAAAGTCTGTCGGGTCGCCGGGTCGCGCAGCATACTATCGACCACCCCGAGGAGGTAGCTTGCGACGCCGCCCAGCGGGTCGGCCGCGGCGGCGCCAAGCGGGGCGATTTCCATGCGGTCGAGCATGGGCACCGAAATCTGCTCGCGCATTGCGTAGAAAAGCTCGGTCTTGTCGGTGAAGTGCCAGTAGATCGCGCCGCGCGTGACCTTTGCCGCAGCGGCGATCTGCTCGAGGGTGGTGCGCGCCACACCCCGGCTCGAGAATATCTTCCTCGCCGCCGCCAGGATCCGCTGGCGCGTGCGCTCGGACTCTTCCTTGGTTCTGCGCAACGGCCTAGGTCCTCGTTGTGAACATACATTCACGAGTGTATAGTCCCGTGTCACCAAACACAATCCTCCAAGAGCAGATCTCGCAATGATTCGAAACGGTGCCGTTTTTTCTCGTTGCGTGTTCGGCCTCGCCGTGTTGACGCTCTTGGCGGGCTGCGACCGGCAAACCGGGAGCGCGGCTCCCAGCCCCGCAGTGCCCGTGACGGTGCTGCTGGCCGAGCCGAAGCGCGTTCCCATCGTGCTGGAAGCCGTGGGGCAGCTCCAGGGCTCGAAGGAAGTCGAAGTACGGGCACGCGTGTCCGGCATCCTCCTGAAACGCATGTACAGCGAGGGCACTCGCGTGCTCGCCGACGCCCCGCTGTTTCGCATCGATCCAGCTGCCTATGAAATCGCCCTCGACCAGGCGAGGGCTCAACTCGCCCAGGAGCGGGCCCGCAGTGAGCAGACGCAGCGCGAGGCGGCGCGGCTGAAGAATCTCGCCGAGGAAAAAGCCATCAGCCAGAAGGAATACGACGACGCGGCCTCGGCCCTCAAGCTCTCGAGCGCGACAGTGCAGGTGGCCGAAGCCAACCTGCGCCAGGCCGAACTCAACCTCTCCTATACGCTGGTGACCGCTCCCGTGTCGGGCGTGGCCGCCCGCATGCTGCGCTCCGAAGGCAGCCTCGTCACGGCAGGCCAGGAGACGAGCCTGCTCACCACCATCAACCAGATCGAACCAATCTGGGCGCGCTTCAGCCTTTCGGAATCCGACCTCGCCAAACTGCCCGGCCAAAGGCTCGCGCCCGGCGTGGCGGCGGAGGTGAGCCTAGTGCTGCCCGACGGCTCGACTTATCCGGGCAAGGGCCGCCTGAACTTCACGGCGACGCAGATCGATCCGCGACTGGCCACCCAGGAGCTGCGCGCCGAGTTCGGAAACGCCCGCGGACAGCTCCTGCCCGGCCAGTTCGTCCGCGTCCGGATCGCGGCAGGACAGCGAGACAACGTTTTCCTGGTGCCGCAATCAGCGATGGTGCAGACCGAGAAGGGATATTTCCTTTACGTCGCCGACAAGGACAACCAGGTTGCGCTCCGGCCGGTGCAGACCGGCGGCTGGATCGGCTCGGACTGGCTGATCCTGGACGGGCTGGGCGCTGGCGACCGGGTCATCCTGGACAACCTGCTCAAGCTGCGGCCGGGCGCGTCGGTGAGCCCACGCGAGCCCAACGCGGCCTTCGGCGAGGCGAGTGCCCCCAAGGGCGGCGCAGCGCCCGCCACAGCGAAGTAGGCGAGGATGTCCCGGTTCTTCATCGAGCGACCGATCTTCGCGTCGGTCATCTCCATCATCATCATGCTTGCGGGCGTGATCGCGTTTCAAGTCTTGCCCGTTGCGCAATACCCGGAGATCGCACCGCCGACGGTGACGATCACCGCGGCGCTCCCTGGCGCCAGCGCCGAGACCCTCTCGCGCACTGTCGCCGCGCCGATCGAGGAGCAGCTCTCCGGCGTCGAAGGCCTGCTTTACTTCCAGTCCACGTCCGCCTCGAACGGCACGCTGACCATCACCTGCACCTTCGAGGTGGGGACCGACGTCAACAACGCCACGATCCAGGTGAACAACCGCGTGCAGATTGCGCTGCCGCGCCTGCCTGACGACATCAAGCGCACCGGCGTGGTGGTGCAGAAGCGCTCGCTCGACATCCTGCTTTTCGTCGCAGTAACTTCCGCGGATCCGCGCTTCGACACGCTGTACCTCTCGAACTTCCTGACGATCAACGCGCTCGACGTCCTGAAGCGCGTCCCGGGCGTGGCCGATGCCACCATCTTCGGCGCGCGCGACTACTCGATGAGGATCTGGCTGCGACCGGACAGGATGGCGCAACTCGGCATCACCGCCACCGACGTCGCTGGCGCGATCCGCGCCCAGAACAACCAGTACGCGGCCGGCAAGATCGGCCAGGATCCCGCCCCGGACGGCCAGGCGCTAATCTACACCGTCACGGCGCAGGGACGGCTGATCCAGCCGGAAGAGTTCGGCAACATCGTGCTGCGCTCGAGCGGTCCCGGCGGCGTGCTGCGCCTGAAGGACATCGCGCGCATCGAACTGGGCGCGATCAGCTACGACGCCTACACCACGGTGGACGGCAAACCGACTATCGGCACCGCCATCTTCCTGCAGTCGGGCGCCAACGCCCTGAACGTCGCGAACTCGGTGCGCAAGACCATGGACGAGGTCGCCAAGGGCTTCCCGGCAGGCGTCAGCTACTTGATCCCTTTCGACACCACCCGCTTCGTGCAGTCCTCCATCAAGGAAGTGATCCACACACTTTTCATCGCGGCGCTGCTGGTGCTCGCGGTGGTGTTCATCTTCCTGCAGAGCTGGCGCGCCACGCTCATCCCGTTCATCGCCGTGCCGATCTCGCTCGTGGGATCGTTTGCTGGCCTGTACGTTTTCGGGTACTCGATCAACACGCTGACGCTGTTCGCGATCGTGCTTGCCACGGGCATCGTCGTGGACGACGCCATCGTCGTGCTGGAGAACGTCGAGCGCCTCATGGCCGAGAAGGGCCTCTCGCCCAAGGAGGCCGCCATCGAGTCCATGCGCGAGGTGACCGGCGCCATCATCGCGATCGAACTCGTGCTGTGCTCGGTGTTCGTCCCGGTGGCCTTCCTCGGTGGCCTCGCCGGCCGGCTCTACCAGCAGTTCGCCGTGACCGTTACCACCGCGGTGGTAATCTCCGGCGTGGTCGCATTGACGCTCACGCCCGCCCTGTGCGCGCTGCTGCTGAAACCCTCCCACAGCGAATCGCGCGTCTTCCGGCCGTTCAACCAGGGCTTCGCGTGGCTCGTGTCCCTGTATACGAACGGCGTGCGCTGGGTCGCGCGCCATGTCGTGGTCGCCTTTGCGGCCTTTGCGCTCGTAATCGCCTCCGCTGGATGGCTGCTCAGGATCGTTCCAGGCAGTCTTGTGCCGCTGGAAGACCAGGGTTACCTGTTCGGGGCTGTCGTCCTGCCCGACGGGGCGACGCTCTCGCGCACCGGCAAAGCCGGCGCCGCAATGCAGAAGGTCCTCACCGAGCACCCCGCGGTCGAGCACGTCTTTCTCATCAACGGCTTCGACCTGATCGGCGGCGGCAACAAGACCAGCTCGGCGACGCTCTTCATCACGCTGAAACCCTGGGACGAGCGCACTGCGAGCGCCGACGATATCGTCAAGTTCGTCGGGGCCCGCGGCGCGGCGATTGGCGAAGGACTCGTCTTCGCATTCAATCCGGTGCCGATCCGCGGGCTGGGAACCGCGGGCGGCATGGAGATGTTCCTGCAGAGTCGCGCCGACGCCGACCCGAAAAAGCTCGCCGGCGTGGTGCAGCAGTTCCTCGGCGAGCTGAGGAAACGGCCCGACCTTACCGGGATCAACAGCTTCTTCCGCGCCAGCGTGCCGCAGATTTTCGTCGAAGTCGACCGCGAGAAGGCGCTTTCGCTCGGCGTGCCGATCGGCGACATCTTCGACGCGCTGCAGAGCACGATGGGCACGCTGTACGTCAACGACTTCAACAAATTCGGCCGGACCTACCGCGTGCAGATGCAAGCCGAGCCGCAGTTCCGCGTGCGCCCGGAGGATCTGGGCAACGTGTACGTGCGCTCGGGGACCAGCGGAGAGATGCTGCCGCTGAAAAGCCTCCTGCGGATACAGCCGATCGTCGGGCCCGACCAGATCGACCGCTTCAACGGCTTCGTCTCCGCCAAGACGCTGGCAGCCACCATTCCCGGCGTCAGTTCCGGACAAGGCATCGCGGCCGTCGAGCAGGTCGCGCGCGAGGCCCTGCCCGCCGGCTATTTCCTCGAGTGGGTGGGCCAGGCGTTCCAAGAAAAACGTGCCGGCAAGGCCGCGATCATAGCGTTCTGTTTTGCCTTGGTAATGGTGTTCCTGATCCTGTCGGCCAACTACGAACGCTGGTCGCTGCCCGTGGCGGTGCTGCTCTCGGTGCCCTTCGCCATACTCGGCGCCCTGCTCGCCGTGCTTTTTCGCGGCATGAGCAATGACATCTACTTCCAGATCGGGCTGGTGACGTTGATCGGGCTCGCGGCGAAGAACGCGATTCTCATCGTCGAGTTCGCCGCGCAGAACGCCGCGCGAGGCATGTCCGCGTTCGACGCCGCGGTGGCCGCGGCGCGCCAGCGCTTCCGGCCGATCGTAATGACCTCGCTCGCCTTCGTGCTGGGCGTGCTGCCGCTGGCAGTCGCCAGCGGCGCCGGCGCCGCCGCGCGCCGCTCGATGGGCACCGGGGTGGAGGGCGGCATGCTCGCAGCCACCTTCATCGCGACGCTGTTCGTGCCGCTGTTTTTCATCCTTCTCACGGGCCGCAAGGCGCGACAGGCGAAGAAACCTGCGCGGGCAGGAGAGAGCGGCGCATGAGCATGCGCATTCCGGTTCTTGCCGGCGCGCTCCTCATCGGCGGCTGCATGGTTGGGCCCGACTACGAGCGGCCCGCCATGGATCTGCCCAATGCCTATCCGGAGCCAGGAACGAGGGCGGCGACCTCGGTGCCTGCCGACTGGTGGAAACTCTACGGCGACCTGACGCTCGACGCGCTCGTCGCGTCGGCTCTCGAGCGCAACGCCGACGTAAGGCTGGCGGTGGCCCGCATCGAGGAGGCCGACGCCAACCTGCGCGCGACGAGGGCCGCCTTCCTGCCCGAGATCGATCTCGCCGGAAACGCGAACCGGCAGGGTTTCAGCACTACCACCGCCGTGCCGCTTCCGCCGTCGGTGCCGTCGGTGCGCAACGACGTGCGCCTCGCGCTCTCCACCTCGTTCGAACTGGATTTCTGGGGACACTTGCGCCGCGGCGTCGAATCGGTGCGCGCGCAGATGCTCGCCACGCGCTACGCCGGGGACGTCGTCGCGCTCACCCTTGCCGGGCTGACCACACAGGCGTATTTCGCGCTGCGCTCGCTGGACGCGCAGATCATCGTGACGCGCGAAACGCTCGTCAACCGCGAAGAATCGCTTGCGTATGTGCGCACGCGTGCAAGAGGCGGCATCGCATCGGAACTGGAGGTAGCCCAGGCCGAGGGCGCGCGGGCGGACATCTCGGTCCAGTTAAAAGAGCTCGCGCGGCAGCGCACACTCATCGAGCACCAGCTGGCCACCTTCACCGGCCGGCTCGATTTGGCGCTGGCGGGCGGCGATCTGCGAACGCTGCCGACACCGGCCCTGCCGCCCGCGGACCTACCATCGACTTTGCTCGAGCGCCGCCCCGACATCCAGCAGGCCGAGAAGCAGCTGGTCTCCGCCAATGCACAGATCGGCGTCGCCAAGGCAGCGATGTTTCCGACGATCTCCCTGACCGGATTCGCCGGCGGACAGAGCACATCGCTATCGACCCTTCTCAACAACGGAGGCTCCGGGATCTGGTCGATCGGCTTCGGCCTGACCCTGCCCCTATTCGATGCCGGACGCTACCGCGCGCTCACCGACGCCGCCATCGCGCGCCAGCGCCAAGCCGTCGCAATCTACCAGAAGGCCGTGGAAACCGGATTCCGCGAGGTCGCAGATGCGCTCGTCACGGTACGCCTGACCGCCTCATCCGAAGAGGACTACCAGGCTAGCGTCGACGCGGCGCGCAGGGCCCTGCGCCTTTCACGCTTGCGTTATCAAGCCGGCTATTCGCCGTTCCTGGAAGTGCTGGACGCGCAGCGCACGGCGAACCTCACCGAGCTCGCTGCCCTGCGCAACCGGCAAGCACTGCTCTCGGCAACGGTGGACCTGATGAAATCCCTGGGCGGAGGATGGACAGCGGATCGGGTGAGCATGAAGCAATAGGCGCGTGGGAACCGCGCGACGATCACGTTCGTTCGAAAGCTTCCGCCCCGCGATTCGCCAGGGCATCCGCCCGCTCGTTCTCCGCATGTCCCGCGTGGCCCCTCACCCAGCGCCACTCGACCTGGTGCCTGGCCGCCGCCGCCTCGAGCTCGCGCCACAGGTCCGAGTTCTTCACCGGCTTCTTGTCGGCAGTGCGCCAGCCGCGACGCTTCCAGGCGGGGAGCCACTCGCTGATGCCTTTCTGCACGTACTGCGAATCCGTGTATACCGCGACCTTCCGGGGGGCGTCGAGTGACTGCAGCGCGCGGATCACGGCGGTCAGCTCCATGCGGTTGTTGGTGGTCTGCACTTCGCCGCCGAAGAGTTCGATTTCCCCGTCCCCCGCGTGCACGATCGCGCCCCAGCCGCCGGGGCCCGGGTTGCCCTTGCAGGCACCGTCGCTGTAGATGCGCACCACGTCAGTGGGGGTCGTGCTGTTCGGCATGCGCACCGTTTTGCTTCTGGGTCACGGGAGCAAGATTCTTTTGGGCGGCGCGCTTGTCGCGCCAATTCGGCACGACAAGCCGCATGCCGACGTTGCGCTTGATCGCGCGCACAACGTAGATCCCGCCGCAGATCGGCCACCAGCGGTCGCCCGCCTTTTCGAGGAACTCGCAGCGCTCCAGCCAGCGGCGGTTCGCAAAAGGGGGCGCATAACGGCCGAAGCGTCCCCCGTTCAGCTCGAAACTGAGCAGAGTGAGCCAGTCCTTGAGCCGCAGCAGACCGATGAATTTTCCCCTGAACGGAAACTGATCGCGCTCCCAGCCGAGGGCACGCGCAGCGCCCCACAGCGACAGGGGGTTGAAGCCGGAGATGACGATGCTGCCTTCGGGCATGAGCACGCGCTCCGCCTCGCGCAGGATCGCGTGCGGCTGGCCGCTGAATTCCAGCACATGCGGCAGCACCAGAACGTCCACGCTCTGCGATGCGAGCGGCAGCCGCACGGGCTCGGAGCGCAGGCTGCACCCGGGCTCGAGCCCGACGCTCACCTTGAGCGGAATGCGTGACTCGCGCAGGAAATCGAGGGCCGGCAGGCCGATCTGCACGGCGTTGAAGCCAAACACGTCCTCGACGGCGGAATCGAACTGCGCCCGCTCCCAGGCAAGCACGTACTCGCCCCGCGGCGTCGAGAACCATTCTGATAGCATGGCGAAGTTCTGGACTGCCACGCTAACGCCCCTTGATCGAAGTCATTCCGCTGAGAGCCTTCCGCGACAACTACGTGTGGACGCTGCGCGGTTCCGGCGTCGCCGCGGTCGTCGATCCGGGCGAAGCGCGGCCGGTGCTCGAATATCTTGCGTCGGAAAATCTGCGGCTCACGGCGATTCTAGCCACGCATCACCATCAGGATCACGTCGGAGGTATCGCTGAAATTCTTCAACATCACGCTGCCCCGGTGTACGGCCCGCGCGGCGAGCCCATCGCAACGCTGACGCATCCGGTCGGCGGCGGCGACCGCGTCACCCTGAAAGAACTGGGCGTGTCATTCGAGGTGCTGAGCATTCCCGGGCACACCCGCGCGCATGTCGCTTATTATGGGGCAAACATGCTGTTCTGTGGCGACACGCTGTTCGCCTGCGGTTGCGGACGGGTGTTTGAAGGCACGCCTCATCAGCTGCACGCCTCGCTCGAGAAGCTGATGGCCCTGCCCGATTCGACGCTGGTCTACTGCGGGCACGAGTACACGCTGGCGAACATCGGTTTCGCCAAGGCCGTCGAGCCCGGCAACACCGCGCTGCTCGAGCGCGAGGCGGCCGACGCGCAATTACGGCGCGAGGACCGGCCGACGCTGCCCTCGACCATCGGACGCGAGAAGGCGACCAACCCCTTCTGTCGCGTCACCCGGCCCGCCGTCATCGAATCAGCCAATAAATACCTCGGCGCACGCGTGAGCGATCCGGCAGGAGTGTTCGCCGCCCTGCGCCAGTGGAAGAACCAGTTCTAGGAATACCCCTCTGAGCTTGGGTGAGGCGTGCGCTCCCGCAAACCCGCGGAAGCCACGCGCGAAAAGAACAAGAATCCCGCGCCTTTTCCCCGCGTTCATTGTCCCGCTGTCGCGCAACACTGGTCTTATTAGTCCGCCAGGCCTGCCGCCGGCACGTTTCTTGAGTGGATAGTGCATCCAGCTAAGACCTCCAAGCCGGGTGGTGCGTTGCTAGGCTGGGTACAGGACGATGAGATACTGTGAAAACTCTTTCTGAATCGGATACTTGCTTGACCTGTTTCAAGCGTAACGTTACCATCGCTGCCGGGAGGAAGATGTCTCGCTTGGACTCCAGTCGTGTACGACTCTTGACGTACCTGTTCGCCGCGTTGCCGTTGCTCGCGGCCGCGCAGGAGCCCGGGCTTGCCGTGCCCGAAGTATCGCCTGTCGTCACGCCCGCGGACTGGGGCGAGACCGTGCCGGTGCCGCAGCCCGCGGTACCGCCGCCGGCGCAGGAGGCCCGCGAGGTCACCGAAGTCCCGACGCTCGCGCGCGCGATCGACCTGACGCGCCCGGCGGACGACCTGTGGGAGCGCATCCGCGGCGGCTTCGCCATGCCCGATCTCGACGGCCCGCTGGTGGGGGTGCGCGAGCGCTGGTACGCCGGCCAACCCGAGTACCTCGCGCGCATGGTCGAGCGCAGCAAGCTCTACCTATACTACATCGTCGAGGAAGTGCAAAAACGCGGCATGCCGACCGAGATCGCGCTCCTGCCCATGGTCGAGAGCGCTTTCAATCCCATGGCCTACTCGCGCGCGCACGCCTCGGGATTGTGGCAGTTCATTCCGTCGACGGGGAAGAACTACAAGCTGAGCCAGAACTGGTGGTCCGACGCGCGCCGCGACGTGATCGCCTCGACCAACGCCGCGCTCGACTACCTGGAGGCGCTGTACAAGCTGCACGGCGATTGGCAGCTCGCGCTCGCCTCCTACAACTGGGGCGAAAACGGCGTGAAGCGCGCCGTCGAGAGAAACCGCGCCAAAGGCCTGCCGACCGACTACCAGAGCCTGAAGATGCCGACGGAGACCCGCGGCTACCTGCCTAAGCTCCAGGCGCTGAAGAACATCATCGCCCAGCCGGTGATGTTCGGCATCACTCTCGAACCGGTCCCCAACCAGCCTTACTTCGCCACCGTGCCGACGCCCGAAGACATCGACGTGCGTCTCGCGGCCCAACTGGCGGAGATGTCGGTCGAGGATCTGATTGCGCTCAACCCCGCGCTCAATCGTCCGGTGATCTCCGACGTGCACACGCAATTGCTGGTGCTGCCCGCCGACCGCCAGGACAACTTCCTGCGCAACCTCGAGGCCTACGACAGGCCGCTCACCTCCTGGCAGCCCTACAAGCTCAAGGCCGGCGACACCCTGGACAAGCTCGCCGCCAAGCACGGCATCGCACTGGCGAAGCTCAAGCTCGCCAACGGCATCACCGCGCGTACCAAGGTGGGTCCCGGGATGCAGATCCTGCTGCCGGTCAAGGGCTCGGGCGCCGCCGCGGAGCCGCTGCCGGCGGTGTTCCGCCAGCCGGCTCCGGCACCGCGCCGCGGGGGCGCCGGCGTCTACGTGGTGAAGAAGGGCGACACGCTCTACGGGATCGCCAAGCGCTTCAAGGTCAGCACCGACAGCCTGCTGCGCTGGAACCACATCGGCGTGCTCACCACCGGGCAGCGGCTTTACATCTACGGCAAGGCTCCGGCGAGGACGCGCAAGCCAGTCTCGGTGAAGATTTCCGACGGCGCGAAGAAAGGCGACGTCGTCGCGCTCGTGCCCGTCGAAACGCCGGTGGTGCTCCGCGCTAGCGGTACTTCGCCGCGCTGATGTGGGGCACACGGGATTTCCGCTTCCGGTGAAATGACAGAATATCACCGCTTGTACAACCAGCACGCCACGCTCCGGGTCCCCGAGAGCACGAAATTCTCCGGGTACCGCTCGCGGCACTCGGGCATCGCCTTCGGGCAGCGCGGGTTGAAGTGGCAGCCGGTCGGCGGGTTCACCGGCGACGGGAGCTCGCCTTCCAACCTAATCACTTCGCGCGCGCTCCCGGGTTCGATCGTGGGCACCGCCGCGAGCAGCGCCTGCGTGTACGGGTGTTTCGGTGCGCGCAGCACTTCGTCGGCCGTGCCGCGCTCGACGATCCTCCCGAGGTACATCACCGCGACTTCGTGCGCGAGGTAGTCGACCACGGCGATGTTGTGGGTAATGAAGAGGTAGGAAAGCCCAAGCTCGCGCTGCAGGGACTTGAGCAGGTTCAAGATCTGCGCCTGCACCGAGACGTCGAGCGCGCTGGTAGGCTCGTCGCAGACGACGAGGCGCGGGCGCACGGCCAGGGCGCGCGCGATGGCGATGCGCTGGCGCTGACCGCCCGAGAACTCGTGCGGGTAGCGCTCGACCGAGTCGCGCGCGAGCCCGACTTGGTCGAGGATTTCTGCGACACGCCGCTTTCGCGCCGCGGCGTCTGGCTCGACGCCGAGCGCGGCCATGCCTTCAGAGAGAATGTCGGCGACGCGCATGCGCGGATTCAGCGAAGCGTACGGGTCCTGGAAGATGATCTGGAAGTCGCGGCGCCGCGCGCGCAGCGCAGCGCCCCGGATGCGCGTCAGGTCGACACCGTCGAAGCGCACTTCGCCCGCGGTCGGGCGGATGAGCTGGAGGATTGCCTTGCCGACGGTGGTCTTGCCGCACCCGGATTCGCCGACGAGGCCCAGCGTGCGACCGGCGGGGACCTCGATTGACGTGCCGTCCACCGCCCTGACGTGACCGACGGTTCGCTTGAACAGGCCCTTGCGGATCGGAAAATGCACCTTGAGTTCGCGCACCGAAAGAAGCGGCTCGGCTTGCGTTGCGGCGTGTGTCGCGGCAGCACCTGCTTCGCCCCGCGGCATCGCGCCGGCGCGCTCCCTTTCCCGGAGGAAACACCGCACTTCGTGAGCTTCGGCGATCCGTGTCCAGCCGGGCGCTTCGGCGGAACAGCGCTCGAAGGCGAAATCACAGCGCTCGGAGAAACGGCAGCGGCGGAATTCCCCGGTGAGCGGCGGCACCTGGCCCTGGATCACAGCCAGGTCGCTATCGCGCTTGCCGGTACCGGGCAGCGCGGCGAAGAGCTTGCGCGAATACGGGTGCTGCGGGGCGGCGAAAAAACTCTCGCGTCCGGCGACCTCGACCAGCTGCCCGGCGTACATGACCGCCACCCGCTGCGCCATCTGCGCGACGATTCCGAGGTCGTGGGTGATGAGCAGGATCGCCATGCCGTTCTTCTTCTGCAGGTCGGAAAGAAGTTCCAGCACCTGCGACTGTATGGTCACGTCGAGCGCGGTCGTCGGCTCGTCCGCAATGAGGAGGTCGGGATTTCCCGCGAGCGCCATGGCGATCATCGCGCGCTGTTTGAGACCCCCGGAGAGCTGGAACGGGTACTCCCGGGCGCGACGTCCCGCGTCCGGAATCCCCACCGATTCGAGCAACCCGACGATACGCTCGCGGAGCCGCGCCCCGCGAAACTCCGTGTGGCGCTCCAGCACCTCGCGTATCTGCGTGCCGATACTGAGCACCGGATTGAGGCTGGTCGCCGGCTCCTGGAAGATCATCGCGATGCGCCGCCCGCGAACGCTGCGCATCGCAGCCTCGGGCAGGCCGAGCAGATCGACGCCATCCAGCTCGACGCGGCCCGAAGCGATGCGCCCCGTCTCGGGAAGCAGTCGCAGCAGCGAAAGCGCCGTCATGCTCTTTCCCGACCCGGATTCGCCGACGATCGCCAGCGTCTCGCCGCGCTGGACTTCGAAGTCGACACCGTCCACGGCGCGCACCGGCTCGCCGCTCCCGTACAGCACCGTCCTCAGGCCCGCGGCACGAAGCAGCGGCACCGGTGAACTCAAGGCAGGCCCGCCGCGACGAGCGTTCGCGTGTAGTCCGATCCGGGTTTGCTCAGGATGTCCTCGAGCGGGCCGCTGTCGACGATATGGCCGTCCTTCATCACCATGACGCGATGCGCCATCGCGCGCACGACGTCGATGTCGTGGGTCACGAGGATGAAGCTCAGGCCGTACTTGCGCTGAAGGCCGGCAAGCAACTGCAGGACCTGTTTCTGGATGGTCACGTCGAGCGCGCTGGTCGGCTCGTCCAGCACGACGACTTTCGGCCTGACGATCAGCGCGCGCGCGATCGCGATGCGTTGCCGCTGCCCTCCCGAGAATTCGTGGGGATAGCGGCGAAGCAGCGATTCCGCGCCGCCGCTTTCGGTCAGGCCGACGTCGTGCAGCGACTGTAGTACGCGCTCGCGGCGCTGTGCAGCGTCGAGCGCCGGTTCGTGGACCTCCAGGCCTTCGCCGACGATGGCTTCGACCGTCAGCCGCGGCGACAGGGAGGACAGCGGATCCTGGAACACCACCTGGATCTGCCGCCGCAGGGCGCGCTTCTGTGCGGAGCCCGCACCCGACCAGCGTGTGCCGCCGATGCGGATGTCTCCGTGCGCGGCGACCAGGTCGAGCAGCGCCAGCACGAGCGTCGTCTTGCCCGAGCCCGATTCCCCGATGATTCCCAGGGTCTCACCAGGCGCCAAATCGAAATCGACCTTTCGCACCGCGGTGAATATGCCCTTTCTGAACCAGCCGCGCAGTCCCGGGAGCCGGGTCGGGTAGTCCACGCCCAGATCGCGCGCTTCCACCACGCAGCCGGTGCCGGGGGGCGCAACATCGCGCTGCGGCCGGCTGTTCACGAGTTTTCGGGTGTACGGGTGACGGGGATGCTGCGTCACCTCGGCGGTCCGCCCCTGTTCAACCAGCAGTCCGTGCTCCATCACCGCGACGCGATCGGCGTAGCGGCGCACGAGGTTGAGATCGTGCGTGATCAGAAGGAGCGCCATGCCCGCCTCCGAGCGCAGCCGGTCGATCAGCTCGAGAATCTGCGTGCGGACGGACACGTCAAGCGCCGTTGTCGGCTCATCGGCAATCAGCACCCTCGGATTGCACGCAAGCGCCATGGCGATCATCGCGCGCTGGCGCTGGCCGCCCGAGAGCTGGTGGGGGTAGCTGCGCGCCCGCGTTTCGGGCTCGGGGATGCCGACGCGCTCCAGGGCCGCGACGGCTCCGCTCCACGCCTGGGCGCCGCGCAGCTCGGTGTGCAGGCGCAGGGTTTCCGCGATCTGGTCTCCCACCGTGTAGATCGGGTTGAGCGCGGTCATCGGTTCCTGGAAAATCACGGCGATGTCGCGGCCGCGCAGTTCGCGCAGCGCCGGGTCGGGCATCTTCAGCACCTGCCTGCCGTCGAAGACGATCTCCCCGCTCAGGCGCGCCGTCTCGATGAGGCGAAGGAGCGACAAAGCGGTGACGGTCTTGCCAGAACCCGATTCCCCGACCAGCGCCAGCTTCTCCCCGGCGTCGAGGGAGAACGACACGCGATCCACCACGCGGTGCGCACCGAACTCGACGCTGAGATCGCGGACCTCGAGCAGGCTCATTCCGCGTCGCCCTCTAGCACCTTGCGCGGGTCTAGCGCATCGCGCAGCGCGTCGCCGACCAGGATCAGGAGCAGCAGCGTGGCCACGAGCACGCCGAAGGTGGAAATCGAGATCCACCACGCGTCGAGATTGTTCTTTCCCTGGTTCAGCAATTCGCCGAGGCTGGGGGTCCCGGGGGGCACGCCAAGGCCGAGGAAGTCGAGGCTGGTCAGGGCGCCGATCGCCGCGGCCATTTCGAACGGAATCAGCGTCACGACCGGCGTGAGGCTGTTGGGCAGGATATGCCGCCGGATGATCTTCCAGTTGCTTTGCCCGAGCGCCCGCGCCGCGCGCACGTAGTCCAGCGTCCGGTTCCTGAGGAACTCCGCGCGCACGTAGGCGGCGATGCCGAGCCAGCCGAACATCGTGAGCAGGATGACGAGCAGCAGGAAGCTCGGTGAGAACAGCGACGAGAAGATGATGAGCATGTAGAGCGTCGGCATCGAGCTCCAGATCTCGTTGAAGCGCTCCATGGCGATGTCCGTCCAGCCGGCGAAGTAGCCCTGCAGCGCGCCGTAGAGCACGCCCCAAGCCGCGCAAAGTGAGGTGACGATCAACGCGAAAACCACGGAAAGCCGGAAGCCGTACAGCAGCAGCGCCAGCACGTCCCGGCCGCGGTCGTCCGTGCCGAACAGGTTTTCGGCATCCGGTGGCGCGGGGCTCGGCTGCGTGGAGAAATAGTTGATGGTGCTGTAGTGGTAGGGGTTGAGCGGGTAGAGCGCCAGGTTGCCCGGTTTCGCCAGGTTTTCGCGGATCAGGGGATCGAGGTAGTCGGTGGGCGTGGCAAAGTCGCCACCGAAAGTCGTTTCCGGCAGCGTCTGCAGTACCGGAACGTGCCACTGCCCGTCGTACCGCGCGACGAGCGGCTTGTCGTTCGACAGCAATTCCGCCAGCAGGCTCAGGCCGAACAGGACCGCGAACACGACCAGGCTCGCGTAGCCGAGCCGGTTGCTGCGAAAGCGGCGCCACGCGCGCCGGCCCGGGCTTTGTGGCGCGCCGCCTGCGGAAATTCCTGCCGCAAGGTCGGGCGCGGCGCTCGAACGGGAATCCATTCTCAATCGAAGAACTTCACGCGCGGATCGACCCACAAATAGCTCAAGTCGCGCAGCAACGTCGTGAACAGCCCGATGATCGTGAAGAGGAACAGGCTCCCGAGGACGACCGGGTAGTCGCGCCGGATCACGGATTCGTACGAGAGCAGGCCGAGCCCGTCGAGTGAGAACAAAGTCTCGATGAGCAGCGAGCCGGTGAAGAACGCGCCCACGAACGCGGCCGGGAAGCCGGTCATGATCGGGATCATGGCGTTGCGGAACACGTGCCGCCAAAGCACAGTGCGCTCGTCGAGACCCTTGGCGCGAGCGGTCAGCACGTACTGCTTGCGGATTTCCTCGAGCACCGAGTTCTTGGTGAGGATGGTGATGACTGCAAAGCCGCCCAGCACCATCGCGGTTACCGGCAGCGCGATATGCCACAGGTAATCGCCGGCCTTGCCCGCGAGACTGAGCGAATCCCAGTTGAGGGAAGTGATGCCCCGCAGGGGGAACCATTGCGCGAAGGAACCGCCCGCCAGGAACACCAGAAGAACGACGCCCATGACGAAGCTCGGGATCGCGTAGCCGAGCAGGACCACCGAGGTCGTCAGCGTGTCGAACGGAGTCCCGGCGCGCACCGCTTTCGCAATGCCCAGGGGCAGGGAGATCGAGTAGACGAGGAAAAAAGTCCACAGGCCGAGGCTGATCGAGACCGGCAGCTTTTCCCTGATCAGCTCCCAGACGTCCTTGTTCTGGAAGAAACTCTTTCCCAGGTCGAAGCGCGCGAACTGGACGATCATCTGCAGGAAGCGTTCGTGCGCCGGCTTGTCGAAACCATAGAGCTTCTTGATTTCTTCGACGCGAACCGCATCGACCCCCTGCCGCCCCCGATATCCGCTGCCACTCGATGTTGCCGGGCCTTCACCTCCGGTTTCGCGGCCCTGGAGCTGGGAGACCATCTGCTCCACCGGGCCGCCGGGGACGAATTGCATGACGACGAAGGTGATGGTGAGGATGCCGAACAGAGTCGGGATCATCAGCAGCAGGCGCTTCAGGACGTAGGACCACATAGTGGCAGCTCCTATCTCTTTCTCCACCAGGTCGAGATCACCCAGTCTTCGGCCTGGTAGTACTCGGGGGCCACGGCCGGCTGCTCGAACTTGCCGGCGCGATAGGCAATGCGGTAGGTGTTCGAATACCACTGAGGTATTACATAGTAGCCGTGGCGCAATACTCGATCGAGCACGCGCAGGCGCGCGATCAGCTGCGGCCGGGTCCTGGAGGAGACCACCTGATCGAGCAAAGCGTCGATCGCGGGATCGCGCACGCCGATCAGGTTGCCCGAGCCTTCGGTGTCGGCCGATTTCGAGCCGAAACGCTCCACCAGGTCGCTGCCCGGGGTCTCGCTCCCCGGACTGCGGATGGTGAACAGGTCGAAGTCGAACACATCGAGCCGCTTCTGGATAAGGGCAAAATCCGCCCTGCGGTACTCGAGCTGGATTCCGAGCTTGCCCAGCGCCTGGATAAAGGGGGCGATGACCCGTTCCCCGCCACCACTGTCGAGGTATTCGAGGATGAACGCCTCGCCTTTCGCGTTGCGCAGTGCGCCGTCCCGATAGATCCATCCGGCATCGGCCAGCAATTCCCTTGCCTTGCGCAAATTCGCCCGCAGGCTGCCTGGCGGGAGCGTCGAAGGCGGCTGCGGGGCTTCCTCATCGAAAATCCTGGCCGGAAGCCTCGCGCGTAGCGGCCTCAGCACTGCGAGCTCATCCGCGCCGGGCAGGCCCTTCGCCTCGAAATCGCTCGAGTTGAAGAAACCCCTGACACGGATGTATGCGTTGAACATCAGTCGCCGGTTCATCCATTCGAAATCGAAAGCGAGCCCGAGGGCCTGGCGCACGCGCACGTCCTTGAACTTCTCGCGGCGCGTGTTGATCATATAGCCTTGGAAGTCCCCGGCGTTCCTGACCGGGAGCTCGGCCTTGATCAATTCGCCGGAGTCGAATTTCTTCCCGACATAGGTTCGCGCCCACTCGCGTGCGGAGAAGGTCCTGAGGTAGTCGAACTCACCCGCCTTGAACGCCTCGGTCTGCGCGGTGGTGTCTTTGTAGATCTTGTAGGTGATCCGGTCGAAGTTGAACAGGCCGCGGCGCACGTTCAGGTCCCGCGCCCAGTAGTTCGGGTCGCGCTCGTAGGTGATGTCGCGGCCGAAGTTCATGCGTCCTATCCAGTACGGCCCGGTCGCGATGGGAATATCGGTGACCACCTGGTCGAAGGGTTTACCCGCCCCCCAGGCCCGGCTGAATACCGGAAGCCCGCCCACGAGCGCGGGCAGCTCGCTGCTCGCCTGCTTGAACTCGAAGCGGATGGTGCGCGGCGCCACGACCACCGCCTGCCGGACATCGCCGAAGACTACCCGGTACTGGGGTGCCGCGAACTTGCTCATCAGCGTATCGAAGCTGTGCTTGACGTCTGCGGCCATCACCGGCGTGCCGTCGTGAAACCGCGCGCTGGCGTTGAGGCGGAAGCTCACCGACAACCTGTCCGCGGCGACTGCTACGTCTTCGGCGAGCAGCCCGTAGGCCGTCGACGGCTCGTCGAGGGTCCCGGTCAGCAGGCTCTCGAACACGAGCGCGGCAAGCCCGGGCGCCGCACTCCCCTTGAGCGTAAACGGATTGTACTTGTCGAAGTTGGTGATGCGCAGTGGCGGAACCAGGTCGAGGTCTCCGCCTTTGGATGCATCCGGGTTTGCCCAGGCGAAATTCGAGAAGCCGGGGGGATACTTGATGTCGCCGAACTGCGCGTAGGCGTGCGCGGCCCGGGCGCTGGGCGCGATTGTGCCGGCGAGCGCGACCAGGCCGGCTGCGAGCGCGAGCCGCATCATCCTGAGCGCGCCGCGCTGCCGCGCCAGCCCCTGGGCATGGAAGACAGCAGCTGCCTCGTGTAAGGATGCCCCGGGTTGGAATAGAGCTCGTCGGAGCCGGCCGTCTCGACAATCTCGCCTTCGTTCATGACGATCACTTCGTCGGCCATGTACCTGACCACCGCCAGGTCGTGGGATATGAACACGTAGCTCATGTGGTATTCGTCCTGCAGGTCCTGCAGCAGGTTCAGAAGCTGAGCCTGAACCGACACGTCGAGGGCGGAAACCGCTTCGTCGCAGATCAGAATGTCGGGCTTCATGGTCAAGCATCGGGCAATCGCGATCCGCTGCCGCTGTCCGCCGGAAAACTCGTGAGGATACTTGAAGAAGGAGGACTCCGGCAGGCCCACCTTCCGCAGCAACTCGCAGGCGAGAGCACGGCGCTCCTCGTCGCCGGCTCCAATCGAATGGATGCGCAGCGGTTCGACGAGGATCTGGCCGGCGGTGAACCGCGGGTTGAGCGAGGCGTAAGGATTCTGGAACACGATCTGCAGCCGGCGCTTGTACCGCATCGCCGCCTGCGGGGACATCAACAGCAGATCCCTGCCCTCGAACAGGATTTCGCCGCCCGACGCCGGCGTCAGCCGCATGAGCGCGAGCGCCATCGTAGTCTTGCCCGAGCCGGACTCACCGACCACCCCCAGCGTCTTGCCCTTGGCCAGCCTGAACGACGCGTCCCTGACCGCCTTGAACTCCCGCTTGCCGAACAGCCCTTCGCGAAAATGGAAGGTCTTCGCGAGGTGCCGCACTTCGAGAACGGTCTCTTCGTCGCCCTGTAATCCGCGGGACCGTTCCGGCATCTCCGCCCTGGGCTGTCCGTCGACGAAATCCTCGATGACCGCGAGCCGGCGCGGGCGCCGGGTGAGCGACGGCCGGCACGCGAGCAGCGCCCGCGTGTAGCTGTCCCTGGGCGAATCGAATATGCTCTCGACGCTGCCCTGCTCCCGGATTTCGCCCTCGCGCATCACCACGACGTAGTCGGCGAGCTCCGCGACCAGGGCGAGATCGTGCGTGATGAACAGCATCGCCATCCGGCGTCGCCTTTGCAGGCCGGCCAGCAGCGCGAGGATCTGTCTTTCCACCGTGACGTCGAGCGCGGTGGTGGGCTCGTCGGCGATCAGTAGCTTCGGCTCGCAGGCGATCGCCATCGCGATCATGACGCGCTGCTGCTGGCCGCCGGAGAGCTGGAACGGGTATGCAGCCATTCTCGTTTCGGGCTCGGGAATGCCGACTTCCCGCAGCAGCTCCAGGGTACGCGTCCGCGCCTGCATTCGGTTGAGTCCGAGATGCTTCCTCAGGACCTCGGCGAGCTGGAATCCGACCGTGAATACGGGATTGAGCGAGCTCATCGGCTCCTGGAACACCATCGAAATATCGGCTCCCCGAAGAGAGCGCATCTCCCGCGGCGACAGGTCCAGCAGACTGCGACCGCGATAGGCGATTCGGCTGCCCGGAAGCACCGTCGCGTTGGAGCGGGGCAGCAGACCGATCATCGCGAGCGCGGTCACCGACTTGCCGCTGCCGGATTCGCCCACCAGCGCCACTGTGCCGCGCGCCGGAATGTCGAAGCTGACGCCCTTCACCGCACGGAGCGTTTCCGCTTCGTCGATCCGAAAGCGCACCTCGAGATCCCGAACGCTGAGAAGGACCCCATCGTCGCCTGGAGCGCTCATTTGAGCCGTGGGTCGAGCGCGTCGCGCAGGGCATCCGCGAACAGGCTGAAAGCCGTCACCAGCGCCGCCATGGCCACCGTCGCCGCGACCAGCTGCCACCAATTTCCCAGAAGCAGCTCGGTCTGGGCCTCGTTCAACATGCTGCCCCAGGATACGGTGTCGACTCCGACGCCGAAGCCGAGAAAGCTCAGGATCACCTCGGACTTGATGAACAGCACGACGTGCAGGGACAGCTGCACCAGGACCACGTGGCTGACGTTCGGGAAGATGTGCACGAACATCCGCTGCGAGTGGGATGCGCCGATCGCGTCCGCGGCGAGGACGTACTCGCGCGCCTTGTGCTTCATGTACTCGGCGCGCACCAGGCGGAATGTCCCGGTCCAGCCAGTGAGCCCGAGTATCAGAATGACCGTCAGAGTGCCCTTCTGGTTGAGCACAGCCGCGATCGCGAGCACGAGCAGCAGATACGGAATCGAGGTGAATACACTGTAGAACCAGTTGAAGAAATCGTCGACCCGTCCGCCGTAGTAGCCGGCCTGCGCGCCGAAGACGGTCCCCAGGAAAACCGCAAGGGCGGCCGCGACCAGCCCCACCAACATCGAAGTCTCGGTTCCCTTGATCGCCTTTTTCAGGACGTCCCGGCCCCATTTGTCGGCGCCGAACGCGAGCGTCGGTGCTTTCGACTCGGACACGGACACGCCAGCGAGTTCCTTCCTGATCTCGGCGAGCGCATCGGCCAAGGGATCGACGATACCCAGGTCCTCGGGCGGTGACCCCGGAGGATCCGCTGCCGGAGAAGGCTCCGCCGATGGAGCGGCGGCATCGGGACCCATGAAGCTCGGCGGCGCGAAGCTGACGCCGGTTTCCCGCGACCAATCACCCGCGATCAACCCCGCTCCCGAAGCCACCATGAGGACGCAATAGAGTAGTACGACGACCAGCGATGCGAACCCCACGCGGTCCCGGTGAAGCCGTCGCCACGCATGCGTCCACAGGCCCGGGGACTGCGGGCGGGGAAGCTCCGCCAAGGTGGTCGCGAAGGAATTCACTTGAGCTGCACGCGCGGATCGACCGCCTTGTAGAGCAGGTCCGCCAGAAGGTTCAGGACCATGGTGGCGATCGCGACATAGATGGTCACCGCCTTGATCACCGGGAAATCGCTGCGCTCCACGGCGAGTATCACTTCCCGGCCTATGCCCGGAATCGAAAAGAAGCGTTCGATCAGGAACGCGCCCGCGAGCAATCCGGGCAGCTGGATCATCACGTTGGTGACGATCGGAATCGCGGCGTTGCGC
Source organism: Gammaproteobacteria bacterium (assembly GCA_041496705.1). Taxonomy (GTDB): domain Bacteria; phylum Pseudomonadota; class Gammaproteobacteria; order Burkholderiales; family SG8-39; genus VBDM01. The sequence continues at coordinate 7,316 of JBGQFD010000031.1, read as the reverse complement.
AGCACGTGCACCCACATTACGCGGGCCTCGCTCATGCCCTTCGCCCGCGCGGTGCGGACGTAATCCTGGTTGATCTCCTCGAGGAAGAAGCTGCGGTACAGCCGCGTGTCGGGTGCGAGGGAGACGACGACCCCGACCACGATCGGCAGCGCGCTGTAGCGCAGCAGGTTTTCCGCGAAGCCGCTGCCCCAGCCCTGAACGGGAAACCAGCCGAACCGGTAGGCGAGGACATACTGGAGGACGAGGATGTAGACGAGGATGCTGATCGACTGCCCGACCGTGCAGCCGATCATGATGGCGCGATCGGTGAGGGACCCGCGCAGGTAGGCGACCAGCATCGCCGCCGCCATCGCCATCAGGGTGCTGATGACGAGCATCGGCACGAGCACGATCAGGGACGGCCCCAGCCGGGTGGCGAAGATTGCCGAGACCCGTTCGTTGGTCGCCCAGCTGACGCCAAAGTCGCCGGTTGCGACCTGTTTGACGAAGATCCAGAGCTGCACGGCGTAGGACCGGTCGACGCCCAGCTGCCGCCTGATGTTCTCGATGCTCTCCGGGTTGGGCATCTTGCCGGCGAGCAGATAGGCGGGGTCCCCTCCGATCCAGTTGAACACGATGAATACCAGCACCACCACGCCGAAAAGGGTCGGCACGAACTGCCAGGTGCGGCGGAGGACGTAGGCCAGCATCGCTTCAGTTCCCCGGTCGTGGCTCCAGGTCCATGTACAGCCATTCAGAGTTCAGAACGGGGTGCTTCGTATAGCCGACGACCCAGGGCTGAAGGAGCGTGTTCCGATAGCGACTCTCGATCAGCAGCCAGACAGTGTCCACTTCCACCAACCGGGTCATCTCACGGTAAAGCCGGTTGCGCTCGGGACCGTCGGGCAGCAGTCTCGATCTCTCGTAGCGCTCGTCGTACTCGGGCGAGCGGTAGCAGGCGTTGTTGCTTTGTCCCGCGTTCGGCCCGTAGAGCAGCTGCATGAAGTTGTCGCCGTCCGGATAATCGGCGATCCAAGGCGCGGTGCGCATCATCAGCCGGCACTCGTTTTCGAGCTTGATCAGCTCGGGAAAGCGGTCCTTGTGTATCGCGAGGCGGACACCGATCGATTCTAGCGAGCGCTTCATGAGTTCGTCGAACTGGCGATCGCGCTCACTGGGCGTGGACGAATAGCGAATGACCAGGGGCTTGCCGTCGGGCTGCGACCGGTAGCCGTCCGGCCCCGGCTTGTAGCCGAACCTGTCGAGCAGCGCGTTGGCGCTGCGGGGGTCGTAGGGAATGCCGCTGCGGTAGCTTGGATCGTGTCCGGCGACGCCGGGCGGAATCGGATATTGCGCCCGGACCGCCTGCCCCTTGCGGATGATGCGGATCTGGTCGTCGACCTTGTAGGCCATCGCGATCGCGCGACGAAGCGCGATTCTCTCCTTGCTGAAACCGCCCAGCGGATTCGGCTGGTCGCCGATGCGTTCCTGCGTGTTGAAGTACAGGTAGATGATTTCTGGATCGATGCTGCGATCGAGCTTGATGCCGCGCCGGGCGAATTCGGGTCTCAGCCCCCCGTCCTCGGTCATGAACGTAGGCGCGACCTCCGAGAGCTGGTACTCCATATCGGTCTCCGCTCCCTGGAAGGCGAGCCAGCGGCTCTGGGTTTCTTCCATGATGCTGATTTCCACGCGTCCGATGAGCGGAAGCTTCCTGCCTTTCATCCGGTCCGCGATTTCGCGCCCGCGTGCGTCGTTGCCGGGCGCAAAGTCCCAGATCTTCCCGCGGTAGCCTGGATTCGCCTCCAGGACGATCTTCGAGGAGCGCGTGTAGCTCTTCAGCCGGTACGGCCCGGTTCCGACGGGGTGAGAATGGGTGTCGTCGCCATAGGCTTCGATCGCCTCGCGCGCCACGGCGCCGACGAGGGACAAGGCGAGCACGTGAGAAAAATTGAAGTCCGGCTGCTTCAGGCGTATGCGGAGCGTATACCGGTCCGGCGTTTCGAGACCGGCGAGTTTCGCGTCGTAGTCGAAGCGGCCGCTCGTTTTCGCCCGCAAGGCAAGCTCATCGAGGCCGACGATCTTTCCCTGGAAGAGAAACGCGTAGGGCGAACGGATCCTGGGGTCGAGAAAGCGCTTGATCGAGTAAGCGTAGTCGGCCGCCGTCAGCTCGCGTTCCTTCCCCTTGAAAGCCGGATCGGGAGTAAAGGTGATCCCCTTCCTGATTCGCAGCGAGTAGATCCTGGCATGATCGCTGATCACCGGCAGAGACTCCGCAGCGTTCGGCACGAGCTTCGCCGGACGCGCCAGGTAGTCGTAGGTCAGGAGCGGATCGAATATCGCTTCGATGACGGTGCCGGAGTAGTAGTCCGATACTCTGGCAGGATCGAATCCCGTCTCGGCGGCCTGAAAGGTGACGTGCAGGATTTTGCCGGGATCGGCGGCGTCCGAAGCCATCGGCACCGCGAGCATGAGAAACGCGGCGCAGAGCCGATATCGCGATCCCCAGCTCATATTGACAAGTATAATCGAAGCTCCTTCATTCGGGATCGGCAGATGGGCTTTCTCCAGGGGAAAAAAATACTAATCACTGGCCTCCTCTCCAACCGATCGATGGCCTACGGCATCGCCAAGGTGGCGCGTCGCGAAGGCGCCGAACTCGCGTTCACCTATCAGAACGAACGTTTCAAGGACCGCGTCGACGAAATGGCGGCGGGACTCGACAGCAAGCTCGTCTTTCCCTGCGATGTCGCAAGCGACGCGGAGATCTCCGCACTTTTCGAGGCCGTCGGGAAAGACTGGAATGCGCTCGACGGACTGGTGCACGCGATCGCCTTTGCGCCTCGCGAGGCCATCGCCGGGGACTTTCTCGAGGGCGTATCCCGGGAAGCGTACCGCGTGGCGCACGACGTCAGCGCCTACAGCTTCGCGGCGCTCGCCAAGGCCGCGCTGCCGCTGATGCTGGGCAGACGCGCCGCGCTCCTCACGCTCACCTACCTCGGGTCCGTGCGCGTCGTTCCCAACTACAACACCATGGGACTCGCCAAGGCGAGCCTGGAGGCAAGCGTGCGCTATCTCGCCGCGAGCCTCGGCCCCAAGGGCATCCGCGTCAACGCCATCTCCGCAGGCCCGATCAAGACGCTTGCGGCGAGCGGAATATCCGGCTTCGGAAAAATCTTGAAGTACGTCGAAGAAACCTCCCCCTTGCGGCGCAACGTCACGACGGAAGACGTCGGGAACACGGCCGCGTTCCTCATGTCCGATCTCGCTGCCGGCGTCACTGGCGAGATCGTCCATGTCGACGGGGGATTCAACACGGTGGTCGGTGGAATACCGGTCGCGGCGGAGCCGGCCCCCCAGTAGCGAACCGCTCGCCGGCGAACCGACGGGCGGTCACGCCCGGAATCCCGGCCGAATCTAGTTCTTCTTCTCCAGCGCGGCCTTGTTGATGTCTACGCTCGCGTCGGCGCGCAGGCCGCCGAGAAAGGCCCGGAGCTCGAGCACACCGCCCGATCTGCCGAGTTCGCTTTGCACGCCGCGCTCGCGCGTCTCGTCCGGCCGGGCATCGATGAATCGGCTTACCCGGTAGATCGCATAGCCGTTCGCGGTGTCGACGCCGACGTAAGCGGGCAGCTTGGACACGTCCGCGCGAAAGATCTGCGTGAGCGCCTCAGGAGCCAGGCCCTGGGCGTTGTCGCGGCTCACCAGCCTGGCGGCGCCGAAGCCGCCTGCGGAAGCAGCGCCTTTCCGAAACTCTTGAAGGCGCTCGGCGCCGCGCTTTCTGGCGAGCGCCAGCGATTCCTGCTGGGCGAGCTGTCGCGCGATTTCGCCCTTGACCTCTTCCAGAGGCCGCACGCTCGCCGGCTTGTGCGCCACCACCCGGGCGGAAGCCAGCGTATTCGGAGCCGTTTCGATGGCCTCGGTGTTGCGGCGGTTCTTGACCGCGTCGTCGGCAAATAGCGCGGCCAGCAGCTTGGGATTGTTCAGCGCCGCCGTGGACGCCGACTGGCGCGTAATTCCCGAAGCGCGCCGCACGCTCAGCTTGAAGCGCTCGGCCGCAGGCGAGAGCGAGTCGGCCTGCTCGTAGACGAGGTTGCTGAACTGTTCGGCGGATTCCGCAAAGCGCCTTGCCGCCTTCTGCCGCTTCAGATCCTGCTCGATTTCCGGACGAACCTGCTCGAAACTCTTCATCTTTCCGGCCTTGATGCCGGTAAGCCTGATGATGTGGAAGCCGAAATCCGATTCCACCAGATCGCTGATCTCGTTTTGCTTGAGATGGAAGGCGACCTCCTCGAACGGACGCACCATCATGCCGCGCGCGAAGAACCCGAGATCCCCGCCCTGGGGAGCCGAGCCCGGATCGTCGGAGTTCTTCTTTGCCAGCTCGGAAAAACTTCCCGGAGACCTTCTCGCCTGCGCCAGAATTCCCGCCGCACGATCCCGCGCCTTTGCCTTGTCGGCATCGCCTGCGCCGTTCTTGACCGCGATGAGAATATGGCTGGCGCGCCGCTGCTCGGGTTCGCCGTATTTCGAGAGATTCGCGGAGTAACTCTCCCTGGCCTCCTTGTCCGTGACCTGCTCGGAAGCGAGCAGGTCGTCGACGCCGAGCACCAGGTACTCCACGCTGACTTCCTCCGGCACCTGGAAGCGGGCCTGGTTGCTTTCGTAGAAGGTCCGGATCGCCTCCGCGCCGACGCTTCCCGGGGTGGCCGGATCGGCTCGCACCTGGGTCTCGGCGACCTCGCGCTGCTGCGCGCGGTACTGCGCAAACTGCCGCGCAACCGTCAGCGAAGCGAGGCCCGATTCGGAAATCGCGCCGAGCACCTGCTCCGTGACCATGTCGCGACGCTGCAATGCCTCGAAAGTCTGCGGCGAATAACCTTCTGATCGCAGCATCGCCTCGTAGCGCTGCGGTGAGAAGCGGCCGCCCTCCTGGAATACCGGGCTCGCGGCGATGACCTCGCGCAACTGATCGTCGCCCACCGTCAGATGGCCCTGGGCCGCGAAGCGCCCGATCAGGCGTTGCGAGATCATGCCTTCCAGCAATTCGGCCCTCATTCCGGGAGAATCGGACAACGCCGGATCGAAATTCCGGCCCAGCATGCTGCGCAGCCGCTCCTGTTGCCGCCGGAGCGCGTCCGTAAACTCCTGTTCGGTGATCTTCTGCCCGCCGACGCTGGCCACCTCTCCGGTCCCGGTCGCGTCCCTTTGCGTCCACTGGATGCCGAAGAACGCAAACGGCGGAATGATCATCAAGCCGAGTATCAGTTGCAGCAGGCGCTTGTGCTTGGTGACAAAATCGAACAAGGATGCCCCTCCAAAAAGAAGAAAGGCGAACCTGAGTTCGCCTCCTACCGGACCCGACAAGAGCTCGGCTCTCTTGTCGCCTCTGGCGCCACTCTCACTTCGGCGCGGGACTGGCGGAGCGGACGGGACTCGAACCCGCGACCCCCGGCGTGACAGGCCGGTATTCTAACCAACTGAACTACCGCTCCGCGTTCAAGCAATCCGCGATTTCAACCGGCACAGTGCGCGGCCAAACTTGCGGAGGGACTCGCCAACCAACCGGTGGGTGCTGACGGGATCGAACCGCCGACATTCGCCTTGTAAGGGCGACGCTCTACCAGCTGAGCTAAGCACCCCTTCGCAGAAACCGGCGCAACTCCGTGCGCAATACCGGCTTCAAAAGGGGTCTCAGTTTACTGCATCCTTCAGTGCTTTTCCAGCACGGAACTTGGGGACTTTCGCCGCCTTGATCCTGATTTCGGCACCCGTGCGCGGATTGCGGCCGACCCGCGCCTCGCGCTTGCCTACATAAAAAGTTCCAAACCCCACGAGGGTGACCATGCCCCCCTTCCTCATCGCAGTCTTTATGGCGGTCACCGCGGCCTCCAGCGAGCGTCCCGCTGCAGCTTTGGAGATGTCTGCGGACTTGGCGATGTGGTCGATAATTTCCAGTTTGTTCATTCATCCCCCTTGGAGATCGTTGCAAGACCGCGGTCTTGAGGCAGGATTTCAGCGACACTCGCAGGCCTGTCGCGGAAATGTATCTTGTTTGCTGCATGCTTTATAGCAATCGCAAACGCGCGGTGTCAAGCAGGCGAGGATGTTGAGGGCACCGCGGATGCAGGACGGGAGGAAGTCCCCGCGCCGACCCCGCAGCCATGAACAGACGAAGGCCGCGGCGAGGGGCAATTCTAGTGGGTGACCACCGAGGTCGAGGTCTTCTCGTCGGTTGCCGGAGGTATCGGCGGCACGTCGCCAGCCGGCTTGCGCGGCTCGGGTTGGCGCTCCAGTGCCAGTTCGAGCACCTGGTCGACCCACTTTACCGGAAGGATCTCCAGCCGATTCTTGATGTTATCGGGTATCTCCGCGAGATCCTTCACGTTTTCGTCTGGAATCAGCACGGTCTTGATGCCACCCCGGTGAGCCGCAAGCAACTTCTCCTTCAAGCCGCCAATGACGAGCACTTCACCGCGCAGGGTGATTTCGCCGGTCATGGCCATATCCGCCCGAACCGGAATGCCGGTCAGCACCGACACCATCGCCGTGCAGATACCTATCCCTGCGCTGGGTCCGTCTTTCGGCGTCGCGCCTTCCGGAAGATGGACGTGGATGTCGTTCTTCTGGTAGAAGTCCTCGGCGACACCGAGCTTGGACGAGCGGTTGCGCACGACGCTCAAGGCCGCCTGGATCGATTCCTGCATCACCTCGCCGAGCTTTCCGGTCGTTATCGTCTTGCCCTTCCCGGGCATGGTGACCACCTCGATGGTGAGCAGCTCACCTCCCACTTCGGTCCATGCGAGGCCGGTGACCTGCCCAACCTGGTTCTTCTTCTCGGCAATCCCGTAGTTGTAGCGCCTGACACCCAGGAACTTGTCGAGGTTCTTTGGCGACACCAGGACACGCTTCTCCTTGACCTTGGTGACCAGAATCTTGACCACCTTGCGGCAAATCTTGGAGATCTCACGCTCCAGGCTGCGCACCCCGGCCTCGCGCGAGTAATACCGGATGATGTCGCGGATCGCGGTTCCCGATACCGCCACTTCCTCTTTCTTCAACCCGTTGTTCTTGAGCTGCTTCGGCAGCAGATAGCGGGTGGCAATATTTACTTTCTCGTCCTCGGTGTAGCCCGAGATCCGAATCACCTCCATGCGATCGAGCAGCGCAGGCGGAATGTTCAGCGTATTCGCGGTGGCGACGAACATCACTTCCGACAGGTCGTATTCCACCTCGACATAGTGGTCGGTGAACGTATGGTTCTGCTCGGGATCGAGCACCTCAAGCAGCGCGGAGGACGGGTCTCCGCGGAACTCCATTCCCATTTTGTCCACTTC
>JBGQFD010000030.1:0-33842 GCA_041496705.1 Gammaproteobacteria bacterium | reverse complement strand
TTGATCATCCCGTTCGCCCTGGGCGGTGCGACCGACATCGTTGCGCGCATCCTTGCGCCCGCTCTCGGCGAAACGCTCGGACAGCCTTTCGTCGTGGAAAACCGCCCCGGTGCCGCAGGCAACATCGGCGTCGAGCTGGTCGTCCGTGCGAACCCGGACGGGCACACGGTGCTCGTCGGCAATATTTCCACCAATGCGATCAATCCGACCGCCTTCGCGGCGACGCTCAAGTTCGATCCCGCAAAAGACCTAGCCCCGGTCACGCTGATCGCTTCAGTCCCAAATGTGCTCGTGTCCGGCGTCGCTTTTCCGCCGGGAAACTTTAAGGAACTGATCGAGTACGCCCGCGCGCGTCCCGGACAGATGAACTACTCCAATCCCCTCGGCTCCTACTCGCATCTCGACACGCTGGACCTGCTTGGGCGAACCGGCGTGAAGGCGGTGCTGATCCCCTCGAAAGGGGCCGGCTCCACGCTCACCTCCATCATCAACGGCGAGATCCATTTCTCGTTCCTCAACGCCGCCTCGATCACCCCGCACGTGAAAGGCGGACGCATGAAGGCCTTCGCCACCACGGCGCGCGAACGCCTCCCCGATCTTTCCGAAGTCCCTACTATGGCGGAGGTCGGATTTCCCGACGTGGGCAGCGTCAACTGGAATGGATTCTTCATGCCGGCGAGGACACCGCGCGCCATCGTCGGCAAACTGCATTCGGCGACGCTGCAGGTGATGCAGCGCAAACGGCTGCAGGACGCGTTCGTGAATTCTGCGGTGCCCATCACGCTCAGCAGGTCGCCCGAAGAGTTCCAGGAATTCGTGAACGCGGAGATCAGGCGCTGGGCGCGCATCATCAGGGACAACGACATCAGGCTGGAATAGCATGAGCGCAAGAAACTCCAAGGCGAAAGCGTTCATCGGGTCCCAGCCCCGCGATCTCGAGCTAATCGTCGAAAAGGACGTGCGCATCCCCATGCGGGACGGGGCGATCCTCTACGCCGACGTATTTCGACCCGACGGCGGTGAGGAGCGCTTCCCCGCCATCATGAACATCAGCGTCTACCAGAAGGACAAGCTTTGGGTGCCGCCGGCGGATCTCGAAGAGGGGCCGAATCCCTACATGAACTGGGAGACCGCCAATCCGCTGTGGTGGTGTCCGCGCGGCTACGCCCTGGTGCGCGTGGACGCGCGTGGATCGGGCAAGTCGCCCGGTCAATCGGAACCGAGCTCTTATCAGGAGGCGATGGATTTCTACGATGCCATCGAATGGATCGCAAAACGCCCCTGGTGCTCGGGAAAGATCGGCACGCTAGGCGTCTCCTATCACGCGAGTTCGCAATGGCGAGTCGCCGGCCTGCAGCCTCCATCGCTCAAGGCAATCTTTCCCTGGGAAGGGCGCGCCGACCAGTACCGCGACCAGGCCTATCACGGCGGCATCTTCGCCATGGGCTTTCTTTCCACCTGGCACGCGACACAGACGGCAAACCACCTGCTAGGACGGCCGCGCAGCTACAACCCCGATGCCTTCCACAACGATCTTCTGTGGCAGTACATGCGCAACGACCTCGATTCGGAATACTGGCGCCGGTGCAGCGCCCGTTGGGACCGGATCACCGTGCCGCTCTACAGCGCGGGCAACTGGGGCGGCTTCGCGATGCATCTGCGCGGCAACACCGAGGGCTTCATGTATGCCGCCTCCCGGCACAAGAAACTGCGGATCCACGTCGGCACGCACTTCCATCCGTTCCATTCCGAGGAAGGCAGGTCGGAGCAGCTGCGCTGGTTCGACACCTGGCTGAAGAGCATCGACACCGGGATCATGGACGAGCCCCCGGTCAAGCTCGCCATCCGCACCGGGGGAGGCGGGTTCCAATGGCGCTACGAGCACGAATGGCCGCTCGCCCGGACGCGCTGGACCAAGTTCTACCTGCAACCGGAGCGCGAGCCTTCGGGCAATCCCGCGCTCATCGAAGGCAGGCTCGCGGCGACTCCGCCGCGGGAAATGTCTTCGCTCAGCTACTCCGCCAGCGGCATGACCAGGGCGGGCGTGACCTCGGCGTCGGCATTGGCGCTGACGCACGGCAATACCGGCCGAACCGGCGTGTCGTTCGCCACCGAGCCGATGCGCGAAGATATGGAAATCACTGGGCCGGTCGCGCTCACCCTCTGGGTCTCGAGTTCTTCGGAAGACATGGACATCATGGTGACCCTGCGGAACGTCGGTCCGGACGGAAAGGACGTCTTCGAAACAGGCCAGCACGGGCAGCCGGTCCCCTTGACCATGGGATGGCTGCGCGCCTCGCACCGCAAGCTCGATCCGCAGCGCTCCCTGCCCCACCGGCCTTACCACTCGCATGACGAGCGCCTCTGGCTGAAGTCCGGCGAACCCGTAGAGTGCCAGGTGGAAGTCTGGCCGACCTCGATCGTCCTAAAAAAGGGCCACAGACTGCGCATCGACATCCAGCCTCGGGACGGCCTGAACGCGGCGCCTTACACCCACTATCATGCGGACTACAACGCCGGCGCGGAAAATACGATATACGCTGGCGGCGACATGGCGTCGTACCTGCTGCTACCCGTCATTCCGGCGAAAGCGGGTTGACGATTGGCGGCAATCGGAATTGAGCGCACGATGCTCTCGACACTCCTGGTCGCAGGATTGATTCAGGGTTGCGTATACGTGCCTCGCACTACGAGCGTCTATGACGAAGAATGCAAGATCCACGCGCGTCAGATGGTTCTCGAGGTTACGCAAGTTGGCGCCTTTGTACGGTGCGTCAACGAGGGATGTGTGGCAATGCTTGTGGCAGCGGGCGCGGTTACCGCAGCAAGTGCGGTCGTGTCGGGAAGCATTGTCGTGGCGGGCAACATCGTCTATTGGTTCGAGAAACGGGGGCAGTGCCCCAGGTAGATAGCCGGCGTCGAATGCCGACGACCCGGCTCGGGCCTCGATCCGGGGACCGGCGGATTACTGTGGGATCAAGAGCGGGCTATTTCTTTCCGCCGTCAAGCTCGTAGGCGTCGTGCGACTCGGTGTGGACGTGCACGCCGGTGCCTGCCGATTGCACGTCGCCGCTCACCATGTGAAGGCGGTTGCCGACAACGGCCCCCGCGAGTCCATGGCGCCCTACCGGCATGTTGGCAAGGACCGCCCAGCTATTCGTCGCCGGGTCATACGCTTCGAGCGCCCGGAAAGCGAACATCGTCACGTAATCCTGTCCCTCGCCGCCGGTGACGTAGATCTTGCCGCCCCAGGTGCCCGAGGACATTGCGCTACGCGCGCTCGGCATGCGCGCGCGAGGCGCCCCCCATGCGTCGGTTGCCGGGTCGTATTCCTCGACGATGCCGACGTTGCTCGAGCCACTCGAAACGAAGGCGCCGCCGACGCGCCCGCCGACCACGTAGATTTTTCCGTTCACCACACCGGCCGTTGCGTGATTGCGAGGCGTCGGGATCGGCGCGCGCGCACGCCAGGTGTTGGTGGCGGGATCGTATTCCTCGACCGCCCCGACCGAATAATGCGGGCGTGCCGGGTGCACCGCGGTGGAGCCCGGAAGCGTGGACGCGCCGCCGATGACGTAGATCTTGTCCCCGACCGTCACCGCGACAGGAGAGCCGCGCTTGGTCGGCAGCGGCGCGAGTGCCTTCCAGTTGTCGGTCGCGGGGTCGTACTCCCAGGCATTGTCGACTGGAACCCAGGCGGGAGGACCCGACTGCGGCAGCACGAAGCCGCCGAAGGCGTAGATCTTGCCCTTGTGTTCGGTGAACGAGACGTGATGCGAAGCGAGCGGCATCGGTTTCTTCTTCGTCCAGCGATCACCGGCCGGATCGTATTCGTACACCATGCCGATCGGCTTCCATCCAGGCGCGAGCCCGCAGAAAACGTACATCTTCCCGTTTGCCGATGCGCCGAGAAGCTCTTCCGCCGGTTCCGGGAACGGCGCGAGCTTCGTCCATTTTCCTTGAGCGAATGCCCCGCTCGCCCAAAGCAGGCAGGCGAGCGCAACAACTGCAGTGCGTATGAAAGTCATGGGTTCCTCCTAGCGTGGGTACTGTACTACAAGCCCGCCCGATTTTTCGCCTTCACGGCCCGGTTCACCACGTTCAACGGCCACTGCCCCGAAAGCACGCGGCGCACTTCGCCAGGAGCCCCGGCCTGAAGTCCCGCCATCGCCTGCTCGCTGTACCAGGCGGTGTGGGGATTGATGATGACGTTGTCGCGGCCGCGCAAAGGATGGGGATCGGGCAGCGGCTCGGGATCCACCGTATCGAGCGCGGCACCCGCGATTTTCTTCGCATCCAGGGCACGCACCAGCGCATCGGTATCGACGATCGGCCCGCGCGCGCAATTGATCAAGACGGCGGTCGGTTTCATTTTTCCAAAAGCGTCATCGCCGATCATCTTTCGCGTCTGCGGGGTGAGCGGGGGATGCAAAGACACGAAATCGGAATCGCGCAGCAAGGTATCCAGATCGACGGCCTTTCCCGGAGCCTCGAACTGTCCCTCCTTCACGTAGGGATCGCTGTAGACCACATTCAGCCCGAACGCCGCAGCTCGCACCGCGACCTGGCGCGCGATGTTTCCGAAGCCGACCAGGCCGAGCGTCCGCCCCACCAGGCGGAATATCGGCTTGCCCGGGGGCACTTCCCAACGGCCGGTCCTGACCATCCTGTCGTAGTACGGGATCTTGCGCGCGGACGAAAGGAGCAGCGCCATCGTTTGCTCCGCGACCTCTTCGATGCAATAGGTCGGATTATTTGTGACGATGATCCCGGCCCGCGTAGCGGCTTCCAGATCGATCGTGTCCACGCCGATCCCGTAGCGCGCGATTATCTTGCAGCGCGGCATCCTGGCCATCACATCGGCGGAGATAGGCCCGGCGTAAGTGTTGAGTAAGGCATCGCAGTCGGCCGCATCGCCGATGAATTCCTCCGGCGTCTTGGTTTTCAGGGGAACCAGGTCGGCCAGATCCCCCAGCGTCCGCCTTTCCACGTCGAGCGATTCCCACACATAGTCGGTGAGCACCACTTTCGCCTTTGCCGCCATGACCGTTCCTTTCAGATCTGCGTTTCGTATACTTCGGGGTTGCAGCAATCGGGCGGGTTGCGTCCCTCGGGTATCGCTGCAATGTTGTCCACGACCACGTTCGCCATGGCCTCGCGCAGTTCCACGATGGCGCTGCCCACGTGCGGCGTGAGGACTACGTTCTGCCGTTCGAGCAACCCGGGCTTCATGAGCCTGAATTCGCTGCTCCGAACCGCTGCAAGCATTTCGGGCTTCGCCGCGACAGGGGGTCTGGATTGAGGCTGACTTCCGCGATCCTGCGAAGGCGATCGATGGCGCTTCGCGCCATCGGCTGGGTGATGAATATCCTCGGTCTCATGAAGGAGGCGGAGAAATGCAGGCTCGCCCCGCATCAGGTCAATCAATTCCCGCTGCAATCTTTTCCTCGACCGCCGCGGCCAGCCGGCAGGCATTTCAGAAAGCGAAGCTTACTCCGACCAGAATCCCCGATCCACCGACCTTGATTTTTTCTCCTGCACCATCCTTGGTCGTGGCGCCCAGGTACTTGTACTGCAAATAAAGCCCGACGTCCCCGAAACGGAAATCCACTCCCGCCAAACCCTGGTACGCCAGCCCGCTGGCTCTGCCGGAGAGGTCCCCACCGTAGCTTGCACTTGCAAATCCGAGCCCGACGCCCGCGTAAGGATAGAGCCAGGGTTCCACGTTGAAGTAGTATTTCCCGTTCAGCATGAAGGCCGAGATCGTCTGCTGACCGGTGAAGGCCGTGCCGTTGGCAGCCAGCTCATTCTTGTAGTAGAAGAATTCGCCCCCGAGAGCGAGCCCGTCCTTGCTGCGCATTTCGAGCTCGATTCCGGCCACCGGAAACTTGGAACCGGTGTGGTACGTGCTCGGCAGGCCGCCGACCGTCTGGCTCGCATTGGCCATCTTGAACGTCCCCAATTTCGCGATGAGCGCGAGCTTCCAGTCATCCTCGGGTACTCGTGCGGGCGCCGGTGTGCGAGCTGGCGCCTTGGCCACCGGGGCGGCAGGGGGACGTGCTGCAGGCGGTGGCGGCGCGGCGGGACGCGGCGGCACCGAGGGAACGGCGGCCGGGGGTTTCGCCCGCTGCTGCGCTTTCAACACGTTGTCGCGCTCCACCCGGGTCACCGAGATCACGCGGGCATCGCGAAAGCTTGCGGCGAGGAGTTTCCTCGCGCGCTCGGCCTCAGCGCGCGTTTCGAAGAAGCCGACGCTCAGCTGGAAGCTGGTAGTTCCGCCGGTCCTGAGCTGGCGCCAGTAGACCGATTTGCCCCGGAGCGAGGCGGGCAACGCCACGGCCGGCCGCTGCGCGGTGCTCGGTGCGCTCACAAGCACCACCGCGTACAGCTCCGGTGCAGCCGCAGGCTGGGCCTGCGCCCCCGGCCCGGGCAGCAGCAGGGCGAGCGCGACGACGGCGCTGCTCATCAGGCGCGCGCGCAGCAAGATCATGAGCGGGTCTCCATCCTTCCTGTTTGTTCTTAGCTACCCCAGCAGAGGCGGAGCCGGCGTGAGGTTCAGGCACTCGTGCCAGACCAGACACCGTTCGTTCGGCCCTGCACGGCGAATTACACGCCGGATAATGATGTAACCAGCGCAGAATCCATGTCAAGCGCAGACTGCCGAGCTGCGCAAATTTACCGAAGCGCCGTGGCTGCCGAGCCGCGATCGGCGGTCATGCTTTCATCCAGCGCACGATCCCCGCGACGCCGTCGACGGCCACCTGGGCCCCATCGGGGATGCGCTGCGTTGCGTCGAATACCCCGAGTACCATCGGAACTCCGCGTTCCCGGGCGAGCGACGCCAGGTGCGACGTGCTCCCGCCCAGTTCCGCGACGACTCCCGACACGCGCGGAAGTATGTCGGCAAGCGCCGGACCAGCCACTGTAGTGACGAGCACATCACCCGGCCCGACACGCGCGAGTTCGCATTCGCAGTTGATGACGCAGGCTCGCCCGGTTCCCCAGCCGACGCCCGCGGGGTGACCGGTGAGACGGGGATGATTCAGCCAGATCTCGTCGGGCACCGTGGCGGCCTGCATGACGAGCGGCCGCGCCTGGAGCAGCTTGAAACTCTCGGCGTCTGCCGCCCACTCGATTTCGACCGGCTGGCCGATGACTTCCTCGGCGCGCTTCATCATGCCTCCGAGCTCCACTACCTCGTGATCCTCCAGGCAGCGCGACGCGAACATCGGCCTCCGCGAAGCTTTAGCGCTGTGGACACAACCCATGTGTCGGTATTTCAATCCGACGCCCGATTCCTTGAGGGCGCCGCTTTGCGTCAACACGTAACGGTCGGGCACCACCTCGCCCTGCGCGATCGAGCCGCCCAGCCCGCGCGCGGCGTTGATCAACATTTCTCCGTCTGCCGTGCGCGACAGTCCACCCCCCGCAACCCGCGCGGCGACGAGCGGTTGCAGGATCAGCGCCATCGCGGTCGAGGCCGGATCGAAGTCGTGGGTAGCCATGTAGCGCAGCGCCCGCGTCGACCAGAGCGCCGCCCAGCAGGCTCGGACTGCCGTGAGGAACTCGGCTTCCTCCTGGAGTCCGAGGTAGCTCTCGAACTGGCCGGCAAAACTCGAACCCTGCCTGTCCTCGACGAGGGCCGAGGAGCGCACCACACACGCCCCTCCACCGGACGCGCGCAGCTCGCGCCAGGCCTCGAGCAGAGGTACGAGAACGTGCGGTGTGACAGCCTGCTCCATGAGGCCGAGTTTCATCTGCAGCGCGTAGCGGCGGGCCTGCGGACCCTCGGTCGCCGAGAAAACACCCCTCGCGGCGGATTCGAGGCCGAGCGCGCGGACCTGTGCGCGATAGGCTGCGGCGTCGATGCAGACACCGCCCGGCGTCGGCAAGCCGGCCCGGTCGAGCGCGGCGAGGTTCGCCGCCTTCGGGCCGAAGCGCGAGGAATCCGCTGCCGCGGGCGCACTCAAGGGAACGACCAGCCGCGGCATGGGCTCAACTCCCGGAATCGATGACGATCCGCAGGACGCGACTCGGATTGCGCTCGTATTCCTCGAACGCCGCCGCCGTATCGGTGAGCGGATACTTGGCCGTGATGAATCCGCTGACGTCGACCGCGCCCGAGGCGATCAGCTGGATGCTCGGGTTCATGTCCTGAGGCGTGAGCGCGCGCGAGCCGATGATGCTGATCTCGCCGAAGTAGAGGGGAAAAGTACTGAATCCACGCACTGTCTCATGGCTCACTGCGAAAGCCGAGAAGCGTCCGCCGGGACGCAGCATGTCCATCGCCGCGCGCAGCGTTTCCGCGCCGCCCGCGGCGTCGATCACGACGTCCGCGCCTTTGCCGCCGGTTAGGCGCCGCACTTCCTCCACGGCCTTGTCGACCGAAGACGCGACGACGTGATGCGCGCCCATTCGTTCCGCCATCTCGAGCTTCCATCGGGTGCGCGAAACCGCGATCACCGGTACCGCGCCGGTGAGCACCGCGAGGCGCGTATGCAGCAGGCCGGCGGTGCCCTGGCCCAGTACGACTACCGATTCCCCGGTGGAGACGCCCACGCGATTCTGAGCGTGACGCACCGTGGCGAGCGTTTCGATGATCGTCGCCTGCTCCAGCGGCAACCGCGGAGGCAGGACGTGGATGTATTGCGATGGGAGCTTGACGTATTGGCTGAGCGAGCCTTCGACCTCGCGCCCGAACAGCCCGGCATTGCGGCACAAGTTGCCCGCTCCGCGCAGGCACTGGTCGCAGTGCCCACAGGCGATGATGGGATTGATGATGACATGCTGCCCCGGCTTCACTTCCGACACGCCTTCGCCCAGCGATTCGATCACGCCGGTCGACTCGTGGCCCATCACCACCGGATACTTGACTCCCGGGTGCTCCCCCACGTAGATCGAAAGGTCGGTATGACAGACCGCCGTCGCGGCGGTGCGAACGACGACTTCACCTGGCCCGGCTACGGGTCTGGAACGATCGACGAGATCGAGTTTTCGCGGCGCATGAAGTACTGCCGTTCGCATTCCGCTCCCGCTCACCTGGCATCCCGGATGCGCTGAATCGGCGTCAACGGCCGGCGAGGGTCGAGTACCCCGGCATCGGATCGACGACCGTGATTTGCTCGACCGGGAAGCTGGAGATGATCTCGATCTTGTCCTTGTGCACGATCAGCATTTCCTCGATGCGCACGCCCCATTCGAATTTCTTGCCGTGCTGGGTTTCCAGTGCGAACACCATGCCTTCCTGGATGTCGACCGGGTGGTCGAGCGACCAGATGCGCGAGATCACGGGCGGGTCGTATTGCGCGAGGCCGAGGCCGTGGCCCCACAGGTTCGCCGCGGCCTGGTCTTCTTCCTTGTAGCCCCAGGCTTCCTTCGCCGAAGGCCACTTCGAGGCGATCTCGCGAGTCGTCGTGCCGACCTTCACCGCCTTGATCGAGTCGTACAACCACTTGAGCGCGGTGGCGTAGACATCCTTCTGCTCGTTGCTCGGCTCCTTGCCGGCGCAATAGGTCCGGTAATAGCAGGACTTGTAGCCGTTCCAGGTGAGGGCGGCGAGGTCCATGAAGACGATATCGCCCGGCGTGACGATGCGATCGGAGAAGTTGCGCCAGTTCGGCCAGGTGTTAGGTCCCGAGGACACGATCACGTCCTCGACGTCCTCCATGCCCGGGATGTTGTAGAGGAACTCCATGATGTGCGCGGTCATCTGATTTTCGGTCCGCCCTGGCTTGAGGAACTTCATAAACTCCCAGTGCGCGGCGTCACCGATGGCGCCGACCATGCGCAGCGCTTCCTGCTCGTCCTCGTTCTTGACCGCGCGCGCCTCCATCATCGGCGTCATACCGTCTGTCCACTCGATCTTCTCGTCACTGAAGATCTGGATCATGTTGATGTCGATGAAGTCCACGCCGAGCTTCTGTCCCGCGACGTTGGCCTTCTTCATTTCCTGCTTGATCGCGTTGGTGAACTTCTTCACCTGCGAGAGCGACGCCGGCCCGGCCGCGCCCTTGATCCAGGCGTAGGACCAGCGCACGTGATCCTTGGGGATCCACGGCGAATGGCGCTCGATCTGAGCCCCGATGTCGCCCTGCTCGAAGAGCACCGGCGCGTCGTCGCCGCACAGCAGCGCATAGCGCAGGCCGGGCTTGAGGCGGTTCCAGCCGGGGGTCAGCGTGCTCGTGACGTAGCGGCAGTTCTCGTCGTACATGAGGAGCATCGCACCCAGGCCATGCGCCTTCATGCGCGCCCGGGCGCGCTCCAGACGGTACTTGCGCAGCCGATCCCAGTTGATGCGCTGTTGCCAGTCCAGTCCCACCATCCCTGCGTTTGCCATTCCGTTCTCCGTCTCCGATGTGAATGTAACTACCGTTTGTGTTCCCGAGCGTCGCGCATTCGCTCAGAGGTGAAATCCGCCAAGAATCCGCTGCGCTCCGAGTGACCTCAATATCTAGTCCACTGTCGCGCCC
Organism: Gammaproteobacteria bacterium; assembly: GCA_041496705.1. Classification (GTDB taxonomy): domain Bacteria; phylum Pseudomonadota; class Gammaproteobacteria; order Burkholderiales; family SG8-39; genus VBDM01. The sequence goes on along the minus strand of JBGQFD010000030.1, from coordinate 23,373 downwards.
ACCTCCTGCGCGACACGGCCCCAGCGGTCGGTTTCCGATGCGACGAAATCCGTGAACGCATTGGGCGAGGCACTCAGGACCACCTCGACACCACCTGTCGCGAGGCGATCGACCACGTCGGGAACCTTCATCACCGCCTGGGTCACTGTGAACAAACGGTCCACGGCTTCGCGCGGCGTGGCCTTCGGCACGAAGATTCCCTGCCACGAGCCGGAAACCGAACGCGGGAAACCCGATTCAACCATGGTCGGCACGTCGGGCAGCGCCGCGATGCGCTTGGCGCTGGTGACGGCGAGCGCTTTCAGCCTGCCGCCCTTGATGAAGCCGAGCGCAGAGGGAGCGGTGGTGAACATCAGCTGGGTCTCACCGGCAATCAGCGCGGTCACCGCCGGGCCGGCGCCGCCCTTGTAGGGAATATGGAGCATGTCCAGTCCCGCGGCCTGGCGCACCAACTCCATCTCGAGCCGGTTCTGGCTGCCACTGCCGGGCGACGCGTAGTTCAGCTTGCTGGGGTTGCTCTTGGCGTAGGCCACGAACTCTTTTACCGTATTGGGCGGGAACGAGGGGTTGGCGACCAACACCCCGGGAACGTCCACCACCTGGGTCACCGCCACGAAATCGCGCAGCGGCTTGATGTTGAGCGAACGGAACACCGCCGCGTTGATGGCGATCGTGCCAATGTTGCCGAGGAATATCGTGTAGCCGTCGGGGTCGGCCTTGGCCGCCGCTTCCAGGCCGATGTTGCCGGCGGCCCCGCCGCGGTTCTCGACGACGACCTGCTGGCCCAGCAACTCGCTCATCTTCGGCTGGATGATGCGCCCGACGAAGTCCGAAGCGCCGCCTGGCGCGAAGGGGATGATCACGCGAACAGGCCGGCTCGGGTAGCCGCTCTGCGCGAGCGAAAGTGCCGGGTACAAGGCCAGCGCCAGCGCGGCCCACAGGGCAAGTTTGCGCTTCATCGTCTCTTCCTCCTTCTTCCTTCTTGCTGTTATACCGCGGCCCGCATTCCCAAGCGCGGCTTTTCGTTCTTCGCCGTGATCGGGAGCGGCACGGCGCGCTTCAACCGCGCCGAAAGATCGAAGGCCTTGGTCAGCATCAACCGGTTATGCGCCTCGGCGGCGGTCGCGTGCTGCGTAGTCACGCCCACCGCGAGGCGGTTCAGCCATTGCTCAGTTTCGTCGCGCATCGGGCCGCGCAGCTCTCCCAGCGCCATGTCTCCCGGAGGATAGCTGCCAAGAAAATCGACCCGCCGCCCGGAATCCGGAGCATAGCCTTCTCCCTGTGCGATCGTCGTCGCGAGAACGATGTCGCGATGCGTATCGTCTATGGTGAGGACGCCTTCGGTGCCGACGATGCCCACCTCCAGGCTGTACACCGCGCCGGGCCAGACCGTCGGCAAGGCCCAAGATATCGAGGCGTGATAAAGGCTGCCGTCTTCGAAAGTGACGACGCCCGCCGTCGCGTCGATGCCTCCACACAGGGGCCCCAGCGCCTTGTCCACCGAGCGGGCGTAGACCTCCACGGGACGCTTCGCCTCCATCATCCACATCACAACATCCAGCGCATGCGTTCCGGAAATCACCATCGGCGAAATCTCCGATGGGTCATTGGTCCTCTTGTAGTTGTCCAGGGCCACGAGCCGGTTCATGAACGCCCGGGAGGTGACCAGGGTTACGTCGCCGAGCTGGCCGGTGCGGACTTTTTCTTTTGCCACCAGCCAGCGGCGGCGGAAGCGTTGCGTATACCCGACCACCGCGTCCACCCCGGCGTTCCGGATGGCGGCCAAGACGCGCTCCGAATCGGCGAGTCCGGTTGCGAGCGGTTTCTCGATCAGGAGCGGCAGCTTGCGCTCCAGCGCAGCGAGAATCGGATCGACGTGCAGGTGCTCGTCGGTCGCGATGATCGCGGCCGTCACTTCGGGACGTGCGAGCAGCTCCCGGTAGTCATCGGTCACGAAATCCGCGCGGACCTTCTCCGCTACGAGCTTAGCCCGATCCGGTTTGATCTCCGCGAGCCCGATGAAGTCCACCTGCGGGTGCCGGGCGGCGACCTCGCCGCGAAACAGGCCGACACGGCCCGCGCCGATGATGGCGAGGCCGATGCGCTTGGGATTTTTCTTCGGCATCTGGAAAACTACGCCGCGGCGCGGACCGGCCGGAATCCCTTCAGCGGCAGCGTCACCGGTTCATTGCGCTCGGCGGACAGATCCGCCGCCATGTAGATCTCCATCACCATGCGCGCGTGCTCGGGCGTTACCATGACCGGGCGGTCGTACGCCACGGCCTCGAGAAAGTGGATCGTTTCCGCAGCCATAGGGCCGGCATAAGTGTGATCGACGCGTTCTCCCGGCATGGTCGACATCGGCAGCTGCATACCCTTGCTCACCGTGTTGAGCACGACATCGCGATGGCTGTCGTCGACGAATAGCGCGCCCTCTGTCCCGATCATTTCGATCCAGGTGGTCGAGAAATTCGGGTAGCCCAGCGGCAAGCTCCAGCCGCCGCCGACGACCAACGACAAGCCGCTGTCCATCGTGACCATGACCCACTGCGTGTCGGGAATCTGCGAGCCCGCGGGCGCCTGCATCTGCATCGCGCCGTAGTTAACCTGCGAGTACACGCGCAGCGGCTTTGCGGGTTCCAGGCACCAGAGCACGAAATCGAGATCGTGCGTGCATTCCATCGCCGCGGGCGAAAGCTTGACGCGTCCGCTGATCTTCTTGCCCAGGCCGCGCGTGATGTGCCGGCTCACCAGAGCACTCACCGGCTTGCCGATAGTGCCGTTGAGAATCGACTTCCTCACGTAGGCGAACTTGGGATTGAAGCGCTGCGAATAGCCGATGGTGAATTTCAGCTTGTTCTTGCGGGCAAGGCCGATCAGCTCGTCGGCTTCCGAGAGCTCCATCGCGATCGGCTTTTCGAGAAAGACGTGTTTCCCGGCTGCAAGGCAGTCGCGCGCCATCGGATAGTGGGTGGTTTCCGGAGTAGCCGAGATATACACCGCCTCGATTTCCGCGAGGCGCAGCAGCTCCCGATAGTCCGCTACAGCGGTCTTCGCACCGGTCAACCGGGCCACCTCCGCGAGCCGCTCGGGTCGGATCTCCGCGAGATGCAGGCCTTCGGTGAGAGGATGCGCCGCGCAGGTCTCCGCGCGTATGCCGCCGCACCAGCCCGTGCCGACGATGGCCACACCGATTTGCTTCATGTCAGTCCCCCGGAATTGAGCCGGCTTGCCGCCGCAGAGCCCGTATTATCGCCCGATCTTGAGCAAGCGCGCAGCATTTCCCCCCATGATGCGCTGCTTCTCCACGGCAGAGAGCCGCGGCACGCTGTTGATCAGCCCCACCGGATCGTCCTCGCCCATGTCGAAGGGGTAGTCCGTCCCCAGCACCACCTGGCCGGCGCCGAACTTGTCCAGGAGATTGCGCAGCATCTCGGGATCAAACGCGATGGTGTCGAAATAGAATTTCTTGAGATAGCTGGAGGGCGCTTTCTTGATCACCGTCCGGCAATCCGGCCGCGCCCGCCACGCATGGTCCATTCGCGCCCAGTAATGCGCGAGGAAACCTCCCGCGTGAGGAAGCACGATCTTGAGCCCCGGGTGCCTTTCCATCACGCCGTCGAAAATCAGCCGGCTCGTGCCCACGGTGGTGTCGAGCGGGTTGCCGATGATGTTGTTGAAGTAATGCTCCGTCAGGCGCTCGCCCTGGGTGTATCCGGTCGGATGCATGAAGATCACGATGTCCAGTTCACGCGCCTTGGCGAAGAATCTATCGAGATTGAGGCCAGGATCGGTGAGCTCCTTCCCGGCGACGTTGGGATTGATCTCGACCCCGCGCAGGCCCAGCTGCTTGACGCAGCGCTCGAGCTCGATAACCGCGAGCTCCGCGTTCTGCAGCGGAACCGTCCCGAGGCCCACGAAGCGGTCGGGCCACTTGGCGACGATCTCGGCCAGCCGATCGTTGATCATGCGCGAGACTTCGGCGCCGAATCCGGCTTCGGCCCAGTAGTAGGTCTGCTGGGGAGCGGGCGACACCGCCTGGATGTCGATGCCCATGCGGTCCATGTCTTTGAGCCTGACTTCGATCGTCGAGAGCTTCGCGCCGCGATCCTGCATCTGCTTGACGTTCACCTCGCGTGTGAGCGCGTTGGCGAACTTGATCTGCGGCTCGTACTGGGCCGGGTTGAGGTGCGCCACTTTCGCCGCTGCGTCGCGGTTCAGGTAGTGGCAGTGGATGTCGATGCGCAAGTCGCGGCCCTTGCGCCCGTGCGTGAGTTTCTTGACCGTGGCGCCGAGTCTGTGCGACCGCGACGCCTTTGACGGAGTCTTGCGAGACGCCGTGACGGCGTGGTGGTGCCCAGCGCGGGTACAACCAGGGACCGAACAGGTGAACATCATGAGCGTGCTTCTCCAGGTGAAAGTATTTCAGAAAACCCCAAGGTGCTGCGTGACGAGATCCGGGTCGCTGCGGACCCGGGCTACCGGACCGCTGAACGCGATCCGGCCGGTATTCAGGATGACAACGTCGTCGGCGAGACCGAGCGCGAGCTTGACGTTCTGCTCGACGAGCAGGATCGACTGGCCTTCCTGCTTCAGCCGGGCGATGGTGCGCCCCACCTCTCCGACGATCAGCGGCGCAAGTCCCTCCGAGGGCTCGTCCATGAGCAGCACGCGCGGATTGCCCATCAGGGCGCGTCCGATCGCCAGCATTTGCTGCTCCCCGCCGGAAAGGGAACCCGCCACCTGCTGGAGGCGCCCCTCGAGCTGCGGAAACAGTCCGAGCACGCGCTGCAAGGTCCAGGGCGCCGCGAGGCCGGGGCGCGACTGCGTCGCGACGATGAGGTTTTCACGCACGCTGAGGGTGGCAAATACCCGCCGCCCCTGCGGGACGAGACCCACGCCCTTGCGCGAAATGGTTTCCGGCGCAAGCCGCCCTATCGGCACGCCGAAAAGACGGATATCGCCGCGACGCGGCGGCAGGAAGCCGACGATGGTGTTCATGCAGGTGGTCTTGCCCGCGCCGTTGCGCCCGAGCAGCGCCAGAACCTTGCCCGAGCTCAGGGTGAAGGACACCTCGTGCAGCACGTGGCTCTCTCCGTAGAGCGCGTCGACCCCTGAAAGCGCCAGGGCTTCGCCCGCCGATTCAGTCACCGAGGTAAACCTCCCGCGTCTTCGGATCGGCGATGACCTCGGCGCGAGTGCCTTCGACGATCACGCTGCCGTAGTGAAGCACTGTGATCTGGTCGGCAAGGTCGAGCGCCGTGTCCATGTCGTGCTCTATCATCACCACGGTGACGTCGCGGGGAATGCCTGCGACGAGGTCCTTGACCGCGGCGCGTTCCTCCCGCGAGAGCCCCGCAAGCGGCTCGTCGAGCAGCAGGAGCTTGGGCTTCTGCGCCAGGGCCATGGCAATTTCCAGACGCCGCTTCTCGCCGTACGCCGCCTCTCCTATGGGCCGCTCGGCGAGGTGCTCCAGGCCCACCAGTCTGAGCGCGCTGCGCGCCTCCTCGTGGATTTCCGTGTAACGGGAAAGCCGCCGGAAGGCGTCCCAGCGAAACCTGCGCAGCCCCAGCAACGACAGCACGATGTTGTGCTGCAGGGATTCCTTCGGGAACAGGGTGATGATCTGGTAGGTGCGCGCGAGTCCGCGATGAGCCCGCTGGTGCGGCCTCAGCCGCGACACCTCGTTGCCGAAAATCCGGATCGCTCCGCTGTCGCGCGCGAGATCGCCGGTGATGAGATTGAACAGCGTGGTCTTCCCCGCGCCGTTGGGCCCGATGATGAGGCGGCGCTCGCCCGGCATGACCTCGAGCGAGACGTCGTTCATCGCCGGAAGGCCGCCGAAGGACTTCTTCAGGTGGACCAGTTGCAGGGCAGCGGTCATGCAGGCCTGCCCTTTCTCAGCCTCTGCCAGAGCCGCCGCACGCCCGGCACCACGCCCTCGGGCATGAACAGCACGATGAAAACGAACACGAATCCCATGAGCATGTTCCAGCGCTCGATATAGGCGGACGCGTAGTTCTTGAGCAGAATGATGATCGCCGCTCCGACGATCGGGCCTGCGAGCGTGCCCGAGCCCCCGGCGATGACCCCGAGCAGCCCCTCCGCGGACGCCGTGATCGACAGCGACGCGGGATGGATGTACTTGTTGTAGTAGACGAAGAGCAGCCCCGACACCGCGCCCCAGAATCCCGAGTAGACGTAAGTGACCCAGCGGATCCTCCCCACATCATGGCCCAGTGCGCTCATGCGTCGGGGCTGGTCGCGCGTGCCGCGCAGCGCAGCGCCGAAGGGAGAGGCGACGAACATCGCCATCAGCCAGACCGCGGCGACCGTGGCGACCAGCGTGAAATAGTAGAACGACGTCGCATCGTCCATGGCGAGCCCGAAGGGCGCGGGTCGCGTCAGCCCGCGCAGACCGTTGTCGCCGTCGGTCACCGACACCCAGCGGTACGCAGTGCCCCAGAGCACCTGCGAAAGCGCGAGCGTGATCATGAGGAAGCCCAGTCCCGTGGCGCGTAGCGCGATCCAGCCGAACGCGCAGGCGACCAGCACCGTTCCGAGCAGCGCCACCGGCGCGGTGATCGCGTGGCCCAGGCCAAGCTTGAGCGACATCCAGGCAGAAGCATAGGCCGCCAGCCCGACCCACGAGGCGTGCCCCAGAGACGGAAGACCACCGTAGCCGACCAGCAGATTCAGGCTCGCCGCGAAAATCGCAGCGATGAATATCTGGCTCGCCAGGTTGACGTAGTACTCGCCGGCAAGCCACGGGAATCCGCCGAGGGCGAGGGCGAGGACGATCCAGGGGGCCGGCTTCATACGCTCTGCCGCCCAAACAGCCCGCGCGGCCGGAACGCGAGGACGAAGATCATCGGCAGGAACAGGATCACGTAAGCGAGATCGGGCAGCAGCGCGGTGCCGAAGGTATACACCGCGCCGATAAGGAAGCTGCCGACGAAGGCCCCGAGCAGGCTGCCGACGCCGCCCAGCATCACGACGATCAACGCGAGGGGCAGCATGTCCGCATCCAGGCCCGGGTAGGCCGACATGATCGGGCCGCCGATGATTCCGCCCGCCCCCGCCAAGGCGGCTCCGAGGCAGAACACGATAGTAAACAGCTTGGACACGGGAATTCCGACGGCGCGCGCCATCTGCATGTCGTCGACCCCCGCGCGGATCATTGCCCCGAGGCGCGTGCGGTCCATGAGCAGGTGCAGCGCGAGCGCCGCCGCGATCGCGATTCCGAGGACGACCAGGCGATAGGTTGGAAACGCCACGCCGCCCAGCACCAGCGGACGCTGCAGCGCAACCGGCGCGGGAACCGGGATCGGATCGCCTCCCCAGACTACCAGGCAAAGGTCGGCGATGATGAAGGAGATTCCCAGCGTCACCAGCACTTGGCCGAGCGAGTTCCCCGCCAGGGCGCGCAATATGAATCGTTCAACCAGCCCACCGAAGACCGCAACGAGAAGGCCGCCGATGATTGCGGCGAGCCATAGGTTGGGCACGACCTTGAGCACCGAGATGCCGACGTAGGCGCCCAGCATGTACAAGGCCCCGTGCATCAGGTTGGCGATGCGCATCAGGCCGAAGATCAGCGAAAAGCCCGCCGCGAGCAGGAACAGCAGCCCGCCGAGCGCGAGACTATTGAGCGTTTGGATGATCCAGTACTGCATCAAAAAATCGGGGCCGGTGTTGCCGGCCCCGCCATTCGCCCTTTTTGCTCAGGACTCGAGATTCTTGGCCGGCGGCCAGTCGCGCGAATACACCGGATTCTTCAGGAACTCGGCCGGCTTGTAGGTCCAGAACTGGCTGACGTTCGGGTAGGTGTGGATCACGCGATTCACCAGCCGCCCGTCCTTGCGCTCGACCTTGCGGATGTACACGCTCCCCACGACGTTGCCGTACTGATCGAAGGCAACCGGGCCGCGCGCGGTGTCGACCTTGATGCCGCGCACCGCCTTCATGAAAGCGGGCTTGTCCTCGATGTTTCCCTTGGTCGCGGCAAGCGTTGCCTCGAGCACCGCGGCCTCGACGTAGGTGGCGGCGGCGTAGAACCCCGGGTCGTAGCCCCAATCGACGCGGAAGTTCGCGACGAAACGCTTGTTGATCGCGTTCTCGATTTCGGCCGAATACCAGCAGGTGGTGACGATGCCGAGCGCTTCGTCGCCCATGTTCCTGAGCACCGCCTCGTCGAACGCGGTCATGCCGCCGACAACCGCTAACTTCCCTTTCAGGCCGTATTCGTTGAATTGCCGGAAGAAACGAAAACCGTTCGAGCCGGCAAAGCCGAGGAAAATCCCGTCGACGTTGGTCTTTAGCTGGGCGATATAGGTCCCGTAGTCGGGCACCGTCAGCGGCGAGAACAACTTCTGCACGATCTTCCCGCCGGCATCTTCGAAGACGCGCTGAAAGCCGGCGCACATCTCGTGGCCGTAGGCGATATCGTCGGCCATGACCGCCATGCGCTTGTACTTCAGCGTCTTGGCGCAGTAGTCGGCGAGCGGGTGAGCGCTCTGGGACGAGGTTGAGGTGCCGCGCGTGAACCAGGGATTCGGCTTGCGCTGCGTCATATCCTCCGCTGCCGCGACCGAAAGCGTAAGCAGCTGCGCCTGGCGAATGTAATCGTCGGCCGCCAGCGCGGAGGCCGTGTCGAGCGGTCCGATCATGACGTGAATCCGGTCACGCTCGACCAGCTCTTGGATCTTGGTGCGCGCCTGTGCCGGTACGCCGCCGCTATCGCCGACGAACAGCTCCATCTTGCGGCCGGCCATCATGTAGTTGCGTTCCTTCAGGTACTGGATCAGTGCACGCTCCATGTCGATGCCGCCGGAGGCGAGCGGACCGGTCTTGACGGTCATGAGGCCGACGCGGATCGGCCCGGCCTGGGAACGCGCAATCGAAGGCAGGCCGAGCGCTGCAGCGCCGGCTCCGGATGCTTGGATGAATCGTCTGCGGGTGAATGCCATGGTGTTTCCTCCTAGCGTGAGCGGACTTCAGTGAGCGGGGTTGCTTGGGGCGTCGGGCTGTTTCAAAGGCTGCGAACGGTCGAAAGCCTCGATTCTCATGCATTCGCCGAAAACGCGCATGACCGTGGGCACGCCAGAGGTGTCCACGTTGAAGAACTTCGCGCCGAAGACCTGCGAGGCGAGGCAGATGTCGGCCAGGGTCGCGCTGTCGCCGTGGCAGAAGCGACCAGTCTCGGATTCCTTCACAAGATGGCTTTCCAGGGCTTCGAGGGCTTTTTGCGTCCAGTGAGCAAGCCATCGGTTGCGCGCCGGTTCGTCCTGGTGCATCTCCTTCTCCAGATAGCCGCGAATGCGCGGAACCACCAGCGGGTGCCCATCGCTCACCACGATCTGCGCGAGCCCCCGTACCCGCGCTCTGCCCCGCGCATCTTTGGGAAGCAGCGGTGGCTGCGGATGGATTTCTTCGAGGTACTCCATGATCGCCATCGACTGGACGAGCGGCGCGCCGCCGTCGATGACCAGAGCCGGCACGACGCTCTGCGGGTTGACCGCCTTGTAGTCGTCGGCATGTTGCTTCCCCTGCAGCAGGTCGACCGACACCTGCTCCGCCTGCACGCCCTTCAGCGCGAGCGCTGTGCGCACGCGGTAGGTCGCGAGCGACCGCCAGAATCCATAGAGCTTCACGGCCATGCTTTTTCTCCTCTTGCGCTAGCGTTTTGGAGGGATCACCGGGATGAGAACGTAGGACTCTCTCCCTGGGCCCGCGTGCAAGGTGGTGCTTCCGTCAAAAACCGCCGCAGGGCGGTCGCGCGGATCGTCGTGCAGGAACGGTCCGCAGCCGCGCAGCTCGTTCTTGAAATTCGACAGGCGCGCGCCGGTGGTTTTCTGCCATTCGTAGTCCCGGCCGCGCACGGAGAGCGCCAAGCGATGCCCGGCGGGCACGACGAGGCTCGTAGGCCAGATCTCCACGTCGGCCTGGACGATCTCGCCAGGCTTGAGCGGCTGCGGTGCGTCGTGGGTGTGGTAGGGCCGGTAATCGGTGGAAAGCTTCGCGTCCAGCTTGCGGTGCGACACGCGCAACCAGCCTTGCGCGACGGGCGTGTGCGGATCGATCGCCCCCTGGAACACGACTTCGCGGAGGTCGGGCGTGAACACTCGAAACACGAGGAACAGGTCGGCGTCGCTCGTCGACGAGGACACGAACAGCCGCGCCGCGAGCGGGCCGGTGATCTCGGTCTCGTGATCGAGCGGAGCGGACAGGAACGTAAAACCATCACCGAGCGCCTCGTAGCCCGCGCTGCCCGCGGCGTTCGGCGGTTGGTGCCGCAAGGCATGGCCGGCCGGATCGAGGTAGAACTTCATCCAGCGCGTGCGGGCAATCGGCCATTCATTCTCGTGCCGCTCGACGAAGCGGTCTTTCCAGCGCACCTGAAGCTGGACCCGCGGCTGATTGTCCCAGCCGTTCTGCTCGCCCTTCAGGAAATGCCCGAAAAAGCGCTTCTGCAACTCGACACCGTAGTCCGTATAGAAGTGCGTCCAGTGCTCGATGCCATGCGCCTCGAGCCACTTGTGCTGCGACGCGGCCCGCACGAATCCCTCGAAATTGCCGCGCGGATGCAGCCCCTGCCCGCCCCAGTTCGCCGTCGAGAGGAAAGGCACGGTCACCTTGTCCCACGCGGGCGAGCGTGCCTTGTGATAATCGTCGTCTAGCGGATGTGCGAGGATCTCGTCGCCGAAATCGCAGCGATTCTTCTGCAGTTCCCGGTCAGAAAGCGTCTCGTCGCCGCAGACCAGGTCCCCGGTGACGCGGCTGCGCGGGCCGCGTTCGCCGAGGCCGTACTGCACCGTCCTCACCTGCATGTCGTACCAGTTCGCCCAGAAGGTGGAAAGGATTCCGCCGTGATGCGTCATGTCGCGATACCAGTCGGCCGCGCCCTCCCAGATGCACATCGCCGCGAGATGCGGGGGCTGCAGCGACGCCACCTGCCACTGATTGATGCCGTAATAGGAAATACCGTTGAGGCCGACCTTCCCGTTCGACCAGGTCTGCACGCCGGCCCACTCGATGCACTGGTAGAAGTCCTGAGTCTCGCGCGGCGAGAAGTGATCGATGTACCCGGGCGAGCGTCCGGCACCGCGCGAATCAACGCGCACGCAGGCGTAGCCCTCTGCCACCCACTTCTCCGGATCGACCACTTCCCAGTTCTGGTACTGGTTGGTGGATCCGTAGGCGACATCGGGATGCTCGGCGACCATGCGCTGCCACGCGCTCGGATAGCCGTCCTGAAACGCGAGCCCCTTGGCGTATGGGCCGTAGCTGAGAATGACCGGGAACCGGCCTTGCGCTTGCGGGCGATAGACGTCGGCCCGAAGCTGGATTCCGTCCTCCATTTCGATCGGGATGTCCCAGTCGATACGCATCCCGTCGCGGAGCTCGCTCTTCGGCGACCCCATTATTGTCTCCTTTGGAGTGAAGCGGCCCGGCTACAACTGCTATATTTGTGGCCCGCCAATTTGAACCCACGGCGCCCCGGGTGTCAACCGAGGCTGCGGCCGCGCAAGGAGACGAAATTGAGAGTCGGAATCGCCGGAACCGGCAGGATGGGCGCGGCCATCGCCCAGAGGATGCTCAGCGTGGGTCACGAGGTCACGGTCTGGAACCGAACCGCGGACAAGACCCGGACGCTCGCCGCTGCGGGTGCCAGAGTTGCACCGACGCCGGCAGCGCTCGCGGCAGCGTGCGAAGCCGTCATTACCATTCTCACCGACGCAGCCGCCATCGATGCCGCGTATCACGCGAAGGACGGCCTACTCTCGGGCAATGTCGCCGGAAAACTCTTCGTCGAGATGAGCACGGTCAGGCCGGAAACCGAGCGCAAGCTCGCGGAGAAAGTCCGCGCGAAAGCTGCGGCCCTGGTCGAGTGCCCCGTCGGCGGCACCATCGGGCCCGCGCGCGAGGGCAAGCTCTTCGGGTTCGTCGGCGGAAATGCGCAGGATGTCGCGCGCGCGAAGCCCCTCCTCGACCAGATGTGCCGCCGCGCCGAGCACGTCGGCCCGGTCGGCGCCGGCGCGAGCATGAAGCTCGCCATCAACCTCCCGCTCCTGGTGTTCTGGCAGGCGTTCGGCGAGGCGCTCGCCCTGTGCCGGCCGCTGGGCCTGGACCCGGCCCGGCTCATGGACATTTTCGCCGACACCTCCGGCGGTCCCAACGTGCTCAAGAACCGCGGACCGGTTCTTGCGGCGGCGCTCCAGGGTAAAGACACCGGCCCCGTCACCGTCGACATCGACGCGATGCGCAAGGACCTGCGGACGATGATCGAAGAAGCGGGCGCGCTGGGCACCCGCCTTCCTGTCACCTCCTCCGCGCTGGAATGCTATGACGAGGCGTCGCGCGCGGGCATGGGCAAGGGCGACATCACCGGGATCCCGGTGCGCTGGATGAACAAGGCGGGAAAAACCTGATGGCTCATTCGACGGGCACGACGCCGTCGAGCTTGGTGAAGCATTCCCGTCTCGCAGTCTCCAGGAAGTCCCTCAGGAAAGCCTGACCCGCCATTTCGCGGGTCGTAGCGCCGTACAAGTTGCTCCATAGCCCGTTCTTGCCGATGCGCCGCGCGATCACGTACTTGTAGTCTAGGTAGTTCTTGATCCCCCAGTTCGGGAGCGCCGCCACACCGCGGCGGCTGGCGACCAGTTGGAGGATAGCCACGGTCAGTTCCGTCGTGCGGCGCCTCGGGTGAATCTGCGCCGGTTTCAGCACCCTCCGGATCAAGTCGATGCGATCCTCGGGCACCGGGTAGGTGATGAGCGTCTCATGCACAAAATCCCCGGCGCTCAAATGCCGCTTCTCGCGAAGCGGGTGATCTGTCGGCAGCACGGCGAGCACTTCGAAACGGAATAACGGGTGGTGGACGATGCCGCGGTGCGGCTTGTTCTCCGACCCGATCACGAGATCGGTCTTGCCCTCTGCGAGCAGCGCAATCGGGTTGGGATGGAATCCCGACACGAGGTCGAGTTCCACTTCCGGCCAGTCCTTCCGGAACACGTCCATGATCGGCATCAGCCAGTCGAAGCAGGTATGGCATTCGAGCGCGATGCGCAACGTCCGCGCCGGCGTCCGCGAAAGCTTTGCGAGGTCCCGCTCCGCGGTCTGCACTTCGCCCATCACCGACCGGGCGAGAGCCACCAGCCGCTGCCCCGACTCGGTGAGCTTCACTGACTGGCCGTGGCGCTTCACCACCGCCGCGCCGTAGTGCGACTGGAGCGCCTTCAGCTGGTGGGAAAGGGCAGACTGCGTGAGATGCACGCGTTCGGCGGCGCGCGAGACGGTTCCCGTTTCGGCAAGCGCGATTAGGGAGCGAAGATGGCGTATTTCGAGCACGGAGAGGGTCTCAATTCTGCTTCAGATAATGAATAGTATTCATGAATTCTGTATAAACTTTCACTGTATTCATAGTCAAGTATAGGCGATGATACTTCACGGGTCAAAAGGAGCGAAACATGAGCTGCGAGAATGCAGCCTGATAGAAGCGAAGAACTGAGGGACCTGCTCGAGCGCCGCATCCTGGTACTGGACGGCGCGATGGGCACGACCATCCAGGGCTACAAGCTCTCGGAGGCCGACTTCCGCGGCGAGCGCTTCGCCGCTTCAGCGGGCGAGCTCAAGGGCAATAACGATCTGCTCAGCCTGACCCGGCCCGACGTGATCCGCGAGATCCATTCCAAGTATCTCGCGGCCGGCGCCGACATCATCGAGACCAATACCTTCAACTCCAATGCACCTTCACAGGCGGACTACGGCCTCGATCGCCTGGTCTACGAGCTGAATCATGCCGCCGCGAAGCTTGCCCGCCAAGCGGCGGACGAACGCATGGAACGCGATCCAGGCAAGCCGCGTTTCGTCGCCGGGGTCCTCGGACCGACCAACAAGACTGCGTCGCTCTCGCCCGATGTCAACGATCCGGGCTTCCGCAATATCTATTTTGACGAGCTCGTGCAGGTTTACGGCGAGGCGCTCAAGGGCCTCGTCGACGGCGGCTCCGACCTGATTCTCCTCGAAACCATTTTCGACACGCTGAACGCCAAGGCCGCGATCTTCGCGGTCGAGACGCTGTTCGACGAACGCGGCCGGCGGCTCCCGGTTATCGTGTCGGGCACCATCACCGACCAGTCGGGCCGCACCCTCACCGGCCAGACGCCCGAAGCTTTCTGGAATTCGATCCGTCACGCCCGGCCGATCGCCGTGGGGCTGAACTGCGCGCTCGGCGCAAGACTGATGCGCCCTTACATCGAGGAGCTGTCCACCCTCTCCGGCGCGTTCATCAGCTGCTACCCCAATGCAGGGCTGCCCAACCCGCTCTCGGAAACCGGCTACGACGAGACGCCGGAATACACCTCGAGCCTGCTGCGGGAGTTCGCCGAGAGTGGTTTTCTCAATATCGTCGGCGGTTGCTGCGGGACGACCCCCGATCACATTCGCGCCATCGCCCAGGCCATGGGCGCGCTGCCTCCGCGCAAGCCCCCTCGCATCGAGAAGAAGCTGCGGCTCTCGGGACTGGAGCCGCTGAACGTCGGCGACGACACGCTTTTCGTCAACGTCGGAGAGCGCACCAACGTCACCGGCTCCAGGGCCTTTGCGCGCCTGATCCTCGCCGGCGATTACCAGGAGGCGCTGTCGGTGGCTCGCCAGCAGGTGGAGAACGGCGCGCAACTCATCGACGTCAACATGGACGAGGCGATGCTCGACTCGCCGAAGACCATGGCGACCTTCCTCAATCTCATCGCTTCCGAGCCCGACATCTCGCGCGTGCCGGTGATGATCGATTCCTCCAAGTGGTCGGTCATCGAGGCGGGACTCAAGTGCGTGCAGGGCAAGTGCGTGGTTAACTCGATTTCCCTGAAGGAGGGCGAGGAGGAATTCGTGCGCCACGCGCGACTGGCCCGCCGTTACGGCGCCGCAGTCATCGTCATGGCTTTCGACGAGAACGGACAGGCGGACTCGCTCGCGCGGCGCATCGATATCTGCCGGCGCTGCTACCGCGTCCTCGTCGATCGGGTCGGATTTCCGCCAGAAGACATCATTTTCGACCCGAACATCTTCGCGATCGCCACCGGCATCGAAGAACACAACAACTACGGCCGCGACTACATCGAGGCCACACGCGCGATCAGGCGCGAGCTGCCGCACACCAAGATCTCGGGCGGCGTATCGAACGTCTCCTTTTCCTTTCGCGGCAACGACGCCGTGCGCGAGGCGATTCACACCGTGTTCCTCTATCACGCCATCCGGGCCGGCATGACCATGGGCATCGTCAACGCCGGGCAGCTTGGCGTCTACGAGGAAATCCCCGCGGAGCTGCGCGAACGGGTCGAGGACGTCGTGCTGAACCGGCGGCCCGACGCAGGCGAGCGCCTCGTGGAGCTGGCCATCACCGTGAAGGGTTCGGGCAGGACGCAGGTCGATGACCTCGCGTGGCGCAAAGGAACGGTCGAGCAACGCCTCGCCCATGCCCTGGTAAAGGGCATCGCCGACTGGGTCGTCGAAGACACCGAGGAAGCCCGCACGAAGGTCGAGCGTCCGATCCAGGTGATCGAGGGGCCGCTGATGGATGGAATGAACATCGTCGGCGACCTGTTCGGCTCGGGCAGGATGTTCCTGCCGCAGGTGGTGAAATCCGCGCGGGTCATGAAACAGGCGGTGGCGCACCTCATCCCCTTCATCGAAGCCGAAAAGAAGAGATCGGGCGACCTGAAGCCCAAGGGCAAGATCGTCGTCGCGACCGTAAAGGGCGACGTGCACGACATCGGCAAGAACATCGTCGGCGTGGTCCTCCAGTGCAACAACTTCGAGGTCATCAATCTGGGCGTCATGGTCCCGGCGCAGAAGATCCTCGACACCGCGCTCGCGGAAAAAGCGGACATCATCGGCCTGTCGGGCCTGATCACGCCTTCGCTCGAGGAGATGGCGCACGTGGCGCACGAGATGCAGCGGCAGGGCTTCACCATCCCCCTCCTCATCGGCGGGGCGACCACCTCGCGCGTCCACACCGCGGTCAAGATCGCGCCGCACTACGCCCACTCCACCGTGTACGTTCCCGACGCATCCCGGTCGGTATCGGTGTGCTCCAATCTGCTTTCGACCGACCTGAACCGGGACTATGTGCAGTCCGTGCGCGATGATTACGAAACAATCCGCATGCAGCACGCAGCCAAAAAGGGGCAGACGCTCGCGCCGATAGCGCGAGCCCGAGCCAACGCCCGTCGCATCGACTGGGAAAGCTACGCGCCGCCGCGGCCACGACTCCTCGGCCGCCGGATTCTGCTCGGCTACGATCTCGCCGAGATCGCACGCTTCATCGACTGGGCGCCGTTCTTCCAGACTTGGGACCTTGCGGGAAGCTATCCGAAGATCCTGCAGGACCCGGTGGCCGGCGAGGCGGCGCGCGGCGTGCTTGCCGAAGGCCGGGCGATGCTGGAAAGAATCGTCGCTGCGAGGTCCTTGAAAGCGAACGCGGTGTTCGGCCTTTATCCGGCGGCGAGCGTCGGCGACGACATCGAGATCTACGCGGACGAATCGCGCCGCGAGACGGCAATGATATGGCACTGCCTGCGCCAGCAGACCGAGAAGGCTTCCGACCGCGCGAACCTGTGCCTTTCCGACTTCATCGCACCCAAAGACTCGGGCGTTGCGGACTACGTCGGAGCGTTCGCGGTCACGACCGGGATCGGCGTCGATGCGGGCGTCCACGCATTCGAGTCGAAGTACGACGACTACAGTGCGATCATGCTGAAAGCTCTCGCCGACCGGCTCGCCGAAGCGTTTACGGAACTCCTGCACGAGCGCGTGCGAAAGGAATACTGGGGTTACGCCGCAGACGAGAAGCTATCGAGCACCGAGTTGATCGCCGAGAAATACCGGGGTATCCGCCCCGCACCCGGCTATCCGGCCTGTCCCGACCACACCGAAAAGGGGCCATTGTTCGAGCTGCTCTCCGCGCAGGAGGCGGGCATCACGCTCACGGAGTCGTATGCGATGCTTCCCGCTGCGAGCGTGAGCGGGTTCTATCTCTCCCACCCGGACTCCAGGTATTTCTCCGTGGACAAGATCGGCGAGGATCAGGCGGCCGACTATGCGCGGCGCAAGGCGCTCGCCCTCGAGCAGACCGAGCGCTGGCTCGCTCCCAATCTGGCCTACGAGCCCTGAATGGAATCGCAGAAAAAACATCCGCGCGCCTTCAGCTTCGAGTTCTTCCCTCCCAAGACGCCGGAAGGTATGCAGAAGCTCCGTGCGACCTGGAAACAGCTTGCGCAGTTGAAGCCACGGTTCTTCTCGTGCACCTACGGCGCGGGCGGCTCGACGCGCGACCGCACCCTCGAGACCGTGCTGGAGATCGAGGCCGCCGGCGAGCACGCCGCGCCGCACATTTCCTGCATAGGGGCGACGCGCGCGGACATCGCCTCCACCCTGGAGCTGTACCGGGCGAGAGGCATCGATCATATCGTCGCGCTGCGCGGCGATCTGCCCTCGGGCGCGGCGAGTGCCGGCGAGCTGCGCCACGCGAGCGACCTGGTGGCCTTCATCCGGGAGCAGACCGGCGGTCATTTCCACATCGAGGTAGCCTGCTACCCGGAATTCCACCCGCAGGCGCGCAGCCCCGCGGAGGATCTGAGGCATTTCAAGGAAAAGATCGACGCAGGCGCCGACTCGGCGATCACGCAGTACTTCTTCAACGTCGATGCGTATTTCCGCTTCATCGACGACTGCGACGCCCTGGGCATAACGATTCCGATCGTCCCGGGCATTATGCCGATCGGAAACTTCTCGCAACTCGCGCGCTTCTCGGACAATTCCGGCGCCGACGTACCGCGCTGGCTGCGCCTGAAGATGCAGGGCTACGGCGACGACGTCGCGTCGATACGCAGCCTCGGGCTCGACGTGGTGACGGACATCTGCGATCGCCTGCTTTCCGCTGGTGCCCCGGGCCTGCACTTCTACACCATGAACCAGGCGGCGCTCACCTCGACCATCTGGCAACGATTGGGAATTTGACTCGGCGGCCCCTCGGCCTCATGCGCGCCTGCGCAAGGGCTCGGCGCGCGACGGCTGCCAGCCCAAGCGCTGCGAGATCGCCTCCGCAGCGTCAGTCAGCTCGCGCAACCAGCCGAGCAGGGCCTTGCGCGCCATGCGGTGCACGGGACCCGCAATGCTGATCGCCGCGACCACGCTCCCCGAGTAAACGCGTATCGGTGCGGCGATCGAGCGCAGGCCGATCTCGCTTTCCTCGTCGTCGAGCGCGTAGCTGCGCGCGCGTATGAGCGCGAGCTCGCGCCGCAGTGCCTTGGGATCGACGATGGCATTGGGAGCGCTCGCCGGCAGCCCGCGTGCAATGATGCGCTCGATCTCCGCCTCCGGCTGGAACGCGAGCAGCGCCTTGCCCACCGCCGTCGAAGGTACCGGCGCGCGTGTGCCGACTTTCGATCCCATGCGCAGCGCCTGCTTGCTCTCGTGGGTGATGACGTAGAGGATCGAGTCGTGGTCGAGGATCGCGAGGTGCACCGTTTCACCGGTCTTCTCCATGAGCGTCCTCAGGAACGGCCTCGCTTCGGTGGTGAAATCCATCTTGCGGCGCACCAGCGTGCCGAGTTCGAAGAGCGCCAATCCAAGGCGGTATTTTCCGTCGGCGGGATTCTGCTCGAGCATTCCCTGCTCGAGCAGCGTGCTCGCAAGGCGGTGCACGGTGCTTTTCGCCAGCCCCAGCCGCTTGGCGAGGTCGCTGATGCCGATTTCGTACTCGTCTTCGGAGAAAGTCTTGATGAGCCGCAGGGAATTGGCTACCGACGACAGCCGGGTGCGGGATTTTCCTGAAGCGGGCTTCCGATCCACCGCTCAGCCTCGTTCACACGGCGTCATTGCCCCGCCACCAGTTCGCTCCACAGCTTCTGCCACTTCTCGGCCTGGTCCACCTGTTCGACCGGGTCGAGCATCACGTACGGAAAGTCGACCAGGCTACTCCTGACTTTCCGGCTCGAAGGAAAACGATCCATCGCGTTGAACAGTTCCTGTCCCTCAGAGGACAGGACGAAGTCCGCGAACAGCAGCGCCGCGTGCGGGTGCGGCGCATTCGCGGCCAGCCCGAGCGCCTGCGGCCGGCCGACGACCGGCTCCACTGCCTTCCAGTCGATCGGCCGCTTGCCGCGCTTCATCGAGTCCGCGTTCGAGGCGTAGTTGGTGAGGTTGACCGGCACTTCGCCTGCGGCGACCAGTCCGGAGAGCATGACGTGTCCCCGGCGCACGTCAGGCTTCATCGCGACCAGCTTGCGGAAGAAATCCAGTCCGCGCTTCTCGCCCCAGTGGGCGACGATGCCCGCCAGCCATTCCTCGTCGGTCGCTTCCACTGCGATGCGCCCTTTCCAGCGGGGATCGAGGAAACCTTCGTAGGTCGCCGGAATATCTTCGCGCCGCACCTTGTCGGTATTGAAAGCGACCACGAAGAAGTCGACGCGATCGGATATCCACAGGCGGTGCGGCGGAACACCCCAGGACGGAATGTCGGCGATGTGGGGACTGAAAAACCGCGCGGTCACCCGCTCGCGCGCCACCGTCTCGACGACCGGCCCGTTGGTCTCGATGACGTCCATCGTGAAACGGCGCGTGCGCGCCTCGTTGATCGCGCGCTGCGCCACCTGGTCGCTGAGGGAACGCCACAACTGTACCTTGATTGCGTATTTCTTCTCGAAAGCCTGGGCGAGCGGAACCGATTCCGTCGGGGCGAGCGACGTGTACAGCGACAGCGTCCCCTCGCGGCGAGCGTTTTCCACCAGGCGCTGGTTCCGGTCTGCGCCTTCATACAGGTAGATCGCGGCGTTGCCGCTCTGCGTCTGCGCCGCAGCCGAGCCGAACGCCGCGAGCCAGACCAGCAAATGTACGATAACGATCGAGCCGCGCAACGGCATGGGCATCCTCCCCGCGGTGCATTGACGCTCGGGCGAGTATATGTTCGAATGAATCCCGCCTGCAATGAATTGGAACTGTGTTCTGTATGCAGGAACGCAGCCCACCAGGGAGCACCATGCCCCACGAGAAAGACCAGACCCACTGGCACGAACCGGCCGGTACCAGGAAAGCCGGCTTCGGCCAGTTTCGCAAGCAACCCACCCCCTACGATGCCTTCATGGAGTCCGAGGGGATTCCGGTGTTCCGGGGACTCGGCATCCGCAGAGTGCAGGACCTTCCGCTCCTCCCCTGGAAGCGCACCGGCGGCCGCGGCCACTACATCCAGCTTTACGGCACCGAAACCAAGTGGGGCTGCTACGTCGTGGAAGTACCGCCCGCCGGCGCGCTCAATGCCGAGAAGCACATGTACGAAGAGATATATCTCGTCGTCGAGGGGCGCGGCACGACTGAGGTCTGGCTCGAAGGAGAAAGCACGAAGCACGTGTTCGAGTGGCAGAAAGGTTCGATGTTCTCGATCCCCATGAACGCGTGGCACCGCCTGGTCAACGCGACTGCGGGCGGCGCCCTGCTCCTCGCCGGGACGACGGCGCCCAACGTCCTCAACATGATCAACAGCGTGGAGGCGGTGTTCAACAATCCTTTCGTCTTCCGCGATCGCTTCAGCGGCGCCGAGGATTTCTACAAGCCGAGGGACGACATCGAGCCCGACCCGGTGCGCGGGCTCGCCATGCGGCGCACAAACCTCATCCCTGACGCGGTGCATTGCGACCTGCCCCTGGACAATCGCCGCTCGGTCGGCTGGCGCCGGGTCGAGCCCTTCATGACCAACAACTGCTTCTATTTCTGGATCGGCCAGCACGAGAACGGGCGCTACTCCAAGGCGCACGCGCACACCTCGGCCGCCGTGCTCATCTGCCTCCAGGGCAAGGGGTATACGTATACCTGGCCCGAGCGGCTTGGCGTGACGCCGTGGAAGGACGGCCACCAGGCGGAAATCCGTCGCCTCGACTACGAACCGGTCGGCATGGTCTCGGCGGCCCCCGGCGGCGCGCGCTGGTATCACCAGCATTTCAGCGTAGCAAAGGATCCGTTCCGCCTGACCGCATGGTTCGGGCCGCACAACCCCGGCCGCGATCCCGGAGCGCCGGGCGAAAAGCACACCGATTACACCGCCATCGACGTCAACGAAGGCGGTACCGCCATTCCCTACTGGATGGAAGATCCGAATCTGCGCCAGGAATACGAATCGACTCTGCGGCAGAACGGCGTGGAGTGCCGCATGGACCCTGCGTGGTATCAGACCCCAGCCGGGACCGCCCCGAAATCCACCGTGGTCTGAAGTCGCCTCCCGATGAGCGATGAGCCCGCCGGCGGGAGGGTTTTCTTCTCCAGCGTCCGGCGCAGCCTCGAAATCGAGGACGAGATCCGGCTCGAGAGCGTTGGCGTCGACATCGGCTCCTCCACCTCGCACCTGGCGTTCTCGCGTTTGGTGCTCGAGAGGCTGGACAACCGCTACGTCGTGTCCGAGCGCAAGCTCGTACACGAATCCGAGATTCTGCTCACTCCCTATATCGAAAATGCAGGATCCGACTCGACTATCGACGCGGTTGCGCTGGGCAATTTTGTCGAGCGGCAATACGCGCAGGCGAAGATCGACCCCGGGACGATCGATACCGGCGCGCTGATCCTCACCGGGGTCGCGGTTCGGAGCAGCAACGCGCGCGCGATCGGCGAACTGTTCGCCTCCCAGGCGGGAAAGTTCGTCTCGCTGAGCGCCGGCGACGCGCTGGAGGCGACGCTCGCAGCGTTCGGATCGGGCGCAGCGGCGCGCTCGATCCGGGAATCTGCTCGCGTCATGAACATCGACGTCGGCGGCGGCACGACCAAGATCGCCGTGTGCGAAGCCGGCGAGGTGACCGAAATGACCGCGGTCGACATCGGCGCGCGTGTTGTCTCCTTCGACAAAGAGGGGCGCGTCAGTCGCATCGAGCCGGCCGGCCGGCGCATCGCCGCGGAAGTCGGACTGGTTCTCGAAATCGGCGTGAAGCCCGACGCGAATCTCCTCGATGCATTGGTCGAGCGCATGGCCGAGCGTCTGTTCGAGATCGTCAGTAGGCCTTCCGTCGGCGCCGAAGCTTCTGCACTTCTGCGCCTTTCGCCTTTGCGCAACGCGCGCAAGCCCGACGTGATCACGTTTTCCGGCGGCGTATCGGAATATATTTACGGGCGCGAAGTCAGGGCATTCGGCGATCTGGGGCCAGCTCTGGGCCGGGCGATCCTCCGGCGAATCGAGACCTGGGGACCGCGCATCGAACCTTCGGACGAAGGCATCCGCGCGACGGTTATCGGAGCCTCCCAGTACACGATCCAGGTAAGCGGCAGCACCATCTTCGTTTCGCCGCAAAGCGTGCTTCCGCTGAAAAACCTTCCGGTCATCAAGCCGGATTTGCCGCTCGGGGACGAGATTCTCGCCGTTGAGCAGATTTCCGAGTCGGTGCGTGCCGCACTGCGTCGTCTCGATCTTGACGGCGGCCGGAGGGCGGTGGCCCTTTGCTACCGCTGGAAGAAATCTGCAACCTTCGCCCGGCTCGACGCTTTCTGCCGGGGAATCGCCGCGGGTCTCGCCGACGGGCTTGCGCGCGGCCTGCCGCTCATCCTGGTCGGCGACGGCGACATCGGCGGCCTGATCGGCATTCACTGCCTGGAGGAGATCCGCCTCCCGAATCCGATCGTGTCGGTCGACGGAATCGCGCTCAGGGAATTCGACTTCATCGACATCGGCGCGCTGCTCGAGACCTCGGGCGCGGTGCCGGTGGTGATCAAGTCTCTCGTCTTCCCTTCTTCCGGCGCGGTCGGCCGGAGCGGGGCTGCCTCGGCTGCGTCGGTGCCGACCTGAGCAGGCCCCCTCCTTGCGTTCTTGGAGAGAGCACGACCGCGGTCGCCTCGAGTTCGATCTTTCCGGGGCCGTCGAGCAAGTCGCTGACGAATATCATGCTCATCGCCGGATAGTGTCCTCCCATGAGGCGCTTCCACACGGCGCCCAGCGCCCGGCGACCCGCGAGGTATCCGGGCTTGTCGCAGCAGAACCCGGTGATGCGGCAGATGTGCTCCGGCCGACCGCCGGCTTCTGCGAGGACCGCGAGCACGTTCCTCAGCGCCTGCTCGAACTGCGGGACGATTTCTTCGCTGCGGAATTTCTGCTGCGCGTCCCAGCCGACCTGCCCGGCGACGAACACGATGCGGCCGGGCCGCACGGCGACGCCGTTCGAGTAGCCGACCGGAGCGGCCCAGCCCTCAGGCAGCAGGATGTCCACTGGACCTTCGCCTTCAGTCCGAGAGCACCGGCGGGTCCGGATCGTCGTCCCAGCCGCTGACCGGCTCCGGCGTCCGCTTGAGCCAATCCTCGATCAGCCGCACGTGCCCGGCCTCTTCCTCCGCCATCTCCCCGGC